>NC_019701.1:2123750-2482500 GCF_000317065.1 Pseudanabaena sp. PCC 7367
TATTTGGCGGCAAGTTTGTTATTAAGGAACAATTACAATTACCTGCCGTCAACCGCAGAGTCTTAAAACCCAATTACGAAAAATTACCAGATTAGGAACTTTGGGTTAGAATTGCTGCCAACTAACTATGATTGCCACAGTTACTGAAATATATGGAGTCAATCCAAGATTCAGTGCGATCGTCCTGATTGTCTTTGCTAAGCAATCGCCAGAAACAGTTAGTGAATATTGAATATATTGAATATTGATATTAAATATTGATATTAAATAATTAGCTAATTTGCTCTCACTCAGATTGAGCCAATCGTTAATATCTGAGATCTGAGGCTAAATCCAAAACTAGGTTATCTAAACCAGCCCCATCAACCGGAATCCATCAACCATGAAAGCTTATCGAAATCGAGTTTTTGCCGTTCTGGCAAGTGTTGCGATCGCTGTTACCTGTGGTGTTGAAAGCGCTATCAGTGTACCGCTGCAGCAGGAGGGTAGCCAAATCCGACTCAATGGCCAACCGTGGAATGGGAAATGGATCAGGCGGCTGGAAGATGGCCAACAACAAATCTTTGTGCAGGAAAACTGGCTTGATGGCGCTTTGGGGCTAGAGTTGCTCGACTCCAATCGCGCCGATGAACAGCGGGTTAAGTGGTTCTCGGTGCCATTTTTCACTGAAGTAGCCTTCGATCGGCCAATCCAACAGCGCTACCTCAGCATCGATCAATTTGGTGGCCAATGGCGCACCGAAATCGATGGCAGTACCTTGAATATTTTTACACCAGATGTGAACTTGCAAGCGATCCGGCGGGGCAAGCAAGAGTGGGGCGATCGGGTCGTGATTGATCTGAACAATCGCACTCCCTGGCAGGTGCAACAGCAGGAAAACACGATTAATCTGATTATTGCGGCTGAAGCCTTACCCAGTCTGCTGACCGAAGTGGATACCACAAAGGGCAACTTGGTCGAAGCACTGAGCATTCAAAGCCGTAACAAACAAACGATCCTACGGATTCGCACCACTGAACCCGCTGAGGCTGTGGTGGAAACCCTCAGTGATCCAGAACGGATTGTGGTGGATATTCGCCGCGATCGCCCACCCACCGAGCAAAACATTGTTTGGGCAACCGGGCTACGTCATCGGCGGCAAATTGTAGCCTTGCCAAATCCCAATGTGAAATCGGAGCAAGATCCGCAAACCCTGGATTTTACAGTTACTTCGCTCCTGGTCGATCTCAGCCAGCCGGGCGTAAATATGCGGCCAATTTGGAGCAGTCCTAGCGGTATGTTTGGCACCAGCACCCTGAAAACAATGGCGCAGCAGTGGCAGGCAACCGCAGCGATCAACGGTGGCTTTTTTAACCGCGATCGTAAGCTGCCAGTCAGCCCGATTAAATATAACCATCAATGGATGGCTGGCCCAGTTTTGCAACGTGGCGTGGTGGCTTGGAATGATGATGGCTCGGTTTTGATGGATCGGCTCGAATTTGCCGAAGAACTCACCACCTCTAATCAGAAAACAATTAAACTTTCCCATCTCAATAGTGGCTATGTGCAACAGGGCGTAGCTCGATATACGGCCAACTGGGGCGAAACCTACACCACCCTGACCGATAATGAAGTGTTGATTATTGTTACCGGCGATCGGGTTACATCTCAGTTTCAGGCGGCCAAGGCTGGCGAGAGCAAAATTGCAATTCCCCGCAATGGCTATTTACTGGTGGCCCGCAAATCAGCGGATCTGGCGACTGAATTGGCCACTGGCACCCAACTGCGGGGCAGAACAATCATTAGTCCCAATACCTTTACCAATTACGCCCATGTGATCGGGGCTGGGCCATTGCTGCTCAAAAATGGGAAGCCAGTGCTCAACGCTAAGCTGGAACAATTTCGCCCCCCCTTTGATACCCAGGGTGCATCCCGCAGTGCGATCGCCACCACTGGTGAGTCGGGCAAATTGATCCTGGCTACGATCGAAGCTTCCGGCGATGGCAAACTGCCTAGCCTGGCCCAAACTGCCAAAATTTTGCAGCAAATGGGTGCGGTAGATGCTTTGAATCTAGATGGTGGCGGTTCTACCAGCATATATCTGGGCGGGAATATGCTCAATCGTGCCCCCGATCGAATCGCACCAATTCATAATGGCATTGGTGTATTTGTCCAGCCAGTGCAATCAAAGAATGAGTTCTAGTTCTAATAAAATGAGTTCTAATAAAATACTATAGTTTGTTCCAGAAAAGAGAATGATTAGCGATCGGCATCGATCAAAATAGCCGCAGGATCTTGCTGTCAACTTTGCTAAAATAGCTACTAATCAACCCCGAAAATGATGATGATTGCTGACTTGCATCTAGTAGTAGTCCACCACATAGGATTTGATGGTCAACTGGCGCTCTAGACATCTGTCTTGCTCGATTGAAAGCCATCATAATTACCGTGGTCGGGTAGTAGTTACTCTGTCTGGATTGCGAGCCCTCATATTTAAATTGGTCGAGTAATACTGATCTTAATTTTCAAGATTGTCACTTTGTTGATTCGTTTAGCCCCAGT
This sequence comes from Pseudanabaena sp. PCC 7367, assembly GCF_000317065.1. GTDB lineage: Bacteria > Cyanobacteriota > Cyanobacteriia > Pseudanabaenales > Pseudanabaenaceae > Thalassoporum > Thalassoporum mexicanum. The sequence goes on from NC_019701.1 coordinate 2,126,292, forward strand.
GCTTACGGAACTTAACCGGCTTAATGCTGGCTCAACTTTACGGGTCTTTCTCTGGGCATATACATTTTGACCCCTGGTGTAGTAATCTAGAAAACCGAATTAATTTTAAAATTAATTTAACTAAGCATCATGCTGGTGTAGCTCAGTGGTAGAGCAGCGGTTTTGTAAACCGCCGGTCGCAAGTTCGAATCTTGTCACCAGCTTTAAACTAATTAATGGCCAATCAATGTAAGCCCACCAGATCAGAAGAAGCGATCGATCGGCAATATGCCCCTGAGCTTACTTTCTTTACGCCATAGTCACATTTTTCCTGCTTGACCAAATTAATTCAATCAAACATAAAAGCAGGCTGCGCCGTACCAGACAATATAGCGATTTTCGATTTACTGAAGTATAAATACCCTGTCGATCGTTGTACCTACGGCATAATTGATACGCTACCCATATGCAAACTGCTATATTTGAGAACTTTAAATTGACAGGGCAAGCACCCTACCTGCTGTAGATTGAGCTGATTTGGTAGGCAAAATTTTGTAGCCAAATATGGCGAAGCCTAGCTAAGCTTTTTTAACTTCCTTGGTCTCTTTTGTCTCTGGGCTTTGAGCCTGACCATTATTGGGCTTAGCGGCCTTCGATTGGATTGTGAGTACCGAACAAGGCGCATGGTGCAACACATAGTTACTAACACTGCCCAAAATCAATTCACTCAAGCCAGAATGCCCACGTCTGCCTACCACGATCAAATCCGCTGCCCAGGTTTGCGCCAATTTGCAGATCGCGCGGCCAGGACTACCGGAAGCCTGGGTAAATTCAGTTTTGACCCCAACAGCACTAGATTGGTCAGTATAAAAATGTAGACTTTCCAAGCATCTGTCTTCATAGGACTTCCACTGCTGACGGAACCGATCGCCATTGGCATCGGGTGGCAAAATGCCTGGATAGTAGCCCAACTCAGATACAGCGATTAAATCCGGTGCGCCTTCTTCTTCTAAGGACAACACATGAAGCAGCATCATATCGGCTTGATTCAGCTTGGCCAAATCTAGCGCTGCGGCAAATACTCGATCGCCATTTGCTGACATATCGATCGCTACCAGGATTTTATTAAACATAGCCATGACCCCCATCAATCTTATGTGAAACAACTAACTAGCTCTAATTATATTGTCTCTTGCTGTTAAGGTTTGTGGCTAAGATCCGCAGGAATATCTACTAAAAATTAATAAATTTGCACTAAAGTACATAGAACCCCAAATTTAGGCAGTAACGCGATCGCCTGTGTTAGCGGGAGCTGCTTCCAAGGATTTAATCGTGTCCAGAGCCTGATCGACATGGGCTTGGAAATCTAGCATTGAGTCATAGATATGCTTGACCACGCCATTGCGATCGATTACATAGGTAACCCGCCCTGGCAAAACCCACATAGTTTTGGGCACGCCAAATAAATTTCTGACGTGATTGTCAGGATCACTCAACAAGGTAAAAGGCAGATCATATTTACCAGCAAACTGCTGATGGGACTGAGCCGAGTCAGCGCTAATGCCAATTACTTCTGCACCTGCCGCCTGAAAAACATCGTAGCGATCTCTAAATGCGCAGGATTCCTTGGTACAACCAGGGGTATTATCCTTGGGGTAAAAATACAAAACAATACTTTTTTGACCAAGTAAGTCACCCAGATTAAAACGCTCACCAGTTTGGGAAACGAGTGTAAAATCTGGAGCCCGATCGCCGATCGAAATTGCCATAATTAATATCCTCTCTTTTAATAAGTCCTTTAATAATTCCTTTGTATATCTTTCTGTTTTGAGCTGATTGCCTTAGCTAGCCTGAGTTGAATTAAGCTAAGCAGTTAAGCAGCTACTAAGAGATATTTCTTGCTAAATCTCAATGCCTGGAGAAAACTGGTAAAAAACATTGTTTGTCTATCGATTCAACCCTGGCTCACATTACTAATCGCAAAACAGAGATCTCAATTAGAACCTGGTCATTAGCAATATGCTTGATTAACTAAGCTCAATTAATCTCAAAGATCAAAGATTACAAGCATTTTGAACAATACTTTTACCCGATCGCATTCTGGTTAGAACTCGGCTGAGAAACTGCCCAAAGCGGGATTTGAGAATGGTTTAGGGGTAATCAATTTTTCTATGTTGCAATGCTACAGCAGGTCAATATACTTAGTCGTCATCTGATTGGGATAGTTGGGCATCACCTTTAAGAGAGAATAAAAGTGTCTGGATCTAGTGCAAAATACTTATAAAGTCAGGCTCGACCATAAGTAAATATCAATATATCAATGTCATCGATCGACCATCGCCTTAGCAGCTACGACTATGAACTACCCCCAGAGTTCATTGCCCAAAATCCCTGTGTACCGAGGGATCGATCGCGCCTGATGTGCATTGATGTGCAGCGCCAGATTAGCGATCGGCATTTTTTTGAACTGCCCCAATTTTTGCAACCAGGGGATTTACTGGTGCTGAATAACACCAAAGTGATTCCGGCGCGGCTCTATGGCCACAAAGAAACAGGCACGGCAGTAGAAATCCTGTTGACCGAACCATTGGCGGCGGCAAATTGCTGGACAGCATTGGTCAAGCCCGGTAAGCGGTTCAAGCTGGGTAGCAAAATTATTTTTTCCGAGCAACTCAGCGCCGAAGTGGTGGACTATGACCCGGAAACCAGGGGGCGCAAGCTGCAATTTTATTTAAAGGGGATTGATTCTCTTGATCAGGCGATCGCCAATTTGGGGCAAGTGCCTTTCCCGCCCTATGTCACAGCATCACAGGCCACCGCCGATCAATACCAAACCATCTATGCCAAAACCCCTGGCGCGATCGCTGCACCTACGGCTGGTTTGCATTTCACGCCAGAATTATTGCAACAACTCAGCGATCTTGGCGTAGCTCAAACCCAGATTACTTTGCATGTGGGGATTGGTACGTTTCGACCCGTGGAAACCGAAGACATTACCCAGCACGAGATCCACAGTGAATGGCTAGAGGTGAATGAGGCGGCGATCGCTAAAATCAAGGCAACCAAGGCCAATGGTGGTCGGGTAATTGGCATAGGAACTACGGTGGCGCGATCGCTGGAAAGCAGTAAGTTCAAGCCCTATCGCGGCAAAACCAATTTGATGATCTATCCTGGCTATGAATGGCAGGTACTAGATGGATTGATCACTAATTTTCATTTGCCCAAGTCCAGTTTGCTGATGCTGGTGGCCTCGTTTCTGGGCGAAGATGGTCGGCAGTTTTTGCTGGATGCCTATGCGCGGGCGATTACTCAGGGCTATCGCTTCTATTCCTTTGGCGATGCTATGCTAATTTGGCGATCGCATAACTCCACACCCCTAACCGATACTTGAGAAATCATCGTTATGCTCAGTAAGATATGTAAGATATAAAAGATCGAAAAGGGTTTAAATAGTCCCCATACCTCAAATAGCTTAGAGCTACAAAATCAAACCTTAATCTTTAAACGAAACCTTTATTACTATGTCTCCAGAAGCAATCCAAGCCCTGATCGAACAAGCCCTACCCGGTGCTAGTGCCAATGTTCAAGATCCCAACCGCGATGGTCAGCACTTTGCCGCGATCGTGGTTGCCCCCCAATTTGAAGGGCTAACCATGATTAAGCAACATCGCCTGGTTAATGATGCAATCAAAGAACATCTGGACAGCGGTATGGTACATGCAATGCAACTAAAAACCTATACCCCAACCCAGTGGCAATCGATGTCGGTGCAATTGCAATAATTTTGGTGGTTCCGCATAGTTCCGCATAGGTAATCATACTTGGTCGCAGAAGTAAGGCCAACGCAGGATTCCTTGGCTTAAAAAATCTTTGCTTCTATTCCTACCCATTAAGTTAAGTCAGATGAACCAGCTCAAACAATTAATCAACCATTTAGCGATCGCCGCGATCGTAATGTTTGCCCTCTTCAGCTTTGCTACACCCACCTATGCTTCAGGCGATCTCACCCGTCAGCAGCCAGTTACGCTCAATGTGCAACTGAGCAACACTGACAATGAGTTGCACTTTTATCCCGACAAGATTAACCTCGAAACTGGCAAGCTCTATAAGTTGGTGATCACTAATCCCAGCGATCTGAAGCATTATTTCTCGTCTGAGAAGTTTGCCAGGGCGATCTACACTCGCAAGGTACAGGTAGATGATGCCGCAGGTAAAAAGATCGCCGAAGTGAAAGGCGTGGTGCGCGAGATTGAATTATTGCCCCAGGGCACTGCGGAATGGTGGTTTGTGCCAGTTAAGGCTGGTAATTTTGACGATCTCAAATGTACCGTAGCCGGACATACTGAAGCGGGAATGGTTGGTAAAGTGGTGATTAACTAATTTTCTCAATTTTCAAGGTTTGCCAAAGAACTAAAAAGAACTAAAAGGACTAATTAGAGGCGATCGCAACTTGCTGCTCTACTGCACTTGTTCTGCTCTTTGAGCCAATTGCTGCGTAAATGCTTGATGCTCGGTTGTAGCAAGTCCCTGTTGCAAAGCGATCAACACCTTAGCCATATCCCCAGCCAAAAGCGCGATCGAATCAAGCCAGAGGCCAGGGAATACCGCTGAGCAAATCATCCCTTCTGCCTGGTCAGCCGCGATTGCTAATTGCTCATATCTGCCCCGATGCAACCGAAACCAATCGATCGCCCCATCATAGACCCGCCAGACCAAGTATTCTTGCACCTGGTTACGACGATAGACGTTGAGCTTGGCATGAAGATCGATCGAAACACTACTAGCAGCAATTTCTACAATTAATTCTGGTGCCCCTTCAATGTAATCATCGGCACTAATTTGCGATTGACCGCCTTGCTCAATTCTTAACAGGGCATCGGGTTGGGGTTCATTATCTGCGTCTAGCCTCACGGTGGCATTATCAAAACAATCGATTCCTGGTGTAGCAGCTTGATATGTGCCTAGCCAAGTCATGATCCTGGCATGGGGTCTGCCATGAGCTGTAGCACGTAATGGTGAGGCCATATGTACAATTCCTTCAATTAATTCCGCTTTTTTAAGCTCAGGCATCATTTCATAACGATATTCAAATTGCTCCCTGGTCAGGCGATCGCCATTTTCAAGCGGTTGCACCATCAAAGCAAAATTTTTGGCAGCACTACGAATAATCATACTCACCTCAAAGCTGGCTTAAAGCAATTTTCGGACTCTGGTTTAGTAATATTTTATCAAATTGTTTTTTTACTCAAAGATTGGGTAGCCAACACATGTATCCACGGCCATTAATCTGGTGTTGCACATTGATGGATGTTCAACTAGTCCTAGTGTTCTGTCAAAACTAAATATATGGGTAGCTCATGACTAACACATTGTGATTAGCGCCTTGCGGTCTGAATATACTCATAAATTGAAATCTGACAATCCACTAGTCCTAATTCAGATCCTAGTAGTCCACCAATTTAATTTCGCTGGATAAGCGTCGACCTAGCATCCATTAGCAAACGATCGCAGCCCTTCATAATTTTCTTTGTCGAATCCTAGATTAGTAAATAAACAGCAAGGTGATCCCCACGATCGCCACCATTGCGCCAAATAAAGCCCGGCCACTGATCTTTTCCCCCAACATCGCCACGATCGGCAAAATAAAAATGGGGCTGGTTGCCCCCAGAGTCTGAGCAATACCTGCGGCGGCGTACTTTAAAGCAGTTTGTTGTAGCCAAATGCCCAGATAGGTACTGAAAAAAGCCGCAACAAAAATCAAGCCCAGAGTGCTGGGTTTAGTAATCATGCTCAGCCATTTGCGCACCTGTCTTTGCACCATCAGCATTAACCACAGCATCAATGTACCTGCCCCTAGCCGAAGTAAAGCACTCCACAAAGGAGAAATCTCCGCCTGGGTTAGCGCCGCGCGTGACATCACCGCACCGATCGCCTGTCCAAATACAGCAATTAAGCCAAAAACAAGCCCCCGCCAAATCTGGCCTTGGGATGGGTCTTTAGTCTGGTCTGGAGCTAGATTAGTTGGATTGATTATCCTTTTTGGTAAACGTTCACTCACCACCCAGGTTACCCCAACCACCACTAGTGTTCTGTCAATCTTGGGTTTGTGAGTTAAGGGAAAGATGGATAAACTATACCTATGTTATCCGAGCAGTATATTATGCCTAAACGCTATATCGTCCGTTTGAGCAAGGAAGAGCGCGAAGAGCTGCAAAATCTTGTGTCTACTGGTAAGGCCGCCGCCTATAAAATCAAACATGCCAACATTCTGTTAAATATCGATATAAATGGCCAGAACTGGACAGATGCGGAAGCCGCCGCCACCTTTAGTTGCCATCGCAATACAGTAGCCAACCTGCGTCAACGATTGATTGAAGGAGGTTTAGAGTCGGCCTTGGCACGCAAACCTCGCCAAAGTGCGCCACGACCACACGTATGTGATGGAGAGTCGGAGGCAAAGCTAATAGCCTTACGTTGTAGCGAACCACCTGCTGGTCATGCTCGCTGGACATTGCGATTGCTTGCTGATAAAGCGGTGGAGTTAGAAATTGTACCAGCTATTTGTCACGAGACCGTGCGACAAGTGCTGAAAAAAACGAACTGAAACCACATCTACGTCAACAGTATGTGATTCCACCTGAGCAAAATGCCGATTTTGTTGCTCATATGGAAGATGTACTAGAGATTTATCACCAACCCTATGATTCTAAGCATCCGGTAATTTGCATGGATGAAAAACCGGTGCAATTGGTTAAACAAACACGCATTCCATTGCCGGCTAAATCAGGACAACCAGAGTTGGTAGATTATGAATATGAGCGCAATGGCACCGCTAATATTTTCTTGTTTACAGAACCTTTGGCCGGTTGGCGTAAAGCAGTTGTGAGTGAACGCAGAACCTCAGTTGATTGGGCGATCGAAATTCAACGCTTACTTGAACAAGACTACGCCGATTGCGAGACTGTCATTTTGGTATGTGACAATTTGAACATTCACAAACTTGCCTCGCTCTATCAGGCCTTTGCTCCGTCCACTGCGCGTCGGTTGGTCGAACGGCTAGAAATTCACCATACGCCCAAACATGGAAGTTGGCTAAATATTGCCGAAATCGAGCTGTCTGCACTAACCCGACAATGTCTGGATCGACGGATCCCAGATCGAGAAACTCTTGAACAAGAAACATCAGCTTGGTTCATTGAGCGTAATCATTTGCAGAAGTCGGTAGATTGGCAATTCACAACTGCAGATGCTCGTATTCGCCTTAAGCGACTTTACCCACAAATTGAAAGCTGACAATCCACTAGCAAGATCGCTAGCCAGTCTAGTCCACCCAGTCGCTCGCGCAGAAATAACGTTGCCAGCACTGCAGTCAGGGGAGGCGCTAGGGCTTCTAACATAATTGTGCGTCTAGCCCCTATTTGATTGAGGGCGGCAAAGTAGGCCGTATCACCAATGCCAATCCCTACGATGCCGCTAGTCAACAATAACCAGATCGGCTTGGGTGTGGTACTGGTCATTGCAGCTAGTTCGCTCAAAGTTACTTGTACCGGGTCTATTAGCAAAATGGTGATCACTAAGCAAACGATCGCTACGATCCCCTTACTCAAGTTGAGCGCCAAGGGGCTAATTTGCCTGCCCATGCGCACATAGACGATCGATACGGCAGCCCAATGTTAGGCGACAATTACCTTGGCGTCTGGATGACGATTACTTGGCATAAAAAGATGATCGCCAGCAAGGATATGAGATCGCAAGTGGAGGTAGGCGTCAACTAGAAAAAAAGAGATCAAAACGGGAAAAAGAAAGACACTAAAGACGTTCAAACAGGAAAGTGGAACGTCAGCAGTGTCAGGTCAATATATAAAACAATATCAAGTGCAAGTGTACAAGAAAGCACGAGAGGTCGGCTGCAATCAAAATGAGTCAGCCGAGATTGCCGGCATATCAGTCCGTAGCGGCAGCCGTATTGAGCAAGGCAAACACCAGCCCAAGAGTAAAGGTGAGCGAGATTGGCGCACCCGCCGAGATCCGCTATCAGGAGTGTGGGAGGAAGAGCTAGAGCCAATGCTTCGACGTGAGCCTCGTCTAGAGGCGATGACATTGTATGAATATCTAGCCGAGCATTATCCAGGCCAATATGAGCAACAATTGCGTACCTTACAAAGGCGAGTGCAGGTATGGAAAAGTATCCATGGCAAACCGCAGGAGGTAATGTTTGAGATCCGCCATCAGCCCGGCGAAATGGGTCTATCAGATTTTACCGAGCTCAAACAGGTGGAAGTTACCATCAAAGGGAAACAATATGAGCACCTGCTGTACCACTACCGTCTGGCCTACAGTGGCTGGCAATATGTGCAGGTAATCGAGGGTGGCGAGAGCTTTATCGGCTTGTCTGAAGGATTACAGAATGCGCTGCATGCCTGTGGTGGTGTACCAAAGCAGCATCGCACCGATAATTTGAGTGCTGCCTATCGGAATATGGCGGGCAAACGGCATAAACCACTAACCCAATTCTATGCCGAGCTATGTGAACACTATGGCATGAGTCCAAGTCGCAATAACCCAGGCGTGGCTCATGAAAATGGCTCCATCGAATCTCCCCATGGACATTTCAAGCGCCGGTTGCGCCAAGCTCTGTATTTGCGTGGCAGCTTTGAGTTTGAGTCAGTGAGTGCATATCAAGAATTTATCGAGCAGGTGGTTGCCAAGCTCAATTGTAAATGCAGCGCCAAGTTTGCCGAGGAAAAAGTAACCCTACAACCACTACCGAGATATCGCTGTGCCGATTACGAAGAATTGACGGTGCGGGTGACCTGCCACAGCACCATTTCGGTGCGCTGCATTCTTTACACGGTGCCATCAAGACTGATTGGCAGGCAGCTGAATATTCATATCTATCACAACCGCCTGGTCGGTTATTTGGGGCAGCAACAAGTGGTGGAACTACCCCGTTTGCGAGTACATGGGTCAGCCAAAATCCGCCGTGCTCGCTGTATTAACTACCGCCATGTAATTGATAGCCTCAGGCGTAAACCCCGTGCCTTTATTTACTGCACCTGGCAGCAAGACCTATTGCCTAATCAACAATGGCGGCAGCTGTGGCAGAGGTTACAGGCTGATTTTGAAATCGATAATGCAGCGCGCATCATGGTTGAAGCCCTCTATATTGCTGCCAAGCACGATAGAGAAACTACAGTGGCCGACTATCTTGAAACCCAACTGCAGCAGGGCACTCTCAGCCTGAAGGCTCTACAGCAACAGTTCCTACTACCCCAGCAGCAATTGAGCGTACCTCAACTAAACGTACAACAACATTCGCTTTCAGCCTATGACCAACTCCTCGAAACCAAACCCGAACAATACTCTGAGCCTGATACTCAAACAGCTACGACTCTCGCACATGCTCCAACATTGGCAGACTATCGAGCAGAAGGCCACCCAACAGCATTGGGCTTACGACCGGTTCTTGCTCGCTCTGTGCGAATTGGAACTGGATTATCGCCAACAGAATCGGATCAAACGAGCTCTCGCTGAGGCTAAATTACCTACTGGTAAAAGCTTTACCTCTTTCGATTTTGAACATTGCCCTAGTTTCAAATCAGCGCCACTGATCCAACTGGCACAAGATACGGCCTGGTTGGATAGGGCCGAAAACTGCTTGCTATTTGGACCTTCCGGGGTCGGTAAAACTCATCTTGCTGCTGCGCTCGGGCGCTCGATGATTGAAATGGGCAAACGGGTTAAGTTCTTCTCGGCCTATGCTTTGCTACAACATCTACAGCAAGCCAAACTACAACTTCAGCTTGCCTCTATCCTTGCCAAACTTGACCGCTTTGATTTACTCATTATTGATGATCTTGGCTATGTCAAAAAATCTGAGGCTGAAACTTCCGTCCTGTTTGAGCTGATTGCTCATCGTTATGAACGCAAAAGCCTCATCATTACTGCTAATCAGCCTTTCTCGCAATGGGATCACATCTTTGCCGATGACATGATGACTGTTGCTGCCGTTGACCGCCTCATTCATCATGCTCTCATTGTTGAAATTCATGCTGATAGTTTCCGTAAACGCAACGCTGTTGAGCGCTCGCAAAAATAATAATCGCTATCAATCCGAATCTTACTGCTCCTTGAGGTTCAACATATGCAGTTCCTTTCAGCTTAGTTTTAGTTGTCATTTGCACACGTCATTTACATCCGCTATTTGCCAAGTAATTGACGCCGTCGAAATTGGTAATTGACATTTAACAGCCCAAATAAAGGCAGCGGTCAGGGCTGCTAATTCCCCCTTCAAGTCGGTGAATAAACTTGTCATATATATGTCATATATATAGTGGCTGAAGCAGAAGCCCTTACCGAGCAGCTCTATGCTAATCCTAAGCTCTAACCATATGTGAGCATTTAGGTCAGAAGTCTAGTAAATCTTTCAGCCGAGACTCATACAAGAGGTTGAATGACAGTTAAGTTGGGGTTATCGATCGCATCTTGCGATTCACTGGCAATACCTTAGAACATAGTTCTTGTCTGGCTAGCCCGAATTATGCATCAATTGCTTTAACCCTGATATTGAGTTGATATTGAGTAAATTTCAAAGAACAGACTGCTTTTTAGCCAAATCGCTGTATTTGTCTCATAGTATATGTTTTGAGGCTTTTGTTGGTTCCTCATGAATAATTGCGGTTAGGTATCCATATTGTTAAAGATTTGGTCAAAAAACGATCGCCACCAGGTTTATTTCCCAGGGCGATCGCCGTAAATTATTAATTAATTTCAATAATCTCAAATCTAAGCAGCTAGCCAAGCAAGCATTAAGCGCCTACTGCTTCTTTGGCGGCGTAAAACACCTCCAGGGTGATCAAGGCAATCTTGCGATCGCGGGCAAACTTTTCAGTGTTGCGCTTCACCTTACCGCGCACAAACCCAGGCACCTTCTGGAGCAGTTCTTTGGCCTCTCGATCCCAATCCATATCTGAATCTGCCGAGATCCCCTTATGGATTACTTCCTTGGTATCATGGCCGCCAAAAATTTCCAACAGATGATCTTCCATGCCCAGGGTGAATGAGTTATAGACAAGATCTGCCACCTGGTTTGTGCCCTCATAACCCAGGAATGGCTTATAGCCGATCGGGAAATTTTGGATATGAATCGGCGCCGCAATTACCCCACAAGGAATGTTCAGGCGTTTGCCCACATGGCGTTCCATCTGGGTGCCAAAGATCGCGGCTGGTTCTGTCTTGGCGATCGCATCACCAATGTCGCCATGATTCTCCGTGACCAAAATCTCATCGCAATATTCACTGACTTCGCGGCGGAACCATTCTTCATCATATTTGCAGTAGGTGCCAGCCCAAACCACATGAATGCCCATTTCCCTGGCCAGGACTTTGGTCATTGCGGCGGCGTGGGTGCTGTCACCAAAGACAACCGCTTTCTTGCCGGTTAGGTTCTGGCAATCGATCGATCGAGAGAACCAGGCCGCCTCGGAAACATAGAGGGTTTGGTTAGTGATGTAGTCTTCATAATCGACTTCTTGACCCATGTCATTGAGGATCTGACCGATCGCCCGAATGCAGCGTGCTGTCTCCACCACACCCATTGGCGTAATGTCCACGTAGGGCATGTCAAATTCAGTTTTTAAATATTCCGCCGTCATCAAGCCCACTTCCCGGTAGGGCACCAGATTAAACCAGGCCTTGGGCAAATCCTTCAATGTTTCCACATGAGCGCCCTGGGGAATCACCAGATTCACTTCGATCCCCAATTCTCCCATTAGCTTCTTCAGCTCAGTGCAATCGTGTTGATTGTGGAAGCCCAGGGTAGTCATGCCGATAATATTAACCGAGGGTTTGGCGGTCTTTCCTGCTGGCAGGTTGCCGTGCTTGCGGGCTTTCTTAATATAGAACTTGATAATTTGCTGCAAGGTACGATCGGCGGCTTGTAATTCATTGACGCGGTAATGATTCACATCTGCCAGCATTACATCGCTTTTAGAATCAAGGCTAGCCTGCTCGACGAAGTTTTCCAAATCCTCTTGCAGGATGCTGGAGGTGCATGTAGGGGTGAGCACAATCAGATCTGGCTTGTCTTCTCTGTCCTTACGGGTAATGTTGTTGACCACTTTTTCACCTGATCCACCGGCCAAGACATGGCGATCGACGACGCTGGTGGTCACGGGCGTAAAATCGCGTTCTCGCTCTAGCATGGAGCGCATCACATTAAAATAGTCATCACCCAGGGGCGCATGCATGATCGCATGGACGTTTTTAAACGAACTGGCGATGCGAAGGGTGCCGATGTGGGCAGGCCCAGCATACATCCAATATGCTAACTTCATAGGCTTTTGCGTTTATTTGCTCGTTGCGTAGCTTTACTTCTGCTACCTAGCCTAAGGGGGTTTGCGGTGATGTGCGTGGCCTCTTAACCAATGTTTACTTTTTGACTTCTAGCGATCGGTATATATTTCTAGTTCTTTACATTGGCTCAGTTAGTTCGTATCAGCGTAAAGTTGCTCAACCTCCTGGGCATTCAGCAAGCGATAGCGACCAGGGGCAATATCCTTAAGTGTCAGGTTAGCGATCCCCACCCGCCGCAATTCCAACACCTCCAACCCCAAATGCTCAGCCACTCGCCGGATCTGGCGATTGCGCCCTTCTTTGATTTCCAGCTTAATCTTGCTGTTACCAGCTTCATTGGCAATAACTTTTACCTTGGCCGGCAAAGTAGGCTTGCCGTCGAGCATTACACCCTGCCGCCATTTCGCCAATTTCTCATGACTGGGATTGCCCCGCACCCAAACCATATAGGTTTTGATCACGTGATGGCGCGGATGCAACAATCGATTAGCCAGATCGCCATCGTTGGTGAGCAATATTGCACCACTGCTATCGTAGTCCAGCCGACCTACGGGATAGAGATGATGGAAATTCTTTGGTAACAAATCCATCACGGTTCTACGCCCTTTGGGATCGCTGCGGGTGCAAATAAATCCGCGCGGTTTATTGAGCAATAGATAAACCTGATCAGGTTGACGATCGCCCCGCAGCAGCTTGCCATTAACTTCGATTCGATCGCTATTTGGATCGGCTTTCGTGCCCAATTCGTCTACCACTGCGCCATTGAGCCGCACTTGTCCATCCAGAATCATTTGTTCGGCCTGTCGGCGTGAGGCGATCCCATATTGGGAAATTATTTTTTGCAGTCGCTCTGCCATGATGTTGGGGTTATTGACTAATTTAAGTTGTGAATAATATTCAAGCAGTTGGCACAAGCATATGCATCGATATTGCCATTAGAGCTCTAGAGCATATCAAATATTACAGTTTATTCGCGTAGTAAAGCTCTAAAACCTTCTGCTTCGAAGTCTTTATCATGGGTCAAAGCTTCGCTAATTTGATGATCTCGCATAATTATGAAACAACTACAGTCAGTTAAGCTGCATCCTTGATCATCTCTTTCGCCATAAAGTTGCAATGCTCTACCAAACAAATTGCTATCCTGTGGAATTACTGTAACGTTAGGATGCTGATCCATTGCAGATATGAAATTGACCGCTTGCCTACGGATATGAGTACCGCCTTTAGGAAAATGATTTAGGTATTCTGTCAAGATCATTTCACTAGTAAAGATAATCGCACTTGCGGCAATCAATTTGTGCTCAACCTCTAAAGCTTTCTGATGCAAGTCATCTTTGATGTTAGACAGCGCGATCCAATATCCCGTATCCGCAAAAACAGCTTTCATCATTCACCTAATCAGCAGAATGACCATATAAATACTCATCAACTCTTGAAGCATCTTCAGGTACTTCTGCCCATTCTTCCTCTGGAACTTTAGCAAATAGCTCAGCCGCTATCTGTGAAATTGGCTTGGCACTCGGCACATATTCCTGTGATTTTATTTGCTCAATCTTTGCCCAATAGGAATTACTGGAATTTTCCTGCTGAACAACTTCGCGTACCGTTTGGGCAATCAATTCCTTGAGTTCTGCCCTGGTCATTGAACCAACTAAGCTATCCTCCTTGTTGATAATTTTTGAAATTTGATTAATTGTTTTTTTGAGAGCATCAATTTTTTCTGTAGAAATATTTTTTAGCTCTTCTAAGGTGAACTCTTCCCCTTCAATGGTTAGGATAAGGGCTGAATCTGATTTCTTGGCAGTCGTCTCTTTAGTTGGATTGTTAGCCTGAGATTCAGTATTAACCATGACTACTCCTTTCAACTATTCAACAGAAATATTCTAGCTTATACCCCCAGAGGCAGTTAAAGGTATTTCTACGCTTTACATATCTTCAAGCTTATTAATAATATGCATGATGTACTGCAATAATCTATCTCTTCGATCGCAACACAACTTATGGACATCAGACAAATAATTCAACCGATCGCCGACCAGGTTAATCAGCTTGGCACCCCTGAAGTGGTAAACCACTGGGGACATCCTTTTTTCATGTCGATCGTAATTTTGGCAATGGGCAGCTTTGCGGGGATTGCGGGATGGAAAGCCAGGCTAACCAGTGATGTGGAAGTGGAAGCAAAAAGCCGTGCCGATCATCGTAAGGTTGCGCCTTTGATGTCGATCTTTCTGGCATTGGGCTACAGTGGTGGCCTGATTTCCCTGGTGGTGCAAGATCAGCCGCTGTTGGAAAGCCCGCATTTCTGGACTGGTTCTGCTGTATTAATCCTGCTGGCGATCAATGCCTTAATTTCTTACACGGGATTCTTTGGCGATAAGGTAGCGCTGCGTACTACCCATGCCTATGTGGGCAGTGGTATTTTAGCTTTGCTTTTGATTCATGCGGCGTTGGGCTTAAAGCTGGGTTTGGCGATCTAAACTTAGCAATCTAAACTTGATTGCGATAAATTTGCATAAAAAAGCGATCGCTACTTGCTAGGTTTGCACTAGTCAGCGGCGATCGCATCACAGTCATGATTATCTTGTTTGCAGAGTTTCAATATACTTAGTCTATTTGGTTAGCAGGTTTGCCGCATCATCTGGCTTAATGGACTGGATGGGCGATCTTAGACTAATGCGATTGGGTGATAGGACAAGTTATCCATCAAAAAAATTAAAACTCGATTCCGGCCTGTGCTTTTACACCTTGCTCGCGGAATGGATGCTTAATTAGTTTCATCTCGGTAACCAGATCAGCGTATTCGATCAGCTCAGCGGGAGCACCACGACCAGTTAGGATCACGTGATTATCGGCCGACTTTTGCTTCAGCCCAGCGATCACATCCTCTACCTGTAAATAGCCCAGCTTCAGCGAGATGTTAATCTCATCCAGCAAAACCAACTTAATCTCTGGGTTCTTAATTAATTCCAACGCCGTTTGCCATGCTTCTTTGGCTTTGGCGATATCACGATCGCGGTCTTGGGTTTCCCAGGTGAAGCCTTCGCCCATGGCCTGAAAGGTGAGCCGATCGCCAAACATTTCTAAAATTGCCTTTTCGCCCGGTTGCCATGCACCTTTAATAAATTGCACGATCGCCACATGATAACCATGCCCCAGCGATCGCAGCACCATCCCCAATGCAGCGGTGGTTTTGCCCTTGCCATCGCCAGTGTTGACAATAATCAAGCCTTTTTCTAGCTGTTTTTCTGCCAGTCGCTTGGCCTGCACTTCCTGGCGGCGTTGCATTTTACGGCGATGTTCTGCGGCGGTAATTTCACTCATTTTTATAGCCTGATTAAAGATTGCATTGATGTTATCGATGTTTAAGTTCTTTAATTATGGCTTGTGGGCGATCGCTGTTGCGATAAATATGTCGTTGCTGCAGATTGAGGTAATGAATATTAGCGACAAAACACGATCAAGCAATGTTAAGCCGAGCAAAGAGAGCGCTAAAGAAGTAATAGGCTTCTCAAGCAACCCATCTCAATAACAAGCTAGGAGTTGCCAATATTTACCTAAATCAGGCTCAATCAGGATGTTCAAACGGCTGCTACGCAAACATCGTTGATATTGGCGATCGAAAGATCAATGATGAGCAAATTTTAATTCTCAGGACTAGGCACTGTAGAAACCTGGGTGTTCTGTTGCTCCAACTGGACTAGCCGCTGTTGCACTGCTGGTGAATAGAGGCGCAAATAATTCCAGTAGTTACCAAACACCTTCACCACATAACCCCGCGTTTCGCTGTAGGGAATCTGCTGCACAAACACATCGGGATCGCTGAGGCTGCGTTGGTTTACCCATCTGGCCACTGCTCCTGGCCCCGCATTATAGCTAGCCACCGCCAGCATTGAGTTATTGCCATACTCGCGGTGGGTGTAGTCCAGATACCAGGTGCCCATTTTGATATTGTCTTCTGGATTAGAGAGCGAGTAGCTGGTAATCCCAGTTTTGCCAGCGATCCAAGCGCCAGTGTCCGGCATCACCTGCATCAATCCAGTGGCACCTGCACTAGAGCGAATTTGCGACTCGAACCGGGATTCTTGCCGGATGAGACCCAAAACCAGGGTTGGGGAGAGTTGCCGCTGCGCTGACCAGTTAGTCACACTATCCCAATAGGGAAATGGGTAGAGGGTATACCAGAAAGCGGGATGCTCTTTGAGCGTATTGATCCGCTGTTGCTCGGCCGCACTAACATCAATCCAATCAAAGCTATCGAGCTGGAAAATGCCCTCCAAATTATCATTTATAGCTACCCGTAACACCCCATCGGTAAACATTTGATCGACGGTGGTTAATTCCTTGCCGCGTGTTTCAAACTGCCACTGGGCGATCGCATCTTGATCCTGAGCCAGCAGATGCAATTCCTTGAGTGTGACCGATCCGGTGGGCAATACACTGCGTTGGGTCGGGATTTGCAATGGCAAACTGAGATTGCGGGCATTGTGAAAATCACCCACTGGCCAGCCCAGCTTATTGGCCGATCGCCAAGCATAATAGGATTCCGGCTGATACTGCAATACAAATTCATAGGCTAAACGGGCTTGGGCTTGCTTACCCATTTTGGTGAGCCACTTACCCGACCAATAAATTGCCTCTGGCGCAATTTCTGTATGCGGGGCACTGGTCTTGATTCGATCGACTAGCTCAACTGCCTTGGTCAAGTTGCCAGCTTTGGCTTGCTGATTGGCTAGTTTCCAAAGTAATTCTGCCGCTGCATCACTCTGGCCATATTTGCTCAGCAGAGCATTGCGGACAATGCTGGCGGTTTTGGGGCTACCCAACTCATTTTGCAACAATTCCGCCTTGATTAGCTTTGCTTCCGGTGCGGTGTCGGGATAACTGGCAATGATCCGATCGGTAATGGTGAGGGCATCTTTGGGCTTGGCAATTTTGGCCATCCGAATCAGGGCGCGGGGTGCTTGGGGGCTATTGGGGAATTGCTGCACCACCCGGTTATAAATTGAGTAGGCCTCCCATTTTTTACCGGAAATATGCAAGCTGCGGCCAAACCGATAGGTATTAACGGCGGAGGGAGAAGCATAGCTGTAGGCAATACTGGCTTTACCATATTCACGGTTGTTCCAATAGCCTGCCGCGATCGCGCTCCAGTAGTCTGCATTTAGCCGACTTTTGTAAGCAGTAGAGAGTCGATTTAAAATCGGTACGATCTGGTCATAGTCATTGAAATAGACCGCCAGCAGAATCATTGGTTCAAACTGGTTGGGATTTTGCTTGAGCTTAGCGATCGCCACATCCCTGGCCTTGGGGTGATTGGGGAACCTGGTCATCACTTCGTCATAGCGACCCAGCGCAACGAGAGCTTCTGCGGCCACGGCCTGGTTGCCATGATCAGTTAAAATTTGATTCCAAACTGTTGTAGCGTTAGCCTGGTCAAAGGCTGCAGTATGGGCAGTTGCTCGCTTCAGCAAAATATATGCTTTGAGGGGCGGATATTCAGCTTCCAGATTTTCCAGTAGTGATAGTGCTTCCTGGGGGTTGCCATTTTCTAGGAAAATATTCGCCAGCACATAACGGGCACGACTACGATCGAGTGAAGCTTCTGGGGCATCGGCGCGTTGTTGAAACTGGGAAATGCGTTGCGCCAGGGTCAGGCTGGTTAAGGGGTCGTAGGCGCTGGGTTGAGCTAGTTCGGTACTGATGTTTTTGGCGATCGCGGCCAGGTTAACATCTGCTTCGGGATTGGTTGAATTTCCGGTAATGGCATGGTGGACACCAACACCAGCCCCAGTTAGACCGAGGGCGACAAGAAGAGACCATTGCATCATATGCTTCATTGAATCCGTTGCTTGCTTGAACTACTTGTACTATTCATACTATTTAGGGTGGGCAGAATACGCAGATTTATTTCGCTGGTTTATGCCACTGGCAATATGTCATAGTTGCGTGCGCTGGAATATGTTGAAATTTTAGAATTGTTAGTTAAACGAAGCTGATAGATTTCCCCAAATTGCGATGGATTGGGGTGTCTGTTGTTTTAGTTAATGGTGTTCAGGGAAGGCTTAAAAATCAATCAAAATTGATCAGCAGATTTAATTAGCTAGCCGAATATCTCAAGCCAACAACGCGGATATCATAGCATTACTGCACTGAATTCCGGTTGCTTAGGCAAGCAAAATCCTGGGCTAGTAATTTGTCAAATTAGAACCAATTGCTAAAAGCTTTAGGACAAAGTAGATACTGGCACACCTCATGCCGATCGCCAACCAGAAAACTGCGATATTCGATCTCAAGTTAAATAAAACAACTTCGTAGCAGTTTTAGACTAAATAACTTGGGAGCAGAAAATGGTTAATCTCGATCGCGTACAACCAGCCATGAAACATTTACCGCCCAACCTCCAGCCTTGGGTGGTGTCAACCGCAAAGCTAATATTGCCTGTTTGGCTGAGACAGCGTTGCGGCATTACCGAAATTGAAGAACGTAATATCGAGCGGTTTATTCAGATCAATCAGCAGTTCCAGGCTGGGAAAGTGCGTTACCTGCTTGCCTTCCGTCATCCCACCATTGATGATCAGTTTGCCCTATTTCATTTGTTTGCCAAGGCGACATCCCATGCCACCAAACAGATGGGCATCAAGTTAGAGCGACCCATCCATTCCTACTATGTCTACGATCGCGGTATTCCTCTATGGGCAGGCAATCTAGCCACCTGGTTCTATCCGCGTACTGGTGGGATTTCGATTAATCGCGGCAAGCTAGATCGCCAGGCTCTCAGAACCTTACGGCAAACAATGGTTGATGGTGATTTCCCCCTGGCAATTTCGCCGGAAGGGGATGCCAATAACCATAATGAGAGAGTTAATCGCTTAGAGCCAGGTGCAGCGCAAATTGGCTTCTGGACGGTGGAAGAACTAGCCAAAGCCGATCGCCAGGAACAAGTAATGATTCTGCCGGTGGGTTTGCAATATGAATATTTAGGCAACCCTTGGCCAAATATTGATCGCTTTTTGATGGATTTGGAGTGCGAATGTGGTGTGGACAAAGCACCCCTGCGATCGCCCACCATGACAGAACGCTATCAACGCTTACGCGATTTTGGCAATTACCTAATTGATTATACCGGTGACTTTTATCAACGTTTTTATCGTGACCATATGCCAGAGCCAAAGCCAGATTCAGAGCATAGCGAAACGATTGGCGATCGGCTTGAGCAGCTCTTAGATACAATCTTGCGAATTGCCGAATCACATTTCAAGATCAAACCAAATGGTTCATTTATCGAACGCTGTCGCCGTTTGGAAGCCGCTGGCTGGGAGCAGATCTTTCGCAACGATATCCCAGATCCCAAATCCAGAGCGCCGCTAGAACAAGGTTTAGCCGATCGTCTTGCCAAAGAAGCGAACAGCAGTCTGAGCCACATGCGGATCGCCGAAGGTCTGGCCGCGATCACAGGAGACTATGTGGTCAATCATCTCAGTGCCTCTAGATTTGTAGACATTTTGCAGTTGATCTGGCGTGGTATTCGCAGCGCTAAGGGGAAATCCTTTGGCCGAGCGCCTTATCTTGGCAAGCGAAAATGTACCATTTCGATCGGTGAACCCTTAGTGGTCAATGACTATTATCGTGAATACTCATCCAGTCGAGCGGGAGCGAAAACAGCAATTGCCGATCTGACTAATAATTTACAAACGGCAATGGAGCATCTCATCTTTCCATCTTGCCTGGCGTAAATTCATAGCATTAAATGGCATTAATAAGATTAGGCTAAGCTGAAACTGAGACTAAGACCGAGTCACTAGAAAGAAAAGTTGCTTCCAGGCTTAGACCCAGACCTCTGGCGTAAAGTTTCCATGCAAGCCATAGGGAATATGATGCTTGAGGTGCAACGTGGCGATCGGTGGGTTGGTAATGTTTGCCGCATCGAGAATCACTAAATCAGAGCGCTCATGCTCACCATCAAACACCAGCACCAATAGCCAGCCATGATCTTCTTGGCGATCGGCTGCATCAATATCTGGGCGATCTGGGTGATGATCTGGGCGGGGTACAAAAATTGGCTCACTAATGAACTTGCGCGGTGCAAAGCTATGGATTTGTTGCTCACCGGTTTTGTGATCGAACTTCAGGATCGCTTGCAACGGTGCATTCCCAGTCTCTTGGGCGATCGCACCAATATAGACATAGCGGTAGGGTTGCCCCACATAATCGGGATGGACAACCGGAAACTCACAGGAGCGCGATACTAATACTTCGCGGCACACCTGGCCAGTGGCAGGGTTGATCGTAAACCGGCAAAGCTGCGCTGGGATCACCTTGTTAAACTCAATGTTCTTGTAGTCTGCACCGTCTTTTAGCTTAGGATAATCGTCATAGCAAACCGAATCCAAAATAATCTCGTCACCCTGCTCAAACGCATTGCAATGGTGAAACACAAAACAGGGATCGGTTTCCAGGGTAATTAAATTGTCTTGGCGATCGCACAACAACAACTGGGAAGGAGTATTAGGCTTTAGATCAATGCAGGCAGCAGCAGTTTTTAGCCCCAACACCATCGGGATCGGATCGAACTTAACCGGGTTCTGCATAAAGATGCAATAGTTAGGCGTAATCGCAAAGTCATGCAAAAAGCTAAACCCAGGAATACGATGGGAAATGGGCTGGTGTAAATTACCACCGCGATCGACCCGGTAAATATTAATCGTTGACTTGGGCCCTGCTTCTACGCCAAAAGCCCAGAGATCGCCGTTTTTGGGGTCAAGCTTGGGATGGGCGGTAAATGCTTGTCCTGGCGATAACTTGCCATCAAAGCTTTCCATGCCGATCGTATCCAGGCTAGTTGGATCGAGTCGATAGGGGCGATCGGCTTCCCACAATGCCATTAACTTTTCACCATGATAAATCACATTGGTGTTGGCGATATTTTTCAGCCGCAGGTCAAAAATATTATTCAACCAACCACCGGGCTTCTGGGTGCCAAACACGCCCCGATAGAGAATCTTGCCAGCTTTCTGCTCCGCTAAGAATTCCGGTGTTTTGACATAACTGTTGGCGAAATGGGCTTTGCCGTTGCTAAAACTAAAGGCACAAACCATGCCATCGCCATCAAAGGGATGACCATATTCCTGTCCGTTGCGATCGAGGAGTCCTGGCCCGTTGCGGAACAAAGTACCTTCCAGGTCAGCGGGGATTTCACCTTCGATCTCGTCAATCCAGTAGGCATATTCCTGTGGTAGCGATCGATAGCCTTTCTGCCAATCGGCACGACTGAAGGTATTGGCTGATGATGAATTGACTGGATCTACGGCTTTGACCACGATCTCCCCCTTATGCTGGCTTTTACTAAATTGCTTATTAATTTATATGAATGCTTATTACTTTATATAAACTAATACTAACAGCAAGTTTATAAGCCATGAATCGAACCAAGGGCTTAGGATTGGCCAAAGCGCGATCGAATGTTATCGAATGTTAGGAAAACTGGTTATATCCAATTAGGAGCAAGTCAAGAGCAAGTCAAGATCAAGCCTGATCCAGTAACTATGCAATTAGTGGCAGAAAGGCAATGCATGATTAGAAATTAAGAGCTTTGCCACATATAGCAATTACCCGTACTACCGCATGACTGCCAGAGCTTTTTTATTCAGGTGATTATTCATGTGACGATCGGGTTTGTGGCACAGGAAAGCACCTTTTCTCGATCGAGAGATGGCATATTGCTATTACAGCAAATCTGATGTGCGTAGCATTCTGATTGGAGCTGAATAGCAAAGCAGAGTTTAGTAACGCGGGAATTTTGATGATGAACTCGATCGAATTTCGCAAAAAATTACGCCAGGAAGCCGAAAAATGGCGATCGCAAGAATTGATCAATACCGATCAGTATCAGCAACTGGCTGATATGTATAGCTTTGAAAGCATTGAAGCTAATACCGAAGGCAAATTTGCCACCATTTTGATCGGCCTGGGCTGTATTTTGATGGCGCTGGGGCTAATTACCCTGGTGGCCGCCAATTGGCAAGTCATCCCCAAGGTGTGGCGATTGGTGCTGTTGCTGATTGCCCTGATTAGTGCAAACGTCACTGGGTTTTATATGTGGCGGGGCAGCGATCGTTGGCGGCGGCTGGGGCAGGGCTTATTAATCTTTGCGGCTCTTTTACTTGGCGCGAATATTGCCCTGGTTGGCCAAATGTTTCATGTTGATGGGGAGTTATACAATCTCTATTTCATGTGGGCGATCGGCGTGACCACGATGGCCTATGGGCTCCGGTTTATGCCATTAGGTGTGCTGGCGCTGATTTTATTTGCGCTGGGTTATTACGAACATCTGGGACAATATCGTTTTGCCGTCTCGGCCACAGGATTCGAGTTTGGAAACCTGATTGCCTCACAGATGCTCTTGGTGGTATCGATCGTATTTGTGCCTTTGGCTTACTGGTGTCGATCACGGGCGATCGCCATCATTACCATGCTGCTCACCGGACAGATTTATTTGCATTACCTGGATAGTTATAGTTCTAGGGCGGCGGATCTGGGTTTGTCCTGGCTGAATCTCCCCCTTTGGCTCACGATTGAATATATGCCGATTCTGGCAGTGTTGGTGTTTGTGCCATTGGCCTATCGCTGTCGATCGCGCCTGGTGTTTGTGGTGGCGGTGTTATTGGTGGTTGCTGGTCTGTTCCGCAGTGCGGGAGTGATTGTGGCGGAGTTCGATAATTCCAACCTGATCACGTCATTGGCAATGGCGATCACCACCTCAATCCCGCCATTGTTGCTGTGGGGCTACCGCGATCGCTGGCTCGATCATTCCATTTTGGCAAGAACCTATAACGGCGAGGTCGGAATTGCCCCCAAACGGTTTGCGCCTCTGGCGAGGGGAGTTGCGATCGCCTGCTTGAGTGTGACCACTTATGCATATTCTTTCTATCGCTTTTGGAACTGGCAACCGGAAAATATCCGCGCCGAGTTATTTGCATTTGCGGGCTTTAGTCAGTGGGCAAGTGTGCTGAGTCTAGGTTTATTTGCTGGATTAGCAATTTGGGGCTGGTTTGGCTCTCGTTTTACTCAAACTCAATCGCCACCGGCAAATACTGCAAATAATGAGCTTGAATTGGGCGATCGCCTGCTCACCAATGTGATCGCTGGGATCAGCATTGCGATGGGATTAACTTTTTTCTGGCATGGCGCAGTGGCAGAGATGCCGGAAGTAATGACATTTATTTATAATGTGCTGCTGTTTTTGCTGGCCGCTGGCATGATTCGGATCTCCCTGGAAAAATCCCGCCGTCTCCCGTTCTGGACTGGCACGATTCTATTGATCTTACAAATCACCAGCCGCATGTTTGAATACAACACTGGCCTAGCCTTCAAAGCGGCGATCTTCATGTTGTGTGGTGTAGCAGTAATCTCAGCAGGGATCTGGTTCGAGCGCTATTTAACCAGCTCCAGCCCTGCCTCAGCTTTGGAAACATCGGGTAATACTAATTAGCTTGCCAGCTTAAATTCTGTCGATCGACCAGGACACGTTATCCCCATCGCAACGGTTGCAGCGATTTTTCTTCAGCGTATTGAGCTGGACTGGCTCTCACTTGAAACAGTACAAGGAAGATGGCAAGGCGATCGATCGCAACTACACCCAGATTTCAAATATTAGATCGCTTACCTACCTGCTCAAATAGCATCTGAAATCATAGTCCTCTTAATCACTATATTGAATTTTTGCAAAACCCTATTGAACAAAGTCGGACTAATTAAGGCTTACTTAGATCTAAATCAGCCTAAACAGAATTACTAGGAAATAAACTTAGAAAAGCTTGAGAATTGAATCAATTTAACTTTTAGCAATTAGTTCAAATAGGATTTAGCAATTTTAAATTTTAAGTAATTAATTCTAAGTAATTAAATTAATTGAAACCATCAAATCAGCTAATTAGAAAGTTCTATTTAAATTCAGACTCAAAATGTCGCAGCGATCGCCTAGAAATGTCAATAAATTAGCACTCAGGAGGAAAGAAATGGCTAATTAAGACTAACGGCCATAGTTATTTCAGTTAATAATTGGCTCTGACTAACCCAATCAAACTAGCGCCATACCTATTACATAAAATTTTACATAAAATTATTGAGATCAGCCCCCAGACTAAAAACTAGGCGGATCACACTTAGATATTTTTCGATCGCAATTTCGCCCTATTTATATTCTTGTTAGTAAGGGAACCTTAAAGTCATGCAACCCAACCAGCCAGAAAACCCAAATCAACCAGATCCAGCTAGTCAAGCCGAGCAAAATTCAGCAAATGCCGATCGCGCCGCAGCTTCAACTCCGGTAAATTCAGAGCAAATATCTGAGCATCCTCAGCCGGAAGAACCTAGCAATGCTGCGATCGGCTCTAACACCTCGTCAACCAGCACATTTAAACAAACCCAACAACCAGAACGTCGTAAAATCGGCGCATGGCGAATGTGGGCTCCGATCGGCTGTCAATCGCTATTAATCCTATCGGTATTGATCGCGCCGCTTCAAGCACATCTTAACGGCAAGACAGTGGTACTGCGCACCCAACCGATCGACCCCTATGATCTACTGCGCGGTTATTCGCAAACCCTCAGCTATGACATTTCCAATTTGGATAACTTACAAGAGCTACCAGGCTGGGAAACCCTGCCCAAAACTCAATTTAACGCCCCGAATCGCCCCCAAAGGCCGGAATCGGGCACTAGCTTCTATCTAGTCCTAAAATCTCCCGATCGTGGCTCCAGCGATAATCAAGCCCCAAATCCTTGGACACCAGTACGCATTGCCAGCACAGAGCCCCAAACCCTGGCTAGTAATGAGGTGATGCTGAAGGGCAAAATTGAATGGTCGGCTGCCAGATATGGGCTCGAACGTTACTATATGCCTGAATCACGCCGCGATGAGATCAACAATGCCGTCAATCTGGCCAATCGCAACCAAACCGGAGCCGTAGAAATCAAAGTTCGCCAGGATGGCTATGCTGTACCGGTTAAACTTTGGGTAGGCCAAGAGGACTTTGAGTTTTGATGCTTTGGCCGTTTACATCGATTGGGTTAGTTACGCAATACCACAGCTTCGCTATTTAGCGCTTTTTGAGATAGATGCAATGGCGCACACTATTGCTAATTGGCGTGGCATAACTATCAATCTGCATGATTTTGGCCGCCGATTTTTGGCATACCGCAAACAGTTGATCCTGCTCCGCATCAGTCCATTGACCGCGATATAGCACCGCCATGCCTCCCGATCGCAGGAACGGAATTGCATATTTGGCGCACAAAATTACACTGCCCACCGCCCTGACCAGAACGAGGTCATATTTGCGGGTATAGCGAGCATCTCGATTGATGCTTTCAGCCCGCCCCAACAGGGTATGGGCATTGTCGATTCCCAATGCCTTGATCGCAGTATTAATAAAATTGACTTTTTTAAGTTTGCTATCGAGCATCCGCACTTGCCAATCGGGCTTGGCGATCGCAATTGGTAGGCCAGGAAATCCAGCCCCAGAGCCAATATCGATCGCTTCAAGCGCCTGATCTGGGTTTTCCCTGGTTCTTTCCAGCTTTTCCCAAATTGGCGTTACCCCCCGGAGCGAGTCCCAGATATGCTTCTCCCAGAATTCATCTTTTTCGGTGATTCTAGTTAGATTTTGCTTTTCATTACCTTCTAGAACCAATTGATAGAGATGATCTAGCAGCTTTATCTCTTGGCTTTTGGGCTGCCAGCTTAAGGTTTCCTTGTATTTACGAAAAAATTGTTCAAACACTTAATTCTATGCTCACTATTTGCTCAAATTAGAGCATTGCTTAAACAGTAGATAAGAATACTATTAGCAACCTAAAGTATCAATACTTTGTAAACAATGTCTATTAAATATGCTTTAAATGCCCCCAATATCAGAGAATAGTTTTCATTTTCTCTGTCTTTATCTACCTTTATTCAGGTTGAAAAAACTACTTATTTATATTCTAGCAACAGCTAAATATATTGTTACTCAATACTATTAATTTAATAGTTAGTTATTAACATTAGGTTTAATCCTAAAATAAATCACGATCGCGCTACATTTATCAATAGACCTCTTGTAAAAGTTTAATCATGTAACCGGAGAATCATGATTTCAGCCACTATTAGAAGAGTATTTAAATCAGCAGTCTGAATCCTGGCTTTGAATTGGGTTTATTACATCCTGTGACTAGAGCATAATTAAATCCCCTAAATGTGAAAGTCATGTGACCGGGATTACAAGGAGTCTGTTAGGTCGATCGCTAATCATTCTTCCCAAAATCACCACAAACTTAGCCCCATTTCACAGAAACTTTTTTGGTTTCGCGGCATCATCGTAATCAGCAAAGAGAGACGAAAACCTATATGTAAACTGAAACATACAACTAACACACCTAATTACGCCCAGCCTTAAACCGCTGGGTTTTGTCTTTCTCCGTCAAGGCTGGTAGTCTGTCCAGAGAATTATGATCGGTGCAATTGCGATCGACTAGATAACCCGCCTGGATGACGATACCTCATCTTTAAATCGGTCAGATCATGGCAACAAATTAGGCTTATTGATCAGGTGAAAGCTAAACTAAATTAGTTATTAGCGATCGGCTCTGGTGATTGATTGATCAACTCTCCCGCTGCGGTAACTTGCAAAGGAGAATCGGGGAAATCTTGTTCAGTCAGGGCTTTGATTAGCTTAATACTCCGATTCTGAGGATCTGGTTTTGGAATACCATTGGCATCAATATGCACCGGAATAATTTTGCCGGTGATGAACCTGCCTTCTTGATCTAGTTCTAGTTCCAGGATTAATGAATAACCCAGCTCCGCCACACTGGAAAGGGTTTGATAACCCATAAAATTACCCAGCGAATAGGCAATCAGGCGATCGCCATATAACTCCATTGCCCTCGGCACATGGGGGCCGTGTCCCAGGATCAAATCAGCGCCAGCATCAATCATGGTGCGGGAAAATAGCAACATGTTGCCACGATTTTCACCAAAGAAATATTCATTGCGATCGCTTACTGTCATTGCATCAGTCCCCTCTGCCCCCGCATGGACGGAAATAATCACAATTTCTGAATTTGCTGTAGCTGTCTGAATCAATGCCTTGGCTGCTTCGAGATCATGGATCGAATTGTGATCTTCAAAATAGCTAAAGCCAATGAATGCGACTCGATTGCCCTTTACTTCCAGGTAAAGAATTTGGCCTTTCTGTCCCACCGCCGCCATGCCCGCATTTTCAATATTGGCGATCGTCTCCAAAAAGCCAACATCCCCAAAATCAAATGAATGATTATTGGCCACACTCAACACATCAAAGCCAATTTGCTTGAGCTGCTCAGCGTAATCTGGCGGGGTGCGAAAGGCAAACACATTGGGGCGACTGGTATCCTTGGCGGCATAGGGATGATTAGTAAGTGTGCTTTCAAAGTTGCCAAATAAAAGATCGCTACCGGAGAGGGCAGCGGCGATCGCTGCAAACAAAATTTCTCGATCCTCTGGCAGTTTAAAGCTGGGATAGTTGGTACCAGGGATCATATCGCCCACCGCTTTGATCGTAATTTTGGGCGCTTTTGGTGTGTTCAAAAGACCAGATTGACGCATGAAGAGTTGAGCCGATTCCCAGGTAAATTGGGTGGCAGGATCGATCGCTGTTTCTGGGCTAGCAAAATTAAGCTCTTGATTAGTCGCTAATTCGTTGGCTGCTAGATCTGGCTCGGAAATGTTGACTAGATTTGAGTTAGTTATTGGTGCGATCGCTGGCTGGTCTGATTGCGGCGCGGTTAAAGCTAAAGCTGGCGCAGATTGATCTTGATTCTGGTTCAGTTGAGCAGGTGTTGGGGCGATCGCATTATTAGGCAATGATTCTGTAGTTTCAGTCGTAGCGACAGAATTTTCAACCCCCTCGTGATTAGGATTATTAGTATTACCAGGATTGATTTTGCGATTACTAACAATCGGTTCTGAGCTTTGATCGCTTTGATTAGAATTAAATCGATCGTTAGCCAAAGTTCTCACCATTTGCGGCATTGACAACAGGCGATCGCTAACTTGCCAGGCGCGTTCCGTCGCCATCCCCACTCCAAAACTAGCCAGCGAAATAAACCCAACCATTGAACCAGTGCCAACCTTGACCAGGGGGATCTGCGGTAAGCGCGATCGCTTCGGCTCTGCTTGAGCTGATGCTTTAGGCTTAGTTGATAGCTCGATTAGTTCGATGGCAGGGATTTGCGCAGGGTTACGATCGCCCAACTCTGGCTCTGGCGGCGAAGTAACGAGTTTTGATTGCTTAGAATCACTTGGCTTTTGTTTGGTTAATTGGGGCTGAGTTGATTTACTTGACTTAGGCGCAGCAGGCTTACCAGCTACTTTTTTTAATTTAATTGTTTCAGTCCAGGCCAGGCCACTAGCTCCAGTTTTGCGACCACTGATGTTGGCGGTGGCGATCGCCTCGATCTGGAAACGTTTTAATTCTTGCCGCAGGAGCCTTACATACTTGCGCTGATGCGGCAATTTTTTAGCAGTCAAAACCACCGTCAGGTTATGATCTTCGCGGCTAACCTGAACCGTAATTCCCTGCTTGCGCAGCAGCCGATTGCACAGAAGGCCAATCGAGTAGGGATCGCCATGTCTGGCTATTGTTTCAACTTCTTCCCAAATCACACCAGCACACCTCACGCCACCAGGAATTGCGATCGCGTTAACCAACCAGAATCAACTAGTTAGCTCAAAAAAGACGTGCCCATCATATGCAACAAAGAGAAAATTCACAAGCAAAAACATGGTAAGGGATTTGCAACTAATCCCAGTTTTACTTGTTAAAAAGTGCTCTAAACCAAAGTCGATCGCTAATTATTAATCAATCGCCGCTCTTTTCCCTGGGGCAATATTTCCTCTCAGGGATAGCCTAATAGCGATTATGCGATCAGTCTAATCTAGATCACGATCGATCGACAGTAGCCACCATAACCTTATTTATCTCTATAGCTCTACCTGCTAACCTTCAGGAGTCCAAACCTGATTATCGCCAGATCCCCACACGCCATCATATTTAGTGATGCGCAGATCGCCCAAAACCTTGGTCTGGCAGGAAAGTCGCCGATCTCGATCGATTTTGTGGGGTGGTAGCGATCGTCTGGCTTTCTCGCGCCATCCTGCTTCCGAGGCTTCTCCTTCCACCTGCACCGCACAGGTGCCACAGGTGCCCAGACCATGACAATTCACGGTTTTGGCCGCGCCATTATAGACATCAACCCCATTGGCAAGCAAAACCTGGCGCAGGTTGGCTCCCATTTCACAATCGAACGTTTTTCCTTGAGCAGTTACTTGAGGCATTTTTCACGCTCCGCTAGCTTGCAATCAATATATTGATATTGCCAACTTAGCAAATTTCAGATCGCAGCTAAATCTATGATTATTTTAATTAATCCTACTCAAGGCTATACCCTATAAGTTTAAGTTATTGACCAAAATCGTGATCTCTTCAGTTTTGCATCTCAACGATCGCCGATTCACCTCAACTTGATCGCATCTCTAAATATCTTTAGCTCCTGCTCAGGTCACAACTACCACATGATAATATCCAGCTAAGGCAGTTGGTATTTTGCAAACAGGGGGAACGAACGCAAATGGACGAGGCAGTTTTACACGATCGTGACTATACCGTGATTATTGCTCGCCCCCAACCAATCACTACCGATCGACCACCATTGCCAGACCTGGAAGAACGTTGGCAACTTGCCGAAACGGCGATCGCACGGCTAGCGCAAAAATGCGAAGAACTTGATCCCGATGGGATTACGCTCTACATCGCCACGACTCCACTGATCAGGTATAGCAATGCTACTGGTGCAATGGTGGCGGAAATTTTGGCGGCGGGTTATCTGGCTGAGCAGCCTGATTTGTTTGCGACTCTGAAGGTGGCGATCGCGGATTATTTTGAGCGCAAGGAAGATGAATTGACTAAGGCAAATGGTGAAATTATTGCGGTGTTTCTGGATGGGGAACCCTGCGATCGCGGCGATCTGGTGCAATTGCTGGTGAAAACTTCGCGCCAGATGGATCGCAATGAAGAACTAGGAATTGTGTTTGCCCAGGTGGGAGATGACATGGTAGCGCGGGGCTTTCTGCAAGCGCTGGATGATGATTTGAAAAAGACAGGTGCTAAGTTTGATCTGGTCGATAGCCGGGTGGTGGCGGATCTTCAGGGGGAGGAAATTACTCAGTTTTTGTTTGGTGCGATCTACGATTAGCAAAACTTACTCTTGCTCATCTTCCCCACTACTAGTCTTACTAGCTTTTCCCCCTAATA
The DNA here is from genome assembly GCF_000317065.1 of Pseudanabaena sp. PCC 7367. Lineage (GTDB taxonomy): Bacteria > Cyanobacteriota > Cyanobacteriia > Pseudanabaenales > Pseudanabaenaceae > Thalassoporum > Thalassoporum mexicanum. Next base: position 2,156,957 of record NC_019701.1, read on the forward strand.
AGCTAGCTAACCTCGCTTTAAGCTGGGGGGCTAAGCTGTAGAGATCGTCTAAACCATTAAGTGCGCAGTAGCCCTCTTTCTTATCTTCATCCAAGATATCTATACTGCCAACGCTTTCTTGATTGGCGCTGTCTTCGTAAATTCGCACTCTACAGATAGTCTTGGTGGCTTTACCATCTAGATTGATCCCAAAGTAGCTTCTGGTATCTTTATGCTGAATCCTTTCTGTATCAACCATACCGCCTAGAATTGATTTGACGATATAGTAGCTCTGCATTTCCGCTTCAGTAGTAACAATGCCATTACTAGGTTCAGATTCAAGCTCGGATTCTTCGTCTGATTCCGTATCTTTTTCGTTGGCATCAGGATCAGGCAAATCAATTACAGATTGCAGTCGATCGGCAATCCGATCGTTGATAAACTCCTTAAGTGATTTTTTGGTTAATACTGCAAACTTCTCGACAACATTTTCCGTAAGCCTACCTGAATAAACCTGTTTAGCAAAGAACTTAACAAACTCATTATCGGGATTAGTGAACTGCTCCGCCATAATCCGCTTAATTCCCTTGGTATAGAGCAGATCCCTAGCCGCATCGCCCAATTCATCAGGATTGAATCCAGTTTTTGAGAACCGCTTTAATTCATTTACTGATGCATCTGTAAATTCCAGCAAATTAAACTCAAAGAATGGCTTCTCATCCATCACATTATCTTTTTCAATATCGGTATAGAACCGATAAATAATGCCATTGGTTAATACACCAAACTTGGCTTCCGTCACATGGAAGTAAGCATGAAGCTGAGAAGAATGCCGAGGATTTTCTAATGTTTCGCCGCACCACTTACACTCGAAGAGGATGACAGGTTTTCCCTCCATCAAAATTGCATAATCAACTTTCTTGCCCTTGAGCCCAGGATAATCAGCAGTGTACTCAGGGCAAACCTCCATAATATTGAAGACGTTATAGCCCAAAGCCTGGATAAAAGGCATTATAAAAGCATTTTTAGTTGCTTCTTCAGTTTGAATATGCTCTTGTTGTTTTTCGATTCTTTGCGCTAGTGTGCGAATTTCGTCTATAAAATCCATAGCCTTTGGGAAACACATTAACTTAAGGCTACATCATATTTACAGGTATTCCTAGAGCTTTTTTGCCACATTAACTCATTCTCTCTTTATCCTGCAAAATAAAGTTGGCGGACTACTACTTTGCTGACCTAACCGTGGAATGTCGGATTTAAGCTGAAACCTCTGCCAGGGCAGATCGCTATTTCCCTTAGTAATCAGATCGCCAACAATCTTGGCCGTAACCGGAGCCATCAAAACCCCATTGCGGTAATGCCCAGTTGCTAGGATTACTTTTGCCTTAGTCTCGACGATCGGCATAGAATCCGGCCAAAACCCCAGAATCGGCGCACTCTGATTAACTGGCCGAGGGCGATCGCCAGCCCAGGTATCGAGCACTTCCGCAACGCTAAAAGCAGGGCAAAAATAACCGGTGCGATCGAGCAATAAATCCACATTGGCCTGATGGGGCATGGGTTGTTCCGGCGCAAATTCGACCGTTGCCCCCAACCAATATTCATGATTTCCCAGCGGCACGATATTAATATCACTGCCGTCATTTGCCACGCCATGAACTACACTCTGGATATTCTGCAAAGCCAAATTATGGGACTGGTTAAGCCGCACTTTGATCGCCTGCCCAGCCACTGGCATCAGTCGCATTGTCGTTTGCGGTGAGGCGGTAAATAGATTAATAATCCGATCGGAGCCCACCCCAGCAGCGATCACATACCAATCTGCTGGTGGTAAATCAGCGCGATCGCCCAGGTTGAAATTGCACCGAAACTCCACATCCTGCTGTTGGGCAGCCATCACTAAAGCGGTTATGAGTTGATGGGGATCTACAGCACGATCGCTAGGACTAAGTAGTCCACAACTAGCCTGAAATTGCGGATAATCTTGCCTTAAGGTCTCAGCATCCAACCATTGCAATCGAAAACCCTGTTGGTGGCGCTGCTCGATCACCTTTTGCCACTTGGCAGTAAATTTCTCAACCCGATCGGCAGCAGGATTGAATAGGTTCACAATGCCAGCCTGGTTATAGCGAATTGGCAGCCCCGTTTTTGCCACCAGCTCAGGGATTAAGGTCTCATATAACCTCAGACTAGCCAGTCGCAATCGGACTGAATCCCCTGACTTACGCTGACTGCAAGCGGCCATCAAAACCCCCAATGATGCACCAGTTGCAACCTTGCCAGGTTGATGATTGGCTTCCAGCACAGTTATGTGCAAATTGGTAGATTGTGACAGCAGATAGGCGATCGTGGTGCCTACAATGCCGCCGCCAATAATAACTACCCTTTGCTGAGCCATGAATATAAAATGCGATCGCCGCTAGCTTCTTTTTAAGGTTTCTAGCCCCAGATATGCCTCTCTTACGGTCGTTTGGTCATTAATGGCATGGCCTAGATCCATTGCTTTTTGAAAAGCGGGGCGGGCTTTGTGCGGCAAATCGAGAAAGAAATAGAGGCCACCCAGTTGACGATAAAGGATCGCTTCATTGGCGCGATCGTTTTGTTTTTTGGCGATCGCCAAGCGCTCTAATAAAATATCTTCAGCTCGATAATAGTTGGGGTCAAACTTATCCAGATAGGGGCTGACCATCCGATCGAGAATCAATGCTTGCAGGTCGGCATCCCTGGTTTGCTTAGCCAAAACCAATGCCAGGCCATATTCACTGATCGCCGTGTCATATTCTTCTAGCGCTAAATAGCTATCACCACTATAAATCAGGGTATAGGCTTCACCCTGGCGATCCCAGATACCATAGCGATTGGGCATCGAGCGATAATAGAGCTTAATTGCTTTGAGATGCTGGCCGCGTTGTGCTTCTAGTCGTCCTAATGTGTTCAGGGCGATCGCACGTCCCTGATGATTGTCGTAGCCATAGGGACGAGACAGATAGAGTGCCTCGTTAGCATATTCTTTGGCTGGGCTTACGCCATGCCCTGGCACTGCGGCGATCGTACCGAGGTTATTATTGGCAGCAATTTTACCGATCGGCACATCTAAGGTGGTGGCGTAGTGAAGTCGTTTGTGATAAGCAAGACGAGCCGACTCCATTCGGTTCATCGCCACATAGATATCACCAATCAAAGATAGGGTATGTCCGATCGCGGCTTCATCATTGACCCGTTTGTAATGTTCGATCGCCCCATACCAGGAAGTGAGTGCCTTTTTGGGTTCTCCCTGTTGCCGTTGCAATTTGCCTAATTCCAGGAGTCGATCGCCTTCGTCGGCAATGGTTTGATTATCCCATTCAATAATTCTCTGGGCAGAAGCTGGCTGAACCAAACCGATCGCGGTAATTGGCGCTAACCCACCGATCGATAGCAGCAATAGGGCATACCCTGAAATCTGCCTAGCCTTGGGAACTTGCGGCAAACCCAACCCAAATTTTTCCCTTAAGCGCTCTAGACTTAGCTTAGTCGCTTGCATCATGATTATGAACTCCTCTGTACCTAAACTCTGTACCTAAACTCTGCACCTTAATCGGCACAATCACCACAGGTTGCCAGCTAATTGCTTAATTGCTACTTTTCTAAACCACTTCAGAAAATTGATTCAGCTTTTAGTTGGCGATCTCGATCGCATATGCGGCTACATTTTAGCGGTTTAAGCTTGTTTTTTAAGTGTTTTGGAGCAGTTTTTTAAGACATTTTCTGACATTTTCTGATCTCTGCGATCAAATCTGCCCGAATCAGCAGGAGCCAATACCAACTTAGGTGATGGGATAGTGAAAATTGGGTAGCAACTACACATTGAATATTTGGCTTGTGAATACTGGGCTTGTAAATACTTGGCTTGGCGCAAGTGGCATGATGCATCAGTTGGATTCAGAAATTGACATGACCATGCGCAAATTGCGATCGCTCTGGTATACTTTTAATCCGGACTATTGCTAGGCTACTTTTTCGCAGCAACTACTTAGCTCACTTAATTTATAGGCATGTGTATAGGCAGGATGGATTTAGCTCATCTGGCCTAGATAGCCGGAAAGTTAGCAAAATCTGTTGAGCAGTAGTTAAAAGTGATTTGGTAGTTCTCTCGATCGGCTAATATGTTTCTATGCTTCCCTGTGTGCAGCTAGATCTCTGTTAGCACGGTACAAGTGCAATCTTCATAAAATAGAATCATAAAAGTTAGGTAGGGGTGACTGGCGCAACGGCAGCGCATCGGACTCTTAATCCGCTGGTTCTGGGTTCGAATCCCAGGTCACCCATAAACTTAAAATCCATAAATAAAATCCATAAATAATAAATAACGAATGGCAACTTGAGATATCTCAAGCAGCAATTTCCTAATGCATTAGTTAATTGGCCAATTGGCAAAAATATGGGAACTTCCCCACAATTCCCACCATCATATTCACTAAATACCTCACAAACCCCGCTTAAAAGAAGCTGGCGATCGCTTTAGAATAGAGTCATTACAGTCATTTCAATAGTTTCTAATTGGGGATAGTTAGCTTTAGCGAGTTTCAATTACACGGGGAAACTCTGGAATTCAAATTGCTAGATCATGATCAAAATGATCGCCTAAATGCCAAATTAATCATCAAGAGCCAATGCTTTTATGGTTGGCTTTGGCACGGGAGCGATCGAGCTATGAAAATAGAGCTAGGAACAGTTGGAATACAGTAGTAATTTTTGATTTTGGTTGCGATCGCGATCGCCTAATCTCCTTTGAACTGCATTGGGAACTAGGCATGAAAATCCGCCTATTGCTTATGGATAGGTGTTTGGGGGGAGCATTGAGTTAGCCTGGATGTGATTTGGGTCATAGAATCCAATCCTGTTCCAACTAATAATTAATAATTAGTTGTAATGTAAGATCGAAATTCTCTAACTTTTTTGCAAGTTTAGATCATCTCGTCATAGATACATAAACATCAGATCTATAATCTGGTATGTGAATCATGTGTTGTGCAGCGCTACTTAATTACTGGCTTCATTCCCAAACTAATGAAAAGAATCAGTTGCTATTTTATGGGGAGCTAATATGTCCACTCACGGAATTTTTGTGGTGGAAGATGAAAGTGTTGTAGCACTGAATATTCGCACTAGACTACTTGAACTTGGCTATGCGGTAGTTGGCATGGTGACTACTGGAGAATCAGCCATAGGAACAATTGAAGCCATGGCTAATAGCGATCGCCCTGATCTGGTGTTGATGGATGTCAAGTTAAAAGGCAGAATTGATGGGATTGAAACCGCCAGGACAATCCGCGATCGCTTTGATATTCCGGTGGTCTATTTAACCGCCTATACGGATGTGAATGTGGTGGAACGGGCTAAGATTACTGAACCCTATGGCTATGTAATCAAGCCATTCGCAGCCACTGATTTACGCACTGCGATCGAAATTGCCCTCTATCGTCATCAGGTCGATCGCTCCAATCGGAAGCGAGAGAAGCTATTAAATTCAACTCTGGCAAGTATTGGCGATGCGCTGGTGACAACTGATCTAGACGAAAAAATCACCTTCCTAAATCCCATTGCTCAGCGATTGACTGGTTATACAGAGCGAGAGGGAGTTGGCAGTAGTTTTAATCAGGTAGTTCAAGTATTAGAGGAAGAAAACAATAGCATTGATGCTCCAGAAACTCTGGTAGGCCGTGCTATGACTGAAAATAGGATCATTAACTTGCCACCAGGCACGCTTTTGGTAGACCGCGATTTAAATGTCATTCCGATCGTGGATAGCGTTGCCCCAATTAGAGATGATCTGGGCGAAGTTGTGGGGGCGGTGATGGTGTTCCAAACTAATGTCAGCGACGGCCAGAATCAGGAGTCTAAAAAATTTCACCGTCTACTGTTCTATCTGTTGCTGAATTTATTGAGTTAGCCGTAAATGCTAATCGGGTAATGAGTTAGCCGGCATAAGCCAGGCTGTAGGTTCTTAGGTAACTGGAATCAAATCATGCTGCGATCGCAACACTGCAATAGTGATGGCTGGAGCGAGTTTGATGCTATGTATTGAATTGGGTATTGAATTGGGTATTGAATTGGGTATTGAATTGGGTATTGAATTGGGTATTGAATTGGGTATTGAATTGGGCTTGAGATTACCAGGTAGTGCATATTTGGCCAATGCCTGAAGTTGATTGACTCAGCATCATTAACCAAATTCACTTGAGAATTACTAACAATTGCTGAGAATTAGATCCAAGCCTTTACGTCTTTTACGTCTTGGTTGGGCTCAGAATGCTCATAATTAAATCAAGCCAACAATTAGTAACAGATTAATTTAATAATAGATTTAATTGTTTGGGATCAACCTTTTTATATTTTAGTTAGAATTTAGACGCGGCTAAGTGATCGGCAAGTAATAGGCATCGAGAATGATTGAGGGAATGAGCAATGGAGCCAAAAGCTAGAATCCTGATCGTCGAGGACGATGGTGTCACTGCTTTAAATATCCACACCAGACTATGCCAATCGGGGTATGCGGTTTTGGCGATCGTGGAGTCAGCCGAACAGGCGATCACCTATGTAGATCTGACCTATGCCAATGAGCGCATTGACCTGGTATTAATGGATATCCATCTTAAGGGTGAGCAAGATGGAATTGCTGCTGCTGATCAAATTCAAGGCCGATTTAATATTCCAGTTGTATATTTGACCGCAAATACTGATCAAACCACGATCGATCGCGCTAAACTCACCAGCCCCTATGGATATGTAATCAAACCATTTCAAACGGCAGACCTACTCTCAGTCATAGAGATCGCCCTACATAAATATGAGGTCGATCAGCAGCTAAAAGAACGCGAACAATGGCTATCGGCCACCCTCAAGAGTATCGGTGATGCGGTGATTACTACGGACGCGGCTGGGCAAATTACCTTTATGAACCCATTGGCAGAAGAATTAACCGCCTGTTTGCGAGCGAACTGCAATGGCTGCAATCTTTCCCATATTCTCAACTTAACTGATTCGCAAACTAGTCTTCCCTGCGAAGATATTACTACGAAGACCTTAAACCAAGGCAGTAGTTTCACTTCTAAACACCATGTCTGGCTGCATAATCAAGCAGATCAGCAGATTCCGATTGAATATCAAATTTCACCAATCCGCAGCGATCGCCAGGTAATTACAGGCGCAGTGCTGGTATTTCGGGATGTCAGCGATCGGCTAGAGACTGAACAAGCATTACAGCGTAGTGAAGCTAATTTTAGCCGCCTAGTGGAAGCCGATGTGATTGGCATGATTATTGGCAATATAAAAGGGGAAGTTCCCTATGTTAATGATTACTTTTTGAATATGTTGGGCTATAGCCGCACTGATTTTGAAGCGGAAGCAATTAACTGGCGTAAAATCACCCCACCCGAGGATTTAAAGATTGATGAAGAAGTAATCAACGATTTAAACCAGGGTAAGCCCCGCAGCTATGAGAAAGCCTATATTCACAAAAATGGCCAGCATGTGCCGGTTTTGATTGGGACAACCAAGCTAGAGGGCTATGAGATCGATACGGCGATCGGCTTTGTGCTAGATCTTAGGGAACGTAAGCAGATTGAGCAGGAACTTCACGATCTCAATCAAAAACTAGAACAAAAGGTGGCAGCTCGCACGGCAAATTTAGCTGAAGTCAACAATAAGTTATTAGTAGAGATCGCCGAACGTGCCAAAGCAGAGCAGTTATTAACGGAATATTTACACAAGCTGCAACGATTCCAAGAAACGACTTTTGAGCTTAGTTGCGCAGAGACCCTTGAGCAAATCTACGATGTGGCGATCGCTCAGATTAGCTCCTTTATTGGCACTGCCAGGGCTGGGCTTTTGCTTACTAATGATGAGGATCTCTCCCAGGTTTATTTTGCGGCAGCCTGCGGCATCAGTGAGCATTTCTGCAAAAATATTGCCCAAACGCTGAGTGAGTCGGGATATATTTCCAGCGACAAGGAGGCAATCTATGCGGATGTAAAACAAGCGATCGCCCTGCAACCAATTTTGCCTCTATTAGAACAAGAGCAGATCGGCGCAATTACCTCTTTCCCGCTGAAGTATCAAGGCCAACTCATGGGTCGATTGGTGCTCTATTATGATCAGCCCAATGGGTTTGCCAATCAGGATCTAAATCTTGCCAATGCCCTTTCTACCTCAGTGGCAGTTGCCATTTCACGTAAACGCACCGAGATTGCCCTGCGCGATCGAGAACGCCAATATCGCAGCCTGGTTGATAATATTCCTGGCCTCATTTACCGGGTGCTTCCCGATCGTCAATCCTCGGTTCAATTTGTTAGTCAACAAGTTGAGGCTCTGATTGGATATAGCAGTGCTGAGTTGATCCAAAACCCCAATTTGAGCTTTGTTGACCTGATCCATCCAGAGGATTTACCAGCAGTTATTGCACAGGTTAACCGAGCAATCGCGGCCAAGCAGCCCTTTGAACTGCAATATCGCATCATTGCTGCCAATGGAGAAGTCAAGTGGGTCAATGAAAAAGGCCAGGGGATCGCTGACGCAAAAAATGGTGAGATCGCTTATCTCGATGGGGTAATTTTTGACATTAGCGATCGCAAGGCGCTAGAAGCTAAGCACCAGTTATATAACGAACGATTGCATAACCTCTACCAGAGTGTATTTGATCTTGGTCAGGCTCCTGGGCTAGAAGAGTTATATGATGTTGCCCTGAGCGGGGTTAAGCAAACCCTCAAGTGCGATCGGGTGGCAATCTTACTCTTTGATGCCCACCAACAGTGGCAGGTAGTTCGCACCGATGGAATTAGCCCCCCACATGGCCAGTTAATTGAAACCTGCCTTAATTCTGAAGCTGCGATTGTCTGTGCCAATGACCATGAATCAGGCGCGAATATATATGCCGACATCAGGCGATCGCCTCTACCTCAACCACTGTTGGAATTGTCGCTAGTGGAAGGGGTAGCGTCGATTGGGATTGCCTGGATTAAGAACAAAGATAAATTAATTGGTCAAATTGCTTTTCACTATAATCAATCACACGATTTTTCGGATCAGGAAATTCAACTGGTTGATACCCTCGCTGCCTATATTGGCATTGCCATTACCCGTAAGCAATCGGAACAGTTACTGGCGATCAGCGAAAACAGATATCGTTCCCTAGTGGGAAATGTCAGGGGTGCAATCTATCGCTGTAATATGCACAATGATTGGCAGACCGAATTTATTAGCGATGCAGTTCAAGATATTTGCGGCTATCCTGCGACCTACTTTACAGATCCCACAAACGGCAAAAGTTTTCTGAGTCTGATTCACCCTGCCGATCGCAAATCGATCCGCCAAACAATACGCCAAGCAATCGATCATCAACAGCCCTATGAATTGGAATATCGGATCATTGATGTTAATGGCCAAGAACGTTGGGTCTTAGATTGTGGCATTGGTGTTTATGAAGATGGCGATTGTGTTTATGAAGATGGGGTTATTTTTGATATTACCAATCGCAAAAACACTGAAGCTGAACTTCACCGGAGCAAGGCAACCCAGCAAGCAATCATTGAAGCAATCCCCGATCTGTTGGCAAGAGTCCGTCGAGATGGCACCTACCTAAACATCATTACCAATGGTGAAGTAACGCTACTAAACCCAGCCCAAATGAAATCTGGGATGAACATTGTCGATATTTATCCGCCTGAGATTGCCCAGCAGCGTTTGAACTATGTCCAAGCAGCGATCGACAATCAAACCATGCAGGCCTATGAATATCAAATTGAAGTGGATGGCCAGGAGTTTTATGAAGAAGCGCGGATTGTTCCTTGCGGCAAAGATGAAGCCCTAATCATGGTGCGGGATATTACCGATCGCAAACTAACTGAAGCCGAACTACGCCAGAGCAAAGCTACCCAACAGGCAATTATTGAAGCAATTCCCGATCTGTTGGTAAGAATGGATCGAGATGGCAAGTATCTCAATATCATGAGCGGAGGTAAAGTTAAGCTAGTCAACGAAGCTCAGATAAAGCCTGGCTCGAATATGCGGGATATTACACCCCTTGACTTCGCCGAAGAGCGAATCAGACGGGTGCAAAAGGCATTGGATTCTCAAGAGATCGAAATATATGAATATCAGGTGGAGATACAGGGTGAGAGCCGAGATGAAGAGGCGCGGATTGTCACATGTGGCACAAATGAAGTGTTAGTTATGGTGCGTGATATCACCGATCGCAAGCGGGCTGAACGTTCCTTAAAAGATAGTGAAGAGAAATATCGGGTTTTGTTTAATAGTATTGGTGATCCGGTGTTTGTGCATGGACATAATAAGCAAGTGCCAACGGAGTTTATTGAGGTTAATGATCTAGCTTGTAATAGTTTGGGCTATAGCCGGGACGAACTCTATCGTATGACCGTAAGAGATATTTTGCCCCCAGGCTTTAGGTATGATCCAGAAGCGATCGAGGCTTTCTTGCGCGATCGTGAGGCTATTTTTAAGGTCGAGCATGTACATGCCGATGGCCATCGCTTCCCAGTGGAGGTCAGTGCCAGAGCATTTTATTTAGACAATGAATTGATGGTAGTAGGAATTGCCCGTGATGTATCCGAACACAAGCAGATTGAAGCAGAATGGCGACGTGCCTACGAAAAGCAAAAGGAGTTAGCTGATTTACGCTCTCAATTTATTGAGATGGTTTCCCACGAATTTCGCACCCCAATGAGTAGTATGCTTTTGTCGATCGAACTGCTAGAGCACCGCAGCGACGATTGGGATAATGAAAAAAAACATCAGCGATTTGCCAGAATCCGCCAGGGGATTAAGCGAATTGATAATCTGATTGAAGATGTTTTAGTTATGGGCAAGCTGAATGCGGGGCAGATGAGATTTCAGCCCACTCCGATCGATTTCCTTGATTTATGCCTGGAGCTAGTGGAGGAGGCTAGAATCATTACCAATAAACACTTCATTTCTTTGAGTATTGATGGTGTTGTTTGCCAGGAAATGGAGCCTGATGGTAATGAGATGGCCAGTGATGATGAAAATATAGCAGCGATCGCCCCCGATTTAGCACCTTTAGCACCAACCAAACCCACCTCAATCGTTGGCCTACAGCATACCTACATGGACGATCGGCTAATCCAGCATATTCTCAGTAACCTATTGTCAAATGCGCTCAAATATTCACCCCAAGGCGGAGATATTGAGTTGAGCATGGTATTTCAGCCAGATTTTGTGCCGCTTCCAACTAAACCAGCACAGGAAAGCCAAAATGACGATCGTAATTTTACTGATTTTAATTCCTTTGCCGTTTCGCATAATGGCAGCAGCGATCGCCATAATCACGATGACACAGTTGAACTAGTGGCAAAGCCAGATTGGATTGGGCATACCAAATTTGATCTAGAGCAACCCTTAAATGCGATCGGTACGATCGTAATCACGGTTCGAGATCCGGGAATTGGGATTGAACCGGAAGATCAAGCGCATTTGTTTAAGGAGTTTCATCGCGGCCAAAATGTGAGCAATATCCCAGGGACTGGCTTGGGGCTTGCGATCGTCAAACGTGCGGTAAATCTGCATCGCGGCCACATTTCTGTTGATAGCAAGGTTGGCTTAGGCACAACGTTTGTAGTTGAACTACCGGTGTATCAGCTTGAATATGCACTTGAGGATTAAATCACCCACCCCGATCGCATTCTTGATGATGCCAAACCAATAAAAAAGCCTACAGAAATATAGAAATTCTGAGGCTCTTTTTACTTGCTTATTAATGATTGTGCAATCGCTTTAAGCTTCAGTCTAGTTAAAGACAATGAAATAGACTATGCTGCCAAAGCCGAGGAAAGGAATACTAGTCCAACTGCACCAATAACCAATCCCATAAATCGTCTTACCAGGGCTGGTCTAGCCGGGAACTGCGCTTTGATTAATCGCATCCCGACAAAACAAACACCTGCAATCACCAACTGAATGCTGGCAAATCCAGCCAGATAGCCAAGCAGTGGGGTCATTTCAGCCCCGACAATCGCTTCACCATAGGCATACCCATGAAATACTCCAGCCGCCCCAGCGATCGCTGCCGCAATTAATGCGAACACTGGCATTTCTGCATTTTTGGTTTCGCTACCCTTGAATGCAACAATTAGGCCAAAGCTCACCACGGAAGCTGCGATGATTATCTCTGGGATCGGTAGATCGATCCCAGTTAAATGTACCCCAGTCCCAGCGATCGTAGTCATTACAAAGGCGATCGGTACAAGAATGCCCATCGGGCCAAACTCGGATGCCATCAACCCAGTACCAATCACTGCCGCCAGGTGGTCAAAACCAATTACAGGGTGGCCAAATCCAGATAGAACTGCTTGAAACAGGTTGGTAGGAGTTTCGCCACCAAAGGGATGGTGAGCCATCGCCGCAGACGGAATTGTCAACAGTAAGACTGCTGCTACGACCGTTAATAGACCCAAATCTAGCTCTACAATACTCTTTCTAGAGGATTGCTTATTAATTGTCATATTTTCTTTCTCTTAACCAATCTTTGAACCCTAGTGAATATAAATCCTGGTGAATAGGTGAATAGTAGTTGGGGACACAAGCATATTAATCAGACGTATTCATCAAAAGAGAGTCACTACTAGAAATAAATTTCCCAAATCACCAACCAAAATTAACGTTTACCACTTCTTATAAGGAAGAAACTTGCCAGTCATAATGATCTGGACTCGATCGCCTTTCGGGTCTTCAACTTTCTCAACTTCGATCGAAAAGTCGATCGCACTCATAATCCCATCGCCAAACTTCTCATGGACTACTGACTTCACTGGCGCACCATAAACTTGCATGATTTCGTAGAACCGATAAACAAGAGGATCGGTGGGAATTAGAGGATCGAGGCTACCTTTCATGGGCGGAATAGTCAATTCCTTTGCCATCTCTTCCGGCAAACCCAATGTTGTCACCAACTTCTTGGCTACATCCAGATCAGCGCTGGCTTGTCGAAAAATTACCGCTGCTACCCACACTTCATCAAATCCAACAGCAGCCTCTAGATCAGCATAGGTCATACCCTTAGCATCTTTAGCAGCTAAAAGTTTTTCTGTAATCTCAGCGATCACCATAGGTTAAATTCTCCTCATTAAAAACTACTACTTCTACTAGTTCCGTTAAACAGACTAGCTGATTATTTACAACTTAAGTTAAAACAAAAGATAATCTTCACACCGCCAATTAGGTCAATATCGAGCCAATAGCTTAGTCGCAAAGCCCAACCCAAGAGGAATAAAGAATATGCACAGGCTAGCGGAATGAACCGTCAATCTACAACTTCCGATCACTTCTCAACAAGTCCATAGGAACAATAACCAACAATAACCACAGTAATTAAGGGTAATTGATTATTTTAGATGCAGTGCTCGCTCTCCTGCTAGAGCCCTAAGCCTATTTACGCTTAGCCCGCTCTTCTTCAACTGCCCTAGTCTCGCGGTATAGATGCGATTCCATCTCCGATTTAAGCGCATGATAATCGGGATGAACCTCAACTTCCTCACGCACCCGTGGCCGGGGAAAGGGAATTTCAAGAATCTCATCAATACGAGCCGCCGGCCCCCTGGTCATCATTACGATTTTATCGGAAAGCAATAGGGCTTCTTCGATACTGTGGGTAATCATTACCACGGTTTTACGTTTTTGATCCCAAATCCGTTCCACTTCATCTTGCAAAAAGCCTCTAGTTAAGGCATCGAGCGCCCCAAATGGTTCGTCCATGAGCAGTATTTGCGGATCGATCGCCAGGGCTCTAGCAATCCCAACCCGTTGACGCATCCCACCGGATAATTCATGGGGATGTTTGCGTTCAGCACCAGCCAAGCCAACTAACTGAATAAACTCATGGGCGATCGACTTTTGCTTCAGCCTTCCCATTTCAGGAAAAACCGTTTCGATCGCAAAGCGAATGTTCTGCTCTACGGTCATCCAGGGCATCAGGGCATAATTCTGGAAAACCATACCACGATCGGGGCCAGGGCCATCGATTGGTTTACCATTCATAAACACATCACCGCTGGTTTGCGAACTCAAGCCAGCAATAATATCAAGCAAGGTTGACTTGCCACAGCCCGAAGGCCCAATGATCGTGACAAAGGTATTATGTTCAATATCAATGTTTATGTCTTCCAGGGCGGTAAAATCACTGGAGGCTTTACCCATGATTTTGTTAACTAATCCCTTCTTGCCAGGGAAAACCTTGGAAACATGCCGCAAGGAAAGTTGAACGTCCTTACGAACTTCGGTAACTGCACTAGTTGATTCCGGTGTGAGTGAGATGTTCATGATGCTTACCTCCCAAATGATACGAATCTTTGTAATAAGCCGAAGATGCGATCGAGTATGATGCCAACTAAGCCAATCACTACGATCGCAGTAATGATGCTGGTAATACTGAGGTTATTCCATTCATTCCAAACAAAGTAGCCCAGGCCAGTACCACCTACCAGGATTTCCGCGGCCACAATCACCAGCCAGGAAATGCTAATGCTGATGCGTAACCCAGATACAATGCTTGGCGCAGCAGCAGGTAGAATCACTTTAGTGATTTTGCGCCAGGGAGAAGCACCGAGCGTCCTAGCCACATTCAGATAATCTTGATCAACATTGTTTACGCCAAACTTAGTATTGATCAGGGTTGGCCAGATGCTAGTAATCGCAATTACAAAGATTGCGGTCATTTCTGAATCCTTAAGTATACCCAGGCCAATCGGCAACCAGGCCAAAGGTGAAACCGGCTTGAGCAATTGCACATAGGGATCGATCGCCTTGGAGGTAACTTCCGATAGTCCCACTAGGAAGCCCAATGGCACGGCGATCAAGGAACCCACCGTAAAACCGATCGCAACCCGGCGCAGGCTGACCAGCAAATGCCAGGCAATTCCTTTGTCATTGGGACCGTAATCATAAAATGGATCGGAAATCCAGCCCCAGAAATCTTTGATCGTAAGACTGGCAGAGGGCATCAGGTCAGAAAACCAACCATTAATAGAACCAATCTCCCAAAAAGCAAGGAGAAAACCAAAAGAGCAGAGGAACAGGACAAAAGCCTGGAGATTCTGGCCAGGGATCAACCTGCCGATCGTCTTAAAGAAGCCAACAATCGGGTTACTGCCTTTTTTTCTGCGGACTTTTGCTTGCGAATGCATGACGAATCTTAAGTAATCAATAGAACTGCTTGTAATGCGAGTTATTCAAATATTTAATTTAAAGCTAATTACATTTAAAGCTAATTAGCCCATACCCAGCTTGCAGTTATTTAAATCCCAAGAGCTATTAGGAACTAAAAGCCACCACAGGCTGAGTAGGAATAAAAAGGAATACCAAGGAGACGCTATACAGCAGCGTTATACCCCATATTCCTCAATTTGCTGTTGCACGTAGGCATCAGGGTCAGCAGGATCGAAGGTATCAAACTTCAATGTCTCAGTACGGAACTCATCTTCGGGCGGAGTCTGCCCTACTTCCTTAGACAATTCCCTTGCCAGATCAGTAAGAAAGATATCCTTACCAATTTCATCATATTCTTCTTTAGTAGAAGCTTGATCGCTAGGCAGGAAGTTCCATCGCACCATCTGGCCAGAAATCCAATGGGCAAAGCTCTGCCAGGGATAGGGATCAAAGTCGATCCGATCGGGAATGTTCTGAGTATTACCGAGACCATCATCAAATTCCCCAGTTAGAACGGCTGCTACCACTTCCTCTGGTTGGTTCAAAAATGCCCGTTCTGAAATGGCGGTGGCGATCTCCCTGCGATTGGCCGGATCGCTGGCATAACCAGCCCCATCAATGATCGCCTTGTTCAGCGCTCGGAACGTATTGGGATTAGCATCAATCCATTCATCGCTGGCTGCAAACGCACAGCAGGGATGGCCTGGCCATAGATCCTTAGTCAGCAAGTGAATAAAGCCTGCATCTTCAAACACAGCCCGCTGATTAAACGGATCGGGCATTAACATTGCATCAATGTCACCCACTGCCAACTTGGCTACGCTGTCTGGCGGTGGAACTGCCTCAATCTTGACATCCAAGTCGGGGTCCAGACCACCAGTGGCCAGATAATAGCGCAGGAGCAGGTTATGCATTGAATAGGGGAACGGCACACCGATCGTGAATCCTTTGAAATCAGCCGGCCCATTAACCTTACCCTTGTGCAGGTTAGATACCGTAATCGCCTGACCATTGATATTTTCAATACTGGCCAGTTTTACGCCAAAGGTAGCCGAACCCAGACCCAGGGTCATGGCAATCGGCATTGGTGCCAGCATATGATAGGCATCCAGCTCACCAGCGATCGCTGAATCCCTCACCGCTGCCCAGCTAGGCATTTTTATCACACTTGCATCAAACCCATATTTCTTATAGAAGCCCAATGGTTCCGACATAATAATTGGTGTGGCACAGGTGATCGGGATAAAGCCAATTTTTAGATTTGTTTTTTCGAGATCACTCGGTGGCGGCACATCATCCGGTGCATCTGCGGTTGGTGGTGGTGTATCTGCATTTTGTCCACAACTGGCCAGGGTAACTAGGGCAGCACCGATCGCCACGTTCCGCAAAAAGCGTCTTCGACTAGTCCCATTAATCCGCTTAGCATCACTGAAGAATTCCGCCGATCGATGCCCAAAGGCGGCTGAAAAAGCTTGATCCAAACCTCCGGCTAATCCGGCCAATTCCCGTGCCAGACGTTCGCGCTCTGGATTGGTGCGGCCGATTGTTTTGAAAAATAATTCTGTGCGCAGGTCTGCGGCGCTGATGGTCTGCGCCAAGGCCAGACTATCTTGCTTGTAAACCCGCATTTTAATCAAATCATCAATCATCTCAAGGGGATCTTTAGGCATTTCCTCTGCCATAAATTTCCAGTGATCTTGAGTCAAATGATATCCGCCACAGGTCAGACAGAGGATGTCAAGCTGACTTAGCTCGCCTTGCTGGGCATAGAGCTTATCCCACTTCTTTTGCTTGTCGTTATTAGCAATTAGTACCATAGACCAGTTATATACACTTGTATCAATTAGAATGCTTGTTCTAGCAACTAACTGTATAGTTAGCTACAAATATTCCTTTCGGGTGAAATCTTTTCTAGCTTGGTTGGATGGCTAGGTGTGGTAGCGCAATTTAAAACTTAATTCAAAATTAAGCTTCTGACTGTTTAGCCTAAACAAAACATGGCGATCGTCGCATAAGAATTAGTTAACTTGTTGCGATCCACTAAATTAAATCAGTCTAATTCAATCGGCAATAGTTTGAATATAGGATGATTCTTATTGATGAAAGTGCTTCCCAGACAGTTTTACACGAAATCGTATTGATGTATATATCGCAACACCAATTCACAATTATTTGATTTGGCTCAGATAAGCTCACCAGCTTTTTATCTGTCTAGTGAGTTACTATAGCTAATAGACCATAATCCCAAAACATTCGCTTTGAGACGGTTTTGCTGGGTCGATCGCCTCCCATTACTCCGAATCGCCATGCTTAAATGCCTAAACACCAAATTGCTCGATTTGTTGCTGTAAATATTCTTCTGGATTATCAGGATCAAGCGTGTCGAACTTCAGTTGCTCGACCCTGGCTAGTTCCTGTGGTGCTTCTATGCCTAGTTCTTCGGCCAATTCCCTTGCCAAGTCGGTCAGGAAAATTTGTTCGCCAATTTCGTCATAATTCGCATCTTCCGCTGGCAAATAATCCCACCGCACCATCTGGGTTACAATCCAATCGGCAAAGCTCTGCCAGGGATAGGGATCGAAATTAATTCGATCGGGCACATCCATCATATTCCCCAGCCCATCATCAAACTTGCCAGTCAAGACTGCATCCAGCACTTCCACTGGTTGGTTGAGATATTCACGTGGCGCGATCGCCTTGGCAATTTCAGCGCGATTGGCCGGGTCATTGGCATAGGTAGCCCCATCAATGATTGCTTTATTGATTGCTCGGAAGGTATTCGGATTCGTATCGATCCATTGTTGCGAAGCCACAAACGAACAGCAGGGATGTCCTGGCCACAAATCTTTGGTGAGCAAATGAATAAAACCAATCTTTTCAAAGACCACCCGCTGCACCAGATTATCCGGCAATAGGAAAGCGTCTAGTTGCCCCGAAGCCATCTTCGCCACTGCATCTGGTGGTGGCAGGTTCTGCAAGTTGCAGTCTTGATCTGGATCAAGGCCACCGGAAGCCAGGTAATAGCGCAGGATTAAATTATGATTGGAATAGTCATAGGGAAGGCCGATCGTCATGCCTTTGAAGTCTGCTGGGCCATTGATTTTGCCTGCATGCTGCATCGCCACCGCGATTCCCTGGCCGTTGTTATTTTCAATACTAGCCAGCTTGACGGCGAACGCGGTCGAACCTAGTCCCAGAGTCATAGAAATTGGCATTGGAGCCAGCATATGATAGGCATCTAGCTCTCCAGCGATCGCTGAATCCCTCACCACTGACCAGCTTGGCATTTTTACCACTTCCACATTCAAGCCATGCTTTTCATAGAAGCCCAACGGCTCCGACATAATGATTGGCGTGGCGCAGGTGATCGGCAGGAAGCCTACTCTCAGATTCGTTTTTTCAAGGGAACTGGTATCGATCGGCTCGCTGGTTTCCGTGGGCGCAGGAGTCTGTTCCTGGACACCACAACTAGCCAGGCTAACCAGAGCCGCACCGATCGCCACATTCCGCAAAAAACGCCGCCGACTAAAATTGCTATAGCGCTTTGCATCGGTGAAGAATTCGCCTGCCCTGGGACCAAAGGCAGCAGCAAAGGCTTGATCCAGGCCACCAGCCATCTTGATCAAGTCATTCACTAATCGTTCGCGTTTGCGATCGCCCCGACCAGCAATTTTCAAAAAGAGGGACTTGCGCAAATCCGCTTGGGTCAGGCTATCAGCAACATTAAGCGCTTCTGACTGATAGAGCCGCATCTTAATCAAATCATCGATCAACTCTTCCGGCTGTTGCGGCATTTCCGACAGAAACCGCTGGTGATCGGCAGTCATGTGATAACCACCACAAATCATGCATTTGATCTTGAGTTGGTCTAGCTCACCGCGATCGCTAGCCAGATTTTGCCATTTACTTGAAGATAGGGGAGAACCGAGAGATAGAACCATTACACACCTAGCTCAACCTTAGAATATGGTTTCCAATTAGAATGCTTTTTCTAAATGAAATTTGTTGCCTGGAATACAATTCCTGCCCTAACTTTAGAGCAATAAGCTACATTCTTAGCAATGGTGAACAAATATAAACTTTTATCGCTTCTAAAATGAGTAGACTCTATCTGCTCTATATCATCAATAGACGGTAGTGCTGAACAAGTAAGGATTTAGGCGATAGTTGAATATCTATAACCCAAACAAGCTAAGCTCCGAATTTCAAATCGATTGCTAATTATCCTTATTACTGCATGACCACCCTATACTTTGCTGGAAATACCAGGTGATATAGCAATACACTTACGTTATGGCTTTTATGGATGTACTTACTCACCCATTTATATTACGCCGCGAGCGGCGGGGAATTAGACCCACTAGAGATTAAAAGACATCGCCGATCGGGCAAGAGCTTTAGGGCGATCGCTGACTACCTTAATCGCAATAACTACCCGACTAAACGCGGTGGTAACTGGACTCATCGGACTGTGAAGCTGATTCTCGATCGGACAAAAGTCAAATCGGCTTAATGCAATTCAAGAGCGCAGGTTTCTGTTCAAAATGCCTCCAACCACTGACCAATTTATATAAGCAAGTGCTTGCTTATATAGCAATTAAATCATACTATACCTAATATTAAATATCAAAAAAGGATATTGTTATGAATGAGCATTTTTGCATTGATATTTCAATGACCCTTGGTGAGGCAATTCAATCATTGCGTATATCAGACGACGATATGACCAATACAATGGTGGAAATATCGCAAGCATTTGAGCAACACGACGCAGTTCACTTACTGTTTAATTGTGGCACTTCTATGCAAGACGAAATCGCTGCCCACATATGGATGGTATTTGCTACAACAGTAAATATCAGTGAGATGCATCGAGCAGTTTCGAACCAAGAACATCGCAATGTTTTGGCTAGTATTGGGCACCCAAAATTAATTGGCATCTGGTTACTCTGTCTTCCACGCATCATCAGCATTATTTTCAAGAGCCTACGCATGAAAAAGAGATTAGCGCTCGATGAGCTATCCCAGCTCAAGGGACAGTCCATTATCGAAATTCGCCAAGAACACGGCATTATTTTGTGAACACGCCCAAGTAAACCTGAGATTGAGTAGCAAATTCAGTGCCTCGTTCTAAAACTATTACAAACGAAGAAATTCTTACTGCAGCACGTTCTCTCTTTCTCAAAGAGGGGGCAAAAGCTTCTACACGAAACCTTGCTAAAATAGTTGGGATTTCTGAGGCGGTTATTTTTCAGCGATTTGGCACGAAAGAAGATCTCTTTTTTGCATCGATGGTGCTCCCGGAAGTGCAACTTGAGAAGATATTCAGTATTCAAGCTGGGAAGAAACAGGTAATTGAAAATCTTAAATCAGTAAGTTTACAGATTGTTGCCTATTTTCGTGAGGTGATGCCAGTTTTTCTATCCCTTATCAGCCATCCTTCCTTTGATCTACAGACCTTTCTGAAGCGTCATACTATGCCTAGGATACAAATTGGCAATAAGTTAATGGAATATCTAAATGCTGAAGCAGATTTAGGGCGAATTTGCAAAGGTAATGTTGCGGCAGCAGCAATATTAATTTCACACTTGCATAACCTAGCACTCTCTGAAACTATTGGCTCTCATCAACCTATTGATACGGAATGCGCGATCGCTGATGCGATTGAGGTGTTGTGGAAGGGATTGTCTCCATAGGGGGTGTGTAAATAACCCCATGTTTACTTGTCTCGGTTGAGGAGATGGACAAATTTAGTGGGCAACACTAAGCAAATGCAGGTCAATGAATTTAGACGGACATTGCGAGAGTTTTTTGAGTTATTTGAAATAGACACTGACGCAATCTACTTGACCTATCACGGTAAGCCGGTCATGGTGGCGATCGCTGATTATCTCAACCGCAACAACTACCCAACTAAACGCGGTGGTAACTGGACTTATCGTACTGTAAAACTGATTTTGGATCGGACTAAGGTGAAATCAGCTTAGGATATTTCAAAACAGAAGTTTCCATCTTAAATGATTGCCCCAGCTAATCCTTTAATTTGATAATTTGATCAAAAAAATGACAAATAGACCCTCATGGTGGCAAGGCTTAGAGAATCCAATCTTTGCCAAACTGTATCTAGCGCAGCTAATTAACCTGGCAGGAGATTCCTTAACCTGGCTAGGTTTAGGGTTATTAGCATTTGAGATTGCAGGTGAGAATGCTGGTGCTGTATTAGCAGGAGCCCTAACTTTGCGAGTGATGGCATTTGTGGTGCTATCCCCGATCGCAGGGGCGATCGCTGATCAAATCGATCGTAAGCGCCTCATGGTTATTACCCACCTAGCCCGAATGGGTATAGTCTGTTTGTTCCCATTCACCACTCAAGTCTGGCAAATTTATGCAATTGTATTGTTGCTCAATACGTTTTCCGCCTTTTTCACCCCTACATACAAAGCCACCATCCCACTAGTTACAACTGAAGCACAATGTCCACAGGCAATCGCCCTATCAAGTGCTACCTATCAGCTCCTTGGAGTTTTAGGGCCAGGTTTATCGGGCAGTATTGCGGCATTAGTAGGCACCAGGCAAATTTTCTTTCTCGATAGCATCACTTTTTTTATTTCTGCCCTATTGATCGCCTCCTTACCCAGGCAATTAATCGTAGCGCAGAGCCAGTCTACAGCCAGAAAAATCCATAGAATCCTTAAGGACATCAGAACTGGTACAACCTGTCTATTTGCCGATCCACCAATTCGTTATGCCCTGGTACTGCAACTAATCGCGGCGATCGCTGGGGCTCAGATTCTGGTCAACACAGTTGGCTATGTGCAGGGCATCCTCAACCTGGGTAAAGTTGAATATGGTTGGTCTATGGCAGCTTTTGGCGTTGGCGCAACCTTCGCATCAGTTTGGCTATATCAATCCCGCCAGCAAAGAAGTGCCATTCTCCTAACTAGCATTGGTGCTATTACTATTACCCTGGCATTGTTACCTGCTAATCTAACCAACCTGAATGGGTTATTAATTCTTTGGGTGATTGCTGGAATTGGGCAAACCTTGGTAAATGTACCAACTCAAACTTTAATCGCCCAACGGGTTACGGTGGAGCTGCAAGGACGGGTTTATGGTGCCCACTTTGCCTGGAGTCATTTATGGTGGGCTTTCGCTTACCCTCTGGCAGGATGGATCGGTAACCGCTTTCCCAGTTCCAACTTTTTCTATAGCGGCTTAATAGGTGGAGGGTTGTTTTGCATGGTATATCTAGTTTTCAAACCACAGCAACTATCCAAACTAAAAGATTGGCTGTGGCACGAACATGAACATACCCACGATCGCCAGCATCAACATCAACATTCGACAAATGAGGCAATCGGGCAACCTCACAACCATCTTCACTTTCATCTGATCGACCCCCAGTGATTAGCGGGTTTGGGTATTGACGGAATGTGTCATGCGTAATGGATGGGGCTGTATACAGGGCAGATGAATTAAAAATAAACTACCCTGCCCAACCTTACTCTTAACAGTAATATGCCCTCGATGGCGGCGTGTAATCGCCTGGGCAATCGCCAGACCTAGCCCAGTACCACCAGTTTTTCGTGATCGATCGCTATGCACTCGGTAAAAGCGTTCAAATATGCGCTTTTGCTCTACTGGAGCAATGCCAATGCCATTATCTTTAACTCTAAGAATTGCCATACGATCGTGGCATTTTAAACTAACTTCTACTGATCCCCCTGCACCAGTATATTGAATTGCGTTGGCAAGCAAATTAGAAACAAGGCGGTAAAGTTGTGATTCATTACCAAACACATAGACTTCAAAACCTGGGACTTGATTGGTTAAGTCAATACCTGAAGCGATCGCCAGTTCCAAGAACTCTTCAGTCAAGTCACTGACTAGATCATTTAAGCAACAGGGCTGTAGCGTTTTGGTCGATGATTCCTGTTCTAAGCTAGTCAGCAAAAGTAAATCAGTAATCAAACTGCTCAAGCGTCGTCCCTGTCGCTCAACCGTCTGGAGCATTGGCGGAATATTCTGGTGTAAATTTGGCGGTAGCCGTAAGATCGCTTCCACAGTTGCCAAAAGGCTAGCCAGGGGAGAGCGCAGCTCGTGGGCAACGTTGGCAGTAAACTGCTGTTGTTGTTGATAGGACTGGTAAATGGGTTGCATTGCTAGTCCCGATAACCACCACCCAGCAGCAGCAACCAAAGCAAGGGCAACGGGAAACCCAATCGCTAAAATCCACTGAATCCGTCTTGTTTCGGCATCAAATGCAGCCAAGGTACGACCAATTTGGATATAGCCCCAGGAAGTATAGTTATGACTTGATCCTATTCCCTGCTCAGCATTGGTGCCGTGTAAAATCGTGATGAATTGATGATAGCGAGTACCGTCTGAAGCTTGAAAAGTCTGCCATGTAGCTGGATTGAGTGTAGTTTCAGGTGCTAAAGGTTGATTAGGCGAAAACGCCAGCAGGTTGCCATCACGATCGAACAAACGAATGTAATAGGTGTGGCGATCGCTAATGCCAGTAGTATGGCGCTGAATCAAAGTAGGACTTGAATTACAAGGATATCCCACCAAACACAGATCAGGAAAAATTTGCCGTAACACTAAAGTAGGGTCTCCAGAGGCTGGCAGCATTGGTTCTAGACTGTCATGGAGCGTCCCAGCAAGGGATTCAATTTCCCGTTCCAGGGCAATCCATTTAGACTGCACCAGGGCACGATACATACCCAGTCCAAACAGGCTTAAAACCCCTGCCATAGCAATGGTATACCAGCACGCTAAACGGAGCCGACTACGGCGAAACAGTTGCTGGCTATTGATCATATTGCTCATGACGAGTTAAAGCGGTATCCTTGACCAGCGATCGTCTCAATCGGACAGTCACAACTATACTGGGCAAACTTGCGTCGCAACAATCGGATCTGAGCAGCAACCACGTTGCTAATTGGGTATTCATCCAGATCCCACAGTTGAGCCCGAATTTTACTACTGGCAATAATCCGATCGGGGTTTTGCATCAGATAAGCCAACACCTGAAATTCTTTGAGAGTCAAGGGAATCGACTGCCCAGTGCGATCGGGTTGTTCGACTTGTACTGCTGTGTTGGCATCATCCAAAGTAAATTTTCCCACGCTTAGGACTTTGGGACGCAGTTGGGGCGATCGCCGCTGTAATGCCCGCAATCGTGCTAGCAACTCTTCCATTACAAATGGTTTAACCAAATAGTCATCGGCACCCGCATCAAGCCCAGTAACACGATTTTCCGGTTGCCCTAGCGCAGTGAGCATTAGGACTGGCAAAGGATTCTGGCGGTCTCTGAGGCGCTGACATAACTCCAAGCCCGATATTTCAGGGAGCAACCAATCGATAATCGCCACAGAGTAGTCTGTCCACTCGTTTTCCAGGTAACGCCAAGCCTCTGCCCCATCAATTACCCAGTCAACAATATATTTCTCGCCAATCAAAACTTGCTTAATCGCTAACCCCAAGTCCTCTTCATCTTCTACTAATAGAATTCGCATCACGACAGGGATATTAACTGCGGGATTGATTATATCAAAGCTGATCGCTTTTCATCCTGTTTTCATCGCCTCTGTGGCAAACTGCGAGAGATCTTTTTCTGGCTTTATGTTGAATGTGAGGAGATGCGATGAAACCCTTTCCATTATTCAGTTCTATTCTGGCGATCAGTTTGTCGATTGCCTCCCCTACAGCCGTATTTGCCCATGTTGGTCACGGCGATGAGTTTCAAGCAACAGGTGGTATCAATCGAGTCGAAGTAAATGCTGAGACCGACTCGTTCCTGGGCATCGAAGTTAAGCCAATTGAGCCAGCTACTGATGGCAGCAGTGCGGTATTCATCCCTGCTACGGCCATTGTAGATGTCGATGGTCAGCAGTTCGTATTTGTCGAATATGAAAATTTCTATGAGCCGGTAGAAATCTCCACAGGAGAGACACAGGGAGAACTAATTGAAGTTTTACAAGAATTATCAGTAGGAGAGCGGCTGGTAACCCAGGGTAGCCTCTCACTCTATGCGGAATCACGCAAAACCCAAACCACTGATTCTGTAGTTGCAACAGATGGAGAGGAAATTATGAATGATTCAGTTCCTACACCAGTTGAAACTGAAATTACAGAGAATGATATAACCCAAGATGGACTGGGACGAGGTTTGATTGCGGTTGGTGTTGGGGGCGCTGTATTACTAATTGGCGCAGGTGCGATCGTTGTGTTCACGTCTGGGAAGAAAAACAATCCCGCGCGTAATAACAGGGAGCTTTGATTTGAATGTTTAACTCAATTCTCAATCAAACCCTTAAAAATTCAATTGCCCAGCGGTGGTTTATTGTTGTTTGTGCGATTGTGGTGGCGATCTGGGGCATAATCAGCGTTACCCAGATGCCCCTGGATGTGTTCCCTGAATTTGCGCCACCTCAAATGGACATCCATACTGAAGCAACTGGACTGGCACCGGAAGAAGTGGAAACTCAGATTACGGTACCAATTGAAAGCGTGGTGAATGGTTTGCCAGGAGTAACCAAGGTGCGATCGTCCTCTCAGGTAGGACTATCGATGGTGCAGGTAGTCTTCGACCAGGATGCCGATATTTATCAAGCTCGCCAGGCAGTGACCGAAAGGCTCCAACAAGTTGCCAACCAACTGCCTGACGGAGTACACCCGCCGGAAATTTCGCCCCTGTTATCGCCACTGGGCACAATTTTGCAATATGCCTTTACTGTAAATGGCCAGGGACAAACCTCCATGATGGAGCTGCGTAGCCTGGTTGAAGTCACGCTCAGTAATCAGATCCTTTCCGTGCCAGGGGTCTCACAAATCACCATTTATGGCGGTGATGAACGCCAGGAACAGGTATTAATCGACCCAACCAAACTAGTGGATTGTCAGCTTTCAATTTGTGGGTAAAGTCGCTTAAGGCGAATACGAGCATCTGCAGTTGTGAATTGCCAATCTACCGACTTCTGCAAATGATTACGCTCAATGAACCAAGCTGATGTTTCTTGTTCAAGAGTTTCTCGATCTGGGATCCGTCGATCCAGACATTGTCGGGTTAGTGCAGACAGCTCGATTTCGGCAATATTTAGCCAACTTCCATGTTTGGGCGTATGGTGAATTTCTAGCCGTTCGACCAACCGACGCGCAGTGGACGGAGCAAAGGCCTGATAGAGCGAGGCAAGTTTGTGAATGTTCAAATTGTCACATACCAAAATGACAGTCTCGCAATCGGCGTAGTCTTGTTCAAGTAAGCGTTGAATTTCGATCGCCCAATCAACTGAGGTTCTGCGTTCACTCACAACTGCTTTACGCCAACCGGCCAAAGGTTCTGTAAACAAGAAAATATTAGCGGTGCCATTGCGCTCATATTCATAATCTACCAACTCTGGTTGTCCTGATTTAGCCGGCAATGGAATGCGTGTTTGTTTAACCAATTGCACCGGTTTTTCATCCATGCAAATTACCGGATGCTTAGAATCATAGGGTTGGTGATAAATCTCTAGTACATCTTCCATATGAGCAACAAAATCGGCATTTTGCTCAGGTGGAATCACATACTGTTGACGTAGATGTGGTTTCAGTTCGTTTTTTTCAGCACTTGTCGCACGGTCTCGTGACAAATAGCTGGTACAATTTCTAACTCCACCGCTTTATCAGCAAGCAATCGCAATGTCCAGCGAGCATGACCAGCAGGTGGTTCGCTACAACGTAAGGCTATTAGCTTTGCCTCCGACTCTCCATCACATACGTGTGGTCGTGGCGCACTTTGGCGAGGTTTGCGTGCCAAGGCCGACTCTAAACCTCCTTCAATCAATCGTTGACGCAGGTTGGCTACTGTATTGCGATGGCAACTAAAGGTGGCGGCGGCTTCCGCATCTGTCCAGTTCTGGCCATTTATATCGATATTTAACAGAATGTTGGCATGTTTGATTTTATAGGCGGCGGCCTTACCAGTAGACACAAGATTTTGCAGCTCTTCGCGCTCTTCCTTGCTCAAACGGACGATATAGCGTTTAGGCATAATATACTGCTCGGATAACATAGGTATAGTTTATCCATCTTTCCCTTAACTCACAAACCCAAGATTGACAGAACACTAGAAGCCCTGAATGTTTCGCTGACCGAAGTCACCAATGCCACCAGAGAAGCAAATGCCAATGCGCCCGGTGGCTTTTTGGTAGGTGGCGGACAGGAACTGTTAGTACGTGGTATCGGGCAAGTACAATCGATCGCTGATCTGCAACAGTCCGTCGTTAAAGTCCAGAACGGTGAGCCTATCTTACTCAAAGATGTAGCAGAAGTAAGAACTGGGACAGCTTTGAAACGTGGTGATGCCAGCTTTAATGGCCAGCCTGCGGTGGTGCTCATGGTGAATAAACAGCCCGATGTCGATACACCCACCGTCACCAAAGCAGTAGAGGCGGTGATGCAATCTTTGCCGACTACCTTTCCCGCTGATGTGCAAGTAGCGCGTACCTTTCGCCAGGCTAATTTTATTGATTCTGCCATTCACAATGTCAGTTTTTCGCTGCTCCAAGGCATCATCATTGTGTCGGTGATCATGCTGTTGTTTTTGATGAACTGGCGCACAGCGATGATTACCCTGAGTGCAATTCCCATGTCTTTGCTAGTCGGTTTGATGCTGATGAAAGCGTTTGGTCTGGGAATCAATACCATGACCCTGGGCGGCTTGGTGGTAGCGATCGGCTCAGTGGTAGATGACTCGATCGTGGATATGGAAAACTGCTATCGGGGACTGCGCACTAACCAGGCACAGGACAACCCAAAACACCCTTTTCAGGTGGTGTATGACACCTCCATTGAAGTGCGACTGGCAGTAATTTTCTCTACGGTGATTATCATTGTAGTGTTTGCGCCAATCTTTACTTTAACTGGCGTAGAAGGGCGGATTTTTGCACCAATGGGGGTAGCCTATTTGCTTTCGATCGTGGCTTCTACCCTGGTAGCCATGACCCTTTCGCCAGCTCTGTGTGCAATTCTGCTGGCAAATCAATCTTTGCCTCAGCAAGGAACTTTCATTGCCCGCTTAAGCGAACGGTTATATCGTCCATTACTAAATCGATCGCTGCGATCACCCCAATTGATTCTAGGATTTGCGCTGGCCGCATTGGTTGCTACCTTGGCAATTGTTCCTTCCTTGGGACGTGTATTCCTACCTGAATTCCAGGAAAAATCGATGGTCAATTCAATGGTCTTGTTCCCAGGCGTTTCCCTGGACATGACCAATCAGGCAGGTAAGGCATTGGCTAAATCACTCCAGGATAACCCGCTGTATGAGTGGGTACAGGTGCGAGCAGGAAGAACCCCTGGTGATGCTGATGGTGCAGGTGTAAATATGGCACACGTGGATATAGAACTCAGTGATACGGCGCTAAAAGATCGAGAAGCCAGTATTAAACAACTACGTGAGTCATTTTTGGAATTGCCTGGTGTGGCACCCAACGTTGGTGGTTTTATTTCTCACCGTATGGACGAAGTATTATCTGGGGTAAGAAGTGCGATCGCCGTGAAAATCTTTGGTTCCGATCTAGCCGAGTTGCGCCGAGTTGGTAAGCAGATCCGCGATGTGATTGCACCAATTGAAGGGGTCGTGGATCTCCAACTTGAGCCCCAATTGCCGATCCGTCAGGTGCAAATTCAGTACGATCGAATCGCTGCTGCTGAATTTGGTTTAAGTATGGCCGCAATTTCGGATGTGGTCGAAACAGCACTCAATGGTCGGATTGTTTCGCAGGTGCCAGAGAATCAACAACTGATTAATATTGCGATCGGATTGGAAGAGTCAGCCCGTAATAACTTAGATGCGATTCGCGCAGTTCCAATCTCTACACCCACAGGCGAAATTATTTCACTGGGCACGGTCGCAAACGTAGACTATGGCATGGGTGCTAATGTCGTGAATAGGGAAGACGTATCGCGCCTAATTGTGGTGTCTGCCAATGTGGCTGAGCGTGACTTAGGCAGCGTGGTAGGCGACATCCAGGCACAAATTAAACAAAATGTGCAGTTGCCCCAGGGATATTTCATTCAGTATGGTGGACAGTTTGAAGCGGAGCAAAAAGCCACTAACAATTTACTGGTGTTTAGCATTCTGGCAGCAATCGTCATTGCGGTATTAATGTTTTTCTCGGTGAAATCTCTGCCAGCAACGATCGCAATCATGCTCAATCTGCCATTAGCACTGGTGGGCGGTATTGTCTCAATCTTACTAACTGGCGGTGTTATCTCGATCGCCTCTTTGATTGGCTTTATTACCTTGTTTGGGGTGGCGGTTCGTAATGGCTTATTACTGGTGGACAACTACAACAAAAAGTTTGCCCAGGGAATGCCACTTAGAAAGGTAATTATTAAGGGTTCGTTGGAACGAGTAAACGCCATCTTAATGACGGCTGTTACCTCTGCGTTGGGGATGTTGCCGTTAGCGATCGCCAGCGGTGCTGGGAATGAAATCCTGCAACCGTTAGCGATTGTGGTTCTGGGTGGTTTGTTTACCTCCACTGCATTAACGCTGTTAGTTATTCCTGCTCTCTATGCCAGATTTGGCAAGTGGCTAATTCCCAAGCCAACTACTACTAGCATTGAGAAACAATCTTATAAAGATGAATCTGCGAAGGTAGCGATTGGAGTAAAGCTCTAGCAGTCTATAGTCGGTTGAGTTGGATTAACTCAGGTATAAAAATATGGTAGTGCTATACAAGTTCTGACACTGTTTCTAGCGATCGTGTGGCGCTCCATTGCAGCTTCGCTAGCTTTACCCCTAGTTAGTGGTCAAGCAGAAGGATTCCTCTGGCTGCTAGATTTACGTCGCGGTAAATTTGGACAGATTAACCTGGAGATGGTTTATCCATTTCTCAATGGTCTAGGACTTTTATTTTTAGCTGCAACAGGGATCAGTATGTGGTTACGATCGCCCCGATAATTAATCTGGCGATCGAAGAGCATTTTTATGAATGCTCAGCAAAAATTCCTGTTGTTCCATCCTCTAAAAGAGTAAATACGGTATATGGCTCAACCCGATTACCAGATTCCATCCCAGGTGAACCGATCGGCATACCTGGCACTACTATTCCTTTAATGCCAGGCTTCTCATCCAGCAACCGCTGTACGTCTTCCGCTGGTATGTGTCCCTCAATTACATAGCCGGCCGCGATCGTGGTGTGACAGGAATACATTTCTGCTGGCACTCCATACTGTTGCTTAATTGCCTCTACATTTTCAGTAATTTCATCCTTAATCTGAAAACCCGCTGCTTCCATACGATCAATCCACTGCCCACAGCAAACACAGGTGGGAGTACGAAAAACTGTGAGTTTATGGGTCGCCGAATGTGTCGAAGTAGATGAGACTGTTTGAGCTTGGGGTTTCAGGTTTGAAGCACAACTAGTCAAAACCATACTAGTTGTAACCAGACCCGCTGCTAAAAACTTGGTAGTAAAAAAACGTCGCTTCATCTGTAATTTATACCTTTAGATTCAAAATATTAACTGCTGATGTATATCTGGCGAGTTTAAATCGCCTGCCAGTTACGGCGATCGCGGCGTTGCCAAATTAAATAAGCAATTGCCCCCAGAAAACAACTCGAACAATCAGAGCATCGCCATTTTGAGTTAGTTGCCAAAGCAAATTGAGATGCAGCGCAGCCAGAGTGCCAAAAATTGTCAGCAACCAGAACTCTGTTTTCTTGGCATAGTCTTTAATTAGTTTTACTAACTCAGCAGGCACAACGGTCATAGTTGTAACTCTCCACTAGTTTGTAACTCAGCTAATTTAGAATTTAAGTAAGCTTGGCGCGACGTAGCATCACCGCATTGATTGCCACAATCACAGTTGAAAAACTCATCAGCAAAGCACCAACTGCTGGTGATAAAACTATCCCCCATTTAGATAGCACTCCAGCAGCAAGAGGGATTGCCAACACGTTATAGCCAGTTGCCCAGAAAAGGTTTTGAAGCATTTTGCGATAGGTCTTTTTGGCTAAATTTAAGGCTTTTACTGCATCCAGGGGCTCGTCATTAATTAAAACCAGATCGGCCGATTCGATCGCCACATTAGTACCAGCACCGATCGCTAACCCCATATTTGCCTCCAATAGGGCAGCCGCGTCATTAATGCCATCACCCACAAATGCGGTGGGAGCCTCTTTTCGTAATGCTTTGATCCGGTTCACTTTATCCTCTGGCAATACCCGCGCATAGTAGCGATCGATGCCCAAATCATCGGCTACACTACGGGCTACGGCTTCGGCATCACCGGTAATCATCACTGCCTTCACATCCATTTGATGCAGGCGATCGATGGTAGCGCGGGCTCTTTCTCTAACCTGATCAGCCATCGAAATAACTGCGATCGCTTGGTCTTTGTCCATTAGCACTACGGCACTTTCGCCGCGATCGTCAGCTTTGGCTAATCCTGCTTGCAAGCTATCTGGTAATTTCAAGTTTTGTTCCTTTACCCATTCAGGGCGACCCAGACGATAGGTTTGGCCATCAACTTGCCCTTCTACTCCCTGGCCAGTGACAGTCTGAAAGTCTTTCATTTTAGGCAAATCAAGCTCATACTGATTCGCAGCTTCTACAATCGCCTTAGCTAGGGGGTGCTCAGAAGCGGTTTCTAGGGCTGCGGCAACGGCTAGTGCTTGTTTTTGCTGTATTTTGGCAACTGTAATATTCTGCACACCAAACTTACCCTTAGTAAGAGTTCCAGTCTTATCAAAAGCCATAATTTTAATATCTTTGGCTCGTTCTAGGGCATCCCGATTCCGCACTAGAATCCCATTTTTAGCGGCTAGTCCAGTAGAGTTAGCAATTACCAGAGGGATAGCCAGACCCAAAGCATGGGGACAGGTAATCACCAGCACCGTCACCGCCCGATTGATCGCAAATACTAAATCATTGATAGACAGCCAGACCACGAAAGTAAGCGAGCCCGAAGCGATCGCCACCAAGGTGAGCCAATAGGCTACTTTGTCTGCAAGTGCCTGGTAACGACTGCGAGAGGATTGGGCTTCTTCCACCAGCCGCATGATTTGACTGATCGCCGTATCATTTCCAATTCGGTTTACTTTAACCTGCACCGAGCCTTCAGTATTGACCGAGCCTGCTACAACCTCATCTCCCACCTTTTTAGAAACTGGCTTTGATTCCCCGGTCAAAAAAGATTCATTAACATTGGTGTTACCTTCGATCACCTCACCATCATTAGGAATCTGTTCACCAGGACGGATTAAGATCACATCCTCAACCTGAATCTGATCGACAGGTATATCTTGAATCTCTCCATCTCGGATTAAGTGGGCTTCGTTGGGAACCAGACTTGATAATTCTTGCAGTGCTTGACTTGCCCCCTGTACTGAGGCCATTTCTACCCAGTGCCCCAACAGCATAATATCGATCAGGGTGGCCAACTCCCAGTAGAAGGGTTTGCCTTCCAATCCTAAAGACACGGCCAGGCTATAGATAAACGCCACTGAGATCGCCAGGGCAATCAGTGTCATCATGCCGATCTTGCTCTGAAATTCATGCCAAGCCCCTTGGATAAACACCCAGCCACCATAGAAGTAGATGACAATGCCAAAAAGTGGGCTAATCCAGACGGAGCCGGGGAATGAAACAGCTTGATAGCTCAACCAATCCTGAAGCTGTTGGGAGAAGTAAAGAATCGGCAGAGTTAGAACTAGCGATCCAAAAAAACGTTGCTTAAACATCTCAGGACTGTGACCTGCATGTTTATCATGACCACCATGATCATGGGAATCATGATTTTGATGATGCGCATGGCTATGGTGTTGGCGATCGCTGCCATGATCATGCTTCATCTGGTTGTGGGAATCTGATTCCGACATAGTACCTCTCAAAATTTAGTTATGCATGATTAGGCTTGAATCTCTAAATTGCCCATCATGCCCATATCTTCGTGGTCAAGAATGTGGCAGTGATATACGGTCTTGCCAGCAAAATCACGGAACGGAATACGGATCCGAACTGTTTCACCAGCCCGCACCAAAACAGTATCTCGCCAAGCCTGATATGGCTCTGGTACGTCATTGCGGCTAATCACCTGAAAGGGATTAACGTGCAAATGGAATGGGTGATCCATCACGCCGTTATTAATAAGTTCCCAATCTTCAACCGTGCCAAGTTTCACCCTGGTATCAATCCGATCGGGTTCGTAGGGTTGACCATTGACTAGAAAAACCATACCCATGCCTGGAGCCATGCCATGATTGAGGACAAATTGCCTGGTTGTGATTGGTTCGGGCAAGTTATTAACCGTAATCAATTGCTTGGGTAGAGACAGCTTAGGCACAGAGCCTTGACAGGTTAAGGTAGCTAAAACTCGATTATTATTGCTAGTGAATCCACCCATCATATTGCCGCGTCCCATCATCCCCATGCCACCTCGGTCATAGGGCAAATTAAGCAGTTCATAGGTTTTAGGCTCACGCTCCCCTCTAATCAGCACTTCAGCCCTCTCACCTGGAGCCATTAACAACTCCGAAATTTCTACTGGCTCAGCTATGCCGCCGCCATCGGTAGCGATCAGATACATGGGATGATTATTAGTGAGCGCAAGGCGATAAAAACGTGATGTGGAAGCATTGAGCAATCGCAATCGCAGAAAGCGATCGTTGGGGATGCTTATCTCTGGTGCAATTTGGCCATTAAGCGCAATAACATTACCTTCCCTGCCAAACGATCGCGCCATAGGATTTAATGTCTGCATTTGACCATTACGATCCAGATCAAAATCCTGTAAGACAAAAAACTCTTCTTTGGCTGTTTGCACTTCGGGAATGCGATCTAAATCACCACGGATCACAAACAACCCGGCTAACCCACCAAATACCTGCTCAGCTACATAACCATGACGATGGGGGTGATACCAGGAAAGCCCGGCAGGGTGGTCTTTAGCGATCGTAAATTCATAGGTAAAGCGATCGCCTGGGGCAATATCAAGAAAGATATTATCACCACTACCTGTGGGCGGGATATGGGGGCCGTGGTAATGCAAATTAGTTGGCTGAGACAGATTATTAGTAAAGTTAATCCGTACTGTGTCACCAGCATTAACTTCAAGGCGTGGCCCCGGTATTGTGCCGTTATAGCTAAGCAATGATGCAGTGTTTCCACCTAGTTGCACCGATCGATAGCTAGCTTCTAGCTCAACCTCTAATAATCCGTTAGCACTCTTGTATAGCTGGGGTGAAGTAATTTCCGCATCACGGGCAAGAGTTGAGCGATTTTTACTGATTAACCAATTTGAAGCTAAAGCTAGCCCTGCACCCGCAGCCCCCAGGACAATAAATTGACGGCGCTTTAATTTGTTCATATGGTTCTTAATTAAATATAAAACTTCCAGTTTACTGGAGGATCAAGACTCTGAGCTCAGACATTAATTAGAAGGTCTGAAACTCCAAGTATGAATATAAACTCTCCAGTGGGATGGAGAGTCAAGGTAGAGGTATAAAGATTCAATTCAAAAGGCTTGGCACTCATCAAGCGCTTGATAACAGAGAGGCTATTTTTTGCTGTACTGGGGGCGACAGGTTGCACCAGATAGCCGATGCAGACTCAAACGGCATAACCCGGCTAGTGCTGTTTCAATCGAGATGTTGTGCAAGGAGTAACCCGAATGCTAAGGGCCACAAGATACCAATGCAAAAGAAGTCTTTTGAATGCACTAGGTAACTGATCACCCGTCTAAGTAAAGTAATTGGCGCTTTTGTATCGATCGCCCTGGTCAGGTTTTTAGCTAACTCGATTTCGGCAGTATTTGCCTGAGGTGGCTTGGTTACTTTCACCAGCTCAACCAGTCTTGACCGTAACTTTGATAGCTCTCTGGGCATTGCCCATTGCCGGTAGTGCTGAACAAGTAAGGATTTAGGCGATAGTTGAATATCTATAACCCAAACAAGCTAAGCTCCGAATTTCAAATCGATTGCTAATTATCCTTACTACTGCATGACCACCAACTCTAGGCGATTTGTTCGCTGATACACAATCCTGGTGTCAAGTTTGATGTTTATCTGGGAATGTCCTGATTATGCATACATTGCCCTGCAATCTGTATGTCATAAATTGTTCATACTACAAGTTTAAAAAATGTCTTTTTACTGTTGGCTAAATCGAGTGCTTAGACTCATTGCCGTTGCGATCGTCGGGTTCATAGTAATTAACTGCTTCTTGACATAATTCTATTAATCATAGATTTTTGCAAGAATTTCGGCAAAATCTTCATGCTAGAGGAATTGCAAGGTGAAAGAAATAAAGGCGATCATCCAAGCTTCCAAACTAGATGATGTCAAAACCGCTCTGATCGATGTTGGTATTCATGGTATGACTGCATCAGACGTTCAGGGTTTTGGTCACCAGAAGGGACATATAAAGCCTAATCCTGGCTCCGATTACGATCGGATTGAATCAACTTTAGCCTTGATGGTGCTTGGTGGCATGTTTGTTGGCCCTAGCTTCACCAAAAAATATGCAGTTCAATTGTTGCCCAAAACCCAGATCGAAGTAGTAGTTGAAGATGACCAGGTTGATGAAGCGGTAAAAAAAATTCTTGCCGTTGCCAACACTGGTGAGATTGGCGATGGCAAGATATTTATCACTAATGTCAATGAGACAATTCGCTTGCGTACTGGCGAAAGAGGCGATGAAGCCCTTTAAATCTAAGCCAGACATGCGGCTTAATCAGCTAATAACACCCAAATGGAGTATTAAATAAATGAGGTATGAGGTATTAAATATTAAACCAAAGCAGTCGAAGCACTCATGTGGTGTAGCATTTTTTTGAGGTGCTTGAGCGCAGGGGTAACGATCGCCACAAAATAAGCCTCCCGTAGCTTCCGTTCCTGCGGACTACCATGTAAATAAGCCCTCGCGCCAGCATGAAGCATTGCTGAATTTGCCGCCTTGAGGGAAAGTTCTGCCGCTGTAATTCTGGCCTGAATCGCTTCTCGATCGAGTTCGGGATCATAATCTCCCTCAAAGGCATCGATCCGATCGGCGAGGGTATAGGTTCGCAGTCGCAACATTTCTAGTTCTGATGCCAGCTCTTCGGCTTGATCATCCAGAAAATAATTCACATGTCCCAGGCGCTTATTCGATCGCTGGATTAATTCAATGCAGCTATTCACCAAACCCAACCCCATCCCCACCTGAGTAAGAATAAAACCTGGTTTGATTCTGGGTATATATTGATCGCAAGGCGCAGATAGTACAAACTGATCGGCTACAAACACATCCCGCAGCACACAGCTAAAGGTTTTAGTACCTTCCAGGGCAATGAAGTGGGCATTCTGCCGCAGGGTCAAGCCAGGGAAATCTCCCTCCGACACGATCGCCATCATGTAGTCTTCAGTATCGGCAATTTTTGCTACCACTGCGAAATAGTGACCCGCATCAATATTTGAAACCCAGGGCAACAGACCATTTAGCACATAACCGCCATCACAGGGCTTCGCTTCGATCGCAATCTTTTCAATATTGGCAAAATGCTTCATCGGGTTGGATAAACCAGTTCCTGCCAGCACTTCGCCAGAGGCAACCTTTGGTAATACCTCACGATGCAAATATTTATTTTCACTTTTTTGCAAATACCAGACACAGGCCACCTGACACCAGGCAATAAAACCAGTGCTCATGCATTGATTGGAGATCGCTTCGATCACCTGGGTCGTTGCTTTCAACCCCTTGGCGGCACCACCAAGCTCGGTTGGCACTGACTGAGCAAATCCACCCAATTTGCCCACCTTATGCATAAATTGCTGGGGGTAAACGCCCTTTAAGTCGATGTCCTTAACGATCGGTTCTAATTCCTGCTTAATTAAGTTGGCGAAATTAGGATCGCTTAAGGGATTTTCTAAGTTATAGGTAGGACTAGCCTGCTGGGATAAATTTTCCAGTACCTGCATCTACGTTTCTCCTAACTTGACTGTTTGAATGCTATTAAAATTAACTAAATGTGTTTAAATGCTCTGGGCTGA
This sequence comes from Pseudanabaena sp. PCC 7367, assembly GCF_000317065.1. GTDB lineage: Bacteria > Cyanobacteriota > Cyanobacteriia > Pseudanabaenales > Pseudanabaenaceae > Thalassoporum > Thalassoporum mexicanum. Next base: position 2,194,173 of record NC_019701.1, read on the forward strand.
CTCTTTAGCTCAACGACTAAATTAACTAAATTATTTATTGATGCCGATCATAAACATCAGCAATTGTCTTTAAAATTGATTTGCCAAATGACTTAATCAAATGACTTAATTCAGTAGCAATTTAAAATTGGCTGCCCCTATCTCGGATAGGAAAGATATGCAAAAGATATGCATAAGAAGTTAATCAGATTCAATATTTCTAAGCATAAAAATTACTGTGATCATCTTGCGTTGGCGAAAATCTTATTTATTTCTTATTGATTCTTATTTATTAATAGTTAATTGTGAACTGGTTTGGAATCTAGCTACAGTCTGGTTCTCAGGCTAATAATAAAAAACTTACTTAAATAAATACCAGCCGATCGATTGGCTCGATCCATGTTTATACAATTGATGATCAGGCAAACTAGTGTAAAATTTCACCAATAATTACTTCAGCTTATCCATCAATCCTCTGCTGATTAATGTGGCTTGGTACTGTTACTTTGGTAATGTTACTAAGGATTCTAAAAATTTATGCTTATGTAGGTGTATTCGGCTCATGCTCATCACTTGCGCCTGAACATATATTGAGCCGAACATGTTGCAAATTCTGCCAAATCAGCTACCAACTAATTACGATCGCAATCCAGACAGATTCGACAGTTATTGATCCTAATTAGCTAATCTGAGCTTGGCCGATCGCCACCACTGATTAACTAGTCATTGTCAACAAACTAGCCTAGTGAGACTTCCATATTGACAGGGTTACGGGTCGTATTAGCGACAGGTGACCAGAAATTAGAATGGGCAACTAGTTCTTCTAATTCCTCACGACTAGCATCACCTTCCAGATTGACCTTAACCCGAACGTCAGTAAAGCCAAGCCGTTTTTTGGCCAGATCGCCAATCCCCCACACACCAGTGATATTAATATCGCCTTCTAGTTCTAGCTCTAGCTTGGTCAAGTTAATGCCGCGCATGACTGCATTAGCATGAATACCCACCGATAGGCAGGAACCCAATGCGGCCAGGTTGGCTTCCGAAGGGTTGGGCGCAGTGTTATCACCCAGCAAGGTAGGCGGTTCATCAACCACATGTACGGGCAGATCGCGGATGTAGTTAAGGTTCCGAAATTTGCTTTCGCAAACTGTTTTGACTTTTAGCGTACCAATTTTAGTAGGATCTTCTTTGGCCTTGTCCGCTAAACCGACCAAACCTTCTTTGCTAATTGGGGTAATTGTGGTCTTCACAGTTTCGGTCATATTTTTCTCCTAGAGGTTGAAATTAATTAAGTTAATCCGATCGACTAGTCGATCCCGATGACAAAGTTATTCGAGTTTACGATATTTTGCCGATCCCTAGTGTTTATAGCTGGTTTATATCCGATCAAACCAAAAGTGATAAATATGAATAGCTACATAAAACAGTGCGATCGTGATCGGAGCGGAAGCAGGAATGTGAGATCGGGTGATGCAGGATTAGGTTCCGATCTTTATTTAATAATAAATTTATCTTAGCGCGATCTCCAAATAGAATGTTCTATCTATTTGAATATTATTTCAACATACCCCAATAAAATAGTCAACTATGGTTGGGTAATTTTTAGCAACCCAAGATTTTCAAGATTCATCACCCCGCGCCGCAATTGTCTGCCATTCATCGATCAGCGCCGGGGGGATCGATAGCCGGATATCTTCATCACCCAGAGTGGGCAATTGCAGCTTGATCGGGATCGCCGCTTGTAACTTTGGCACGATCGGCATCAGGTCATACTGGGCAATGTTTGGTTCTGGTGCGGTAGCGTCCGTAAAAATCTGGCTGGAATTATCCGCAACTGAGAATGACTTGCCCAATGAGGTAGTAATTACCAGGGGGCGATCACGATCGATCGAGGTAATCCCTGGGAAACCGACCAGGCGCAGCTTAAAGCCATGACTACCGTCGGCACGCACCCGATTAAAGGCGATCGCCTGCCAGGAGTTACGGTGCTGGTCTTTCAGGGCTTGGCGCGATTGATAGACCACCTGATCTGGAGCCTCATGGGTATGCCAGATCTTGGCTTGGGCTGGCATGGCGAGCAATAATCCTGCGATCCAAAATAAGCACAGCAGGCAGATTGTGACAATTTTCGCAAAAATTACTGACCAGATTCTATGTAGATATTTTTTCAGCATCGATCGTTTATTTGCCTAAGATTCGTTCCGATCAACAATGATCGCCAACGCTGCAATGGTCTGCTCAAGCGATCGTCATTAACAACAGGTCAGAGTGGCTAAGCTCTGCCCGATTGTCTAAGTTAGCGAGATGCGATCTGCTTCTAATTTAAGCCAATAGATTTCTAGTTGGGAAAATCAAGCACATTATTGATGAGAAAGTGCCATTTCATAGAGTTTTTGATTAGCCTGGGCAGATTTAAACAAATCCACGATCGGCTGGGGGTAATCCACGCCCAACCGCACGCCATATTGTTTTTGCTCCGCCGGAGAAAGCAACCAGGGTTCATGCACCTTGCTGGCGGGGATTTTTGCTAATTCTGGCAGCCAATGTTTAGCATAATCCCCCTGGCGATCGTAGTCTCTGGCTTGCTTGGTGGTGTTAAAAAAGCGGAACCCCCGCGCATCATTACCAACCCCTGCGCTATAGTTCCAGTTGCCCCAATTGCTGCACACATCGTAGTCGATCAGCAACGATTCAAACCAGGCTGCCCCGATGCGCCAATCGATTCCTAGATTCTTGGTTAAAAAACTAGCCACATTTTGCCTGCCGCGATTGGACATAAACCCAGTTGCCGCCAACTCACGCATATTGGCATCGATCAAAGGAAATCCGGTTTTCCCTTCGCACCATTGTGCAAATCTTGTGGAATCTTTCTTCCAGGGAAGGTCTAAATTTTGGAGGCCAGATTTATAAAAAAGGCGATCGCCATGTTTGGCAGCAATGAACCGAAAGTAATCCCGCCAGATTAGCTCAAACACCAGCCAATAGGTAGAATCATTGGCAACGCGATCCTGTTCATATTTTTGCACCTGCTCAAAAATGTAGCGGGGACTGATACAACCATGCGCCAACCAGGGCGAAAATTTGGAGGAATAGTCTGCTCCCAACATGCCATTGCGGGTTTGTTTATAGGTTCTCAGACAATCGTTCTGCCAGAAATATTGATCTAGCCTAGCGATCGCCGCCCCTTCGCCCCCAGTAAAGGTAATTGCGGCGCGATCGTCCGGTGCGATTGGTTCTAAGCCAAGCTGCGCCAGACTAGGTATCTCACCAGGATCTAGAGGTGCATCTATTTCATTTAAATCATTTAAATCATTGAAAGATATTAATTCCGTTGGCATGGGTAAGGCAGGATTGATCGTGGCTTCTTGCTCGACCTGCTTGCGAAATTTGGTAAATATTGCCGGGATTCGCTCCATCGAAAAAGGTAGATCATCGCGGTGGTAGAGAGTGTGCCCCCAGAAGGCTTGAAGTTTAATATCTGTTGCAGCGAGATCCTGAGCGATCGCCGCTTCTACTTTGGTTTCCTCACTGGTCACTTCCTGGTGATAGTAGATTGCATTTGCATTTGCATTTAGCTTTTGAGCCAGTTCTGGCAAAATCTGTTCTGGTTCGCCATAACGCACGATCAAATCGCTGCCCAGTTGCCGCAAGCGATCGCGCAGGTCAAGCACACTTTCGGTTAAAAACTGCGCCCGAAATGCCCCTGTCTTGGCAAAGCCATATTTAGTGGTTGCAAACTGGCGCGGATCGAAGCAATAGATCGGAATGGCGATCGCTCCTGCTTTGGCCACTGTCCAGAGTGGCTCATGGTCATGTATACGCAGATCATTGCGATACCAGATAATTATGCGTTGTGGCGACATTTGGACCTTCCTAAAGAAAGTGGACAGTTAGTTTAAGCGGTTTGTTCTAGAGCAAACCAACAATCCTCTTCAAACTGCACTGGTGAAACAAAAACAAGCGTAGAATGAATGCGTTGCCGATTGTAAAAGACCTCAATCTACTCAGGCTACTGCTTTTTGTTCGGCTGTAAATAGCCGATGTCCTCTTTTTTTTGCCATTTGGACATTCTCCTATATTTATTTTCAACTCTTGCGGAGTGGCCATTTTTTCGAGACAGGGTCAGTGATTTCCCTATCGAAAAAGCCAGGCATATTCTATCGCTACATACTCGTAACCAATCCGATCGCTTGTTGCAGATGACAGGATTGCTGTAACCCGATCGCCTATAGGAGCTTGAAAACGTCATTATTGTTTCTTTATATGGCTAAAATATTAGATATGTATCTTATATGTGATATTGTTGGGTTTAATTCGAGTGTTAGATATTAGTTGAGAATTTAATGCAAAAACTTCAATATGTAGCTCATACTCCTAATAAGTTAGGTGAATGGCATAGTTTACAAGAACACTTATCCGATGTTGCGATTAAGGCTCAGGGTTATGCTGCAAAAATAGGTTGTGATGAATTAGGTTACTATGCAGGACTATGGCATGACTTAGGTAAATACCATCCTAAGTTTCAACAGTATTTAGAGTGTTGCCATTTAGCTACTGAAAATGGACGGAGTAGCTCATGCAAAAAATTTCCCCATGCTATTTATGGAGCTTGCCTGGCCAGAGAGTATCTACAGCCATTGGCACCAATTATCTGGGGACATCATGCCGGATTACCTGATAAAGACAAGTTAACAAATGATTTAAGTAAGGAAAATCATGCTGTTCAAAATGAATATCGAGCAGTTCTGCAGCATGTGCCGGAAACTTTACTGCAAGTACGATCGATCCAAAAATCGAAGCAAGCAATGCAAGGCTTGGCCAAAGATAGTACCGAGATGCTAATCCGCATGCTTTTCTCTTGCCTGGTTGATGCTGATTACCTGGATACTGAAGAACATTTTGATCCTGATGCTCCAAAATTGAGAGGTGGTTACAAAACGGTAAATCTACTCTGGAAAATATTTCAAGCGGATCAACAGCAGCTTTTCGATCGAGTAAAAGGCATAGATAGTAAAGTCAATCAGATTCGCTCAGAAGTTTATCTTGCCTGTGTTGAGGCGGCAGCACAAATGCCTGGTGTTTTCCGGCTGGCAGTGCCGACCGGTGGTGGCAAAACTCGCAGTGGTCTGGCGTTTGCTCTCAAACATGCCATGATCCACAACTTAGATCGTGTGATTGTGGCAGTTCCCTACACCAGTATCATTGAACAAACAGTTAATGTATATAGAAATATTTTAGGTGAGGCAGATGTTTTAGAGCATCATAGTGCGGCAAAAGAACCTGATGATGAAGATGCCAGACAAAGCTATGCCAAGGCGCGTCTTGCCACCCAAAATTGGGATGCATCGTTAGTTGTGACTACAACAGTTCAACTTTTTGAAAGCCTTTTTGCCAATCGTCCCAGTCGCTGTCGCAAGTTGCATAACCTAGTGGGCAGTGTGATTGTGCTAGATGAAGTACAAACCCTACCGATGTTCCTATTAACGCCAATTTTAAGTGGATTAAAGGAACTAGTCGATCGCTATCGGGTCACAGTAGTGCTCTGTACCGCTACCCAACCGGCACTGGAAGGCGAAAGCCGTTATCTTGAAGGTTTCACCGCAGGATCGGTAAGAGATATTGTTTCATCTGCACTGGCTAAACAGCATTTTGCCGGACTGGCTCGGGTTAACTACGAAATCAAGGAACAAACCTGGTCATGGGAGCAACTAGTTGCAGATATTAAGGAACACAATCACGATCGCGCCTTGATTATTCTTAATACCCGTAAAGATGCGCTGGCGGTATTGGATACATTACAGAACGATGATGAGATTGATGCTGATTCACTTCTACATCTTTCAACTCTGCTCTGTGGTGAACATCGCCGCCAGGTATTAAACCAAGTCAGAAACAGACTCGATCGCCACCAACCTTGCCTATTGGTTTCAACCCAGGTGGTGGAAGCAGGGGTGGATTTAGATTTCCCGGCGGTTTATCGGGCGATCGGCCCTCTCGATCGGATTGTGCAGGCAGCGGGTCGGTGCAATCGGGAAGGCAAAATGCCAGAAAAGGGAAGAGTTGTAGTTTTTGAGCCGGAGCAGGGTAGTAAACCGAAGGGCGATTATGAAACTGCGGCCAAAAGAGCTGAAGGTATATTAAAAAGTCCTGAGCTTGATTTGCACAATCCAGATACTTTTGAAACTTACTTTAAAGTGCTTTATAAGGACGTTAAGCTAGACCAACTTGATATTCAAAAGAAGCGAACCAATTTCAATTACCCAGAAGTTGCTAAGAATTTCAAATTTATTAAGGATGATACAACACCTGTGGTGATTCAATTTGACGATCGGGTGCGCAAGCATTTAAAACAGATTCAGCGACGAGACCTGAATTCAGGTGACTATCGAAAACTCCAACCTTATTTAGTGAATCTCAGACAAAATGATTTCAAAGGAACGGAAGCATTGCGCGAGGAGATCGCCCCTGGTTTATGGGTTTGGGAACGCCTCAGTTATGACGAACTTAAGGGAATCAAAATTGGCGATCGATCGATCGATTTTGATCCAGCGGACTTAGTGCAATGATCTATCACTACTTACCCTAACTGCATCGCAGGAACGGACATACAGTCAAATTCATTAATATCACTTAACAATAACAGTATTTAGGAAGAAAACTGTATAATGCTGTTATTCAATTAGAAATTTGCATTGTGGAAACTGATTCATCCTTAGTCGTTAAGGTTTGGGGCGACTTTGCTTGCTTTACCAGACCAGAATTTGGCGCAGAGCGGGTTAGCTATGAGGTGATGACCCCAAGTGCGGCGCGCGGAGTGCTGGAAGCAATTTTTTGGAAGCCCGAATTTAGCTGGCAAGTCCAGGAAATCCAAGTGCTCAAGCCAATCAAGCGTTTTTCAATTCTGCGCAACGAAATAAATAGCTGGCAAAGCGATCGTTCTGCCAAAGACCCCGCCTATCACTATTATGCCGATGGCGATCGGGCTCAACGCCATACACTCTGCTTGCGCGAAGTGGCATATATGATCAAAGCCAAGATCAATTTAAAGCCCCATGCTAGCGCTCATCCGGCCAAATACCGCGATCAATTCCGCCGCCGCGTGGCCAAGGGGCAATGTCATCATCAGCCCTATTTGGGTACCCGTGAATTTAGTGCCTTTTTTAGCAAACCAGAAGAAGGCGATCGGCCAATTAAGGGTAGTGAAGGCAATAAAGAATTGGGCTTGATGCTGATGGATCTAGAATTTGCGATCGACAGCAAAGGGGCAATTACCTATCTTAGTCACGATCCGAATGGTGCAAAGGCGGTGAAGGGGAATGCTAGCCCGAGATTCTTTGGGGCCAGATTAGAAAATGGTGTTTTGAGGGTGCCTGAATCATGATTCTTAGTCAGCTTTACGAATATTCGCAGCGACAAATGGAACTGCCGCCTGCCATGTATAAGGGAACCAAAGTTCGTTGGGTGATCAGTTTATCTACTGAAGGTGAATTCCGAGATTTTATTCCCAGAGGTGGTAATTCAAAAGCAGATAAGCGCGGTACAGAAATGACGGCTCCCCATATACTCAGAACTGTTGGTGTCAAACCCAAGCTATTGGCTGATACGGGCGAGTATGTGTTGGGGATTGCCAGGCCAAACTCCAAACCTCAAAGAGTAAAAGATTGTCATCAACAGTTTAAGGATTTGGTTCAGCAATGTGCAAATTCGACTGAAGAACCTACTATTAGAGCGATCGTAAAATTCCTCGATACCTGGAACCCAGAAACAGATCGAGGCAAGTTACCAAAAGATTTTGATCCAGCGGATGTGATCACATTTGAGGTTGGTGATACTTTACCTGCTGATGAAAAAGCAGAACTACATAGGATTGAAGAATTTTGGGCTGATTACACCCTTGGTGATAGCGATAAGTCTATGCCAATTATGACTTGTCTGATTACTGGTGAGCGTAAACCTGTCGTATCAACATTGCCACTCTTAATTAAGGGTCTGGTGGGTGGACAACCCTCAGGCACAGCAATGGTTTCTGCTAATGCAAAACCCTTTACTTCCTATGGCTTAAAAAGCTCTCTTACTTCGCCAATTTCCCGTGATGCTGCCGAGGGCTTTGCCAAAGCCCTCAACCATCTGATTGCTTCACCAAATTTCCGGCTTAGAATTGGTTCTACCACCTATGTATTTTGGACAAGGGATCAAGAAGATGATTTTGATGCTCTGTCATACCTAGATGATCCTGACCCAGAGAAAGTAAAGAGTCTATTGAGTTCTCCCTTTACAGGTCAGCAATCATTTAGTGTAGATGAGAACCAGTTCTATTGCCTCACCCTGACGGCGAATAATGCCAGAGCGGTAGTGCGTGATTGGCTTGAAACAACTGTTCCGGAAGTGAAGCGCAACCTATGTAATTGGTTTGAAGCTCAAAGGATAGTTGCACCTGATGGTGAAGAGTTCAAATCATGGGGAGTTTATAAACTAGCTGCCAGCGCCTACCGCGATCCCGCCAAGGAAATGCTTCCCGCCGTGCCAAATGCTCTAGTTAAATTTGCCCTCAGTGGCGATCGTCTGCCTCATGATCTCCTCGCTAGAGTCTTGCGTCGTAATCGTGCCGAGCAAAAAGTCACCTATGCTCGCGTTGCTCTGATCAAACTGATTCTGACCAGTCAAAACAAATTCGCCAGAACTGAAATGGAAACATTAAATCCTAATCCAGATTTCCCAGCCATAGCCGATCACACCGCCTATCACTGTGGTCGATTGCTCGCTGAACTAGAGGCGATTCAAAGAACTGCCCTAGGCAAAATTAATGCCACCCTCACCGATCGCTACTATGGTGCTGTCTCTAGTACCCCTGCCAGTGCGTTCCCACCACTTTTGAGTGGCGCTAAAAGAGCCCATTTGCCCAAGCTCAGAAAAAATAGACCTGGTGCCTATCAGGCTCTGGAAAAGCGCTTAGAGGAAATCATGTCGCATCTTTCTGAATTGGGATTTCCTAAAACCCTGACCTTGCAGCAACAGGGTCTGTTTGCGATCGGCTATTACCATCAAAAAGCCGCCAATCGTGCCGCTGCCCAAACCAACCAAGCTAGCTAAACTCCAAAAACAAGACTATGACTAAACATTTCGACCCCAATCGCCGCCATGACTTTGTTTTACTATTTGATGTCACCGACGGTAATCCCAATGGCGATCCCGATGGCGGTAATATGCCGCGCACTGATCCAGAAACCCTCCAAGGATTAGTGACCGATGTCTCGCTTAAACGCAAGATTCGTAATTATGTTGCTACCTATGCTGCCCATGAAGCACCAGATGATCAAAAGGCACGATTGAAAATATTCGTAGAACATCATGGTGTTCTCAATGAGCAAATCCGGCTTGCTTATACAGAGCAGGATATTCCCACGGGCAAACCTGCAGATGACAACATTGATGATGCCGAGATTCTTGCTGGTCTGAGGGCAATCGCTGCTGATTTACCAGAAGCCTTCACCTTTGTCGATCGTGATGATGATGCCAGCGATGATGAAACAGAACCCGCCAATTTAGCCTATAGTGGCGAACTCTCAGACACCGAAAAGAAAGAAGCGCTGGAGCAACTAGAAGAGGTAATTAGCGAACTGGCGATCGAATCGGCAATTGCCAAAAAAACGATCACTTTTATTAAAAACCTGACCAAAAAAGCAGGCAAGCCCGACAAAAGCCGTGCCAATGCCGAAAAAGCCCAGGTCTGGATGTGTAATAACTTCTTTGATGTGCGCATGTTTGGTGCGGTAATGAGCACTGGTCTTAATGCAGGGCAGGTGCGTGGCCCCGTGCAAATCACCTTTGCCCGCTCTATTGATCCAGTCCTGCCCCAAGATCTGGCCATCACCCGGATGGCAGTGACTACCGAAGCCGATCGTGAAAAGTTACAGACCATGGGTCGTAAAACCTTAATTCCCTATGGTCTATATCTGGCCTATGGATTCTATTCTCCTTATCTGGCACAAAACACTGGGGTTAACAAATTTGATCTCCAGTTATTCTGGCAAGCCCTGGTAAATATGTGGGACTTCGATCGCAGTGCCAGTCGAGGGCTAATGGCTCCACGTGGGCTATACGTTTTTACCCATGAATCAAAGCTTGGTAATGCCCCAGCCCATAAGCTGTTTGAGCGAATTACTGTGCGGCTCAAAAATCCAAATTCTACCCCTCGCTCATTTAAGGATTATGAGTTGATTGTCAATACCGATAATTTACCAGATGCAATCACGCTTACTGATTTATTAGCAGAATAAGCAAGTGGAAGTACCTGACACTGATGACTATGTCATGCTTAGCGCGTTGCAGCATTATGTTTTTTGTCCACGCCAATGCGCGCTAATTCATGTTGAGCAAACGTTTGATGAGAATATCTATACATTGCGAGGGCAACGGGTACATGAACGCGTGAATATTCCCGAAGGTGAAAGCTTTGAGGGGATTAGAGTCGAGCGATCGCTAACGCTTTGGTCTCACCAGCATCGGCTTACTGGCATTGCCGATCTAGTTGAGTTTAGCTTTGATCATACCCCTTACCCAGTTGAATATAAATCTGGCTCCCGCAAACCCCGCCGCGCTGATGATGTACAACTTTGTGCCCAGGCTTTGTGTCTAGAGGAAATGTTTGGTATTGCTGTTCCAAAAGGGGCAATTTTTCATCATGCTTCTAAGCGTCGCCGAGAGGTGATATTCGATCCCGACTTGCGATCGCTGGTAATTGAAACTGCTCACCAAGTACGACAGATGTTAACTCAAAGTATTGTGCCGCCTCCTGTAGCCGATCAACGTTGCCCAGATTGCTCTCTGCTAGATGCCTGTATGCCCCATGCGATCCAAGATTTTAGAAAATTGGCTCAGTCAAATAATCCATTTTTTGTTCCTTTAGACCCGTGAAAGTCTTATTAAACACACTCTATGTGCAAACTCAAGGTAGTTACCTCAGACTCGACCACGAAACCTTAAAAATCGAAGTCGAGCGCGAATTAACCTTTCAAATTCCCTTACATCATTTGGGTGCGATCGTTACTTTTGGGAATGTGCTAATCAGTCCATTTTTGATCCATCGTTGTGCTGAAGATGGCAGAGCGCTGATCTGGCTCTCTGAATATGGTCGGTTTCGCGCCAGAGCCAATGGTTCGACCAGTGGTAATGTACTGCTCAGACAAGCGCAATATTCAGCTTTAGAGAGCACCGATGCAGTTTTGCTCATTGCTCGCTATATTGTGGCTGGCAAGTTGCAAAATGCCCGACTGATTCTGATGCGATCGGCGCGTGATGCTAAAAATGAAAGCGATCGCACTGCGTTATCGGCTGCCGCAGCAACACATGCGGAAGCGATCAAAAGCGCTGAGAAGGCTGAAAGTGTTGAGAAGCTGCGCGGCATTGAAGGTTATGCGGCCAAGGCTTATTTTGCCGCTTTTAGCCATATGATTCGGCTCAATCGTGATGCCTTTGCGTTGACGGAGCGATCGCGTCGGCCACCCCGTGATCCGATCAATGCAATGCTTTCTTTTGTTTATACTCTTTTGGTCAATGATTGTGTCAGTGCTTGCGAGGGAGTTGGGCTCGATCCGCAGGTTGGCTTTTTACATGCAATCAGGCCAGGTAGGCCATCGCTGGCTCTGGATTTGATGGAGGAGCTACGGGCTCCCATTGCCGATCGCTTGGTGCTCACCCTTATCAATCGTGGTCAGATCAAACCTGAGCATTTCTTAGAAAGGCCTGGCGGCGCAATTTTTATGACCGATGATGCTCGTAAGACTGTTTTAGCTGAGTTTCAAAAACGCAAAAAAGTAGAGGTCAATCATCCCATTCTGGCCACCAAGGTGCCTTTAGGGTTGGTTAATCATACCCAGGCGCGATTGCTGGCAAGACATTTGCGCGGCGATGTTCCCACCTATCAACCGTTTATCCTACGCTGATTTTTAGCTTAGCCCTATATTCCAATCGAAAATCATGGCGAATATTTTGGTTACCTATGATGTTAATACTGAAACCAAGGAAGGCCGCCGCCGTCTGCGTAAGGTTGCCACTACCTGTAAAGATTATGGACAAAGGGTTCAACTCTCTGTTTTTGAATGTAATGTAAATGAAGCGCAGTATGAGGCTTTACGGGCAAAGCTCTATAACATTATCGATCCCGATCTCGACAGTATCCGCATCTACAAACTACCTGCTCCCAGGGAACTTTCGGTTGAGTGCTATGGAATCGACAAATATATTGATTTTAATGACCCGCTGATTATTTAAGTTTGCGCGAACCTATAGCAAGGGCTAAATCCCTGGGGGGTTCGCGTTCTAATCCCTGTCAGCGTTTCGGCGTTTTTTGCTAAATTATGGCTTTTAATTTTAACCATGCTAAACCAGATCCGCGTAATTAACTCCTATGATCACCTCTGCCAAAGGATCTGGTATGATTGCGGTTGCACCTGGCCTTCGGGCTGGGTGAGGATTGGAACCCACATATTTGATGGCGGATTGTGATCTTCACGCGGTTGCACCTGGCCTTCGGGCTGGGTGAGGATTGGAACACCGAGGACGACATTTTGGAGTTGTGCCGAAGTGAGGTTGCACCTGGCCTTCGGGCTGGGTGAGGATTGGAACTGGCGATCGAGCGGTAGATAGTCTGGGCACAGCCACGGTTGCACCTGGCCTTCGGGCTGGGTGAGGATTGGAACAATCACCCAGAGGAGGCGATCGCCAGCTTCGGGCGCGAGGTTGCACCTGGCCTTCGGGCTGGGTGAGGATTGGAACCTCCGGTGGGCAATCGGTTGTTACTTGTGGCTCAATTGGTTGCACCTGGCCTTCGGGCTGGGTGAGGATTGGAACGAATCTGTTGTCTGGTGATTCATCGTCACCGGTTGCACCTGGCCTTCGGGCTGGGTGAGGATTGGAACTAACCTTGCCATACGAGGATTAATCAAAGCTATGTGAGTTGCACCTGGCCTTCGGGCTGGGTGAGGATTGGAACATCGAGCGAGCCAAACAATTTGCGCTGAACTTCCAAGTTGCACCTGGCCTTCGGGCTGGGTGAGGATTGGAACAATTCCCGTCCCTGGTATTTATCGAAATATTGGCTGTTGCACCTGGCCTTCGGGCTGGGTGAGGATTGGAACTAGTCATCATCGGCTTAAGCAATGCAGCGATCGCCGTTGCACCTGGCCTTCGGGCTGGGTGAGGATTGGAACGTTGGCGATCGCACCTGGTAAAACCTGATCTGGCGGTTGCACCTGGCCTTCGGGCTGGGTGAGGATTGGAACAATCACCCAGAGGAGGCGATCGCCAGCTTCGGGCGTTGCACCTGGCCTTCGGGCTGGGTGAGGATTGGAACACCTGAGCAGCAATTATCTTTGGTTGGCGATACCGTTGCACCTGGCCTTCGGGCTGGGTGAGGATTGGAACTCTGTACAGTTCGTGGGCGATGTTACCTATGTTGTTGCACCTGGCCTTCGGGCTGGGTGAGGATTGGAACAATAAACTGCCTGACGGTGTGAAGAAAAATGTAGGTGGTTGCACCTGGCCTTCGGGCTGGGTGAGGATTGGAACATGGGCTGCCACTGTTAAGACTACGTGGGCTGAGTACAACTCAAGTTGCACCTGGCCTTCGGGCTGGGTGAGGATTGGAACGATAATAGAGAAATCCAAAAATTACCTATTGGCGTTGCACCTGGCCTTCGGGCTGGGTGAGGATTGGAACTCGGTCAGGTCATCGAACTTGATTTTGGTCAGCGTTGCACCTGGCCTTCGGGCTGGGTGAGGATTGGAACACAGTAATGAGAGCCTTTGACAGGGCGATTGCCGTTGCACCTGGCCTTCGGGCTGGGTGAGGATTGGAACTAAATATCCAGCGGCTAAAGGCAATGCCGCCAATAGTTGCACCTGGCCTTCGGGCTGGGTGAGGATTGGAACAGTTTGACGAGAATTACCCGCAGTGCTTGTTAGGTTGCACCTGGCCTTCGGGCTGGGTGAGGATTGGAACAACTTTCATACCCTTCACCTCATTTACTACACGCCGTGTTGCACCTGGCCTTCGGGCTGGGTGAGGATTGGAACACCTACGCATCAACGCCACCACTGGCAACAGCAACGGTTGCACCTGGCCTTCGGGCTGGGTGAGGATTGGAACATCTATGCCCCATCTAGCTTGCGATTGCTACATCTGGTTGCACCTGGCCTTCGGGCTGGGTGAGGATTGGAACTTTTCGTTTGCCACTTTAGTTAGTTTTGGCGATCGGGTTGCACCTGGCCTTCGGGCTGGGTGAGGATTGGAACCAATCGCCCAATATATACTGTGGCCAGAAGCCAAGGTTGCACCTGGCCTTCGGGCTGGGTGAGGATTGGAACATTGTCACCATGTCGGCGCAGGCATCGCCAACATGTTGCACCTGGCCTTCGGGCTGGGTGAGGATTGGAACGGTGTAATCACCACTGACGAAATTATTGTTAGTTAAAGTTGCACCTGGCCTTCGGGCTGGGTGAGGATTGGAACAGGTTCAGTTTGGTTCTGCCGGGATTGGGAAGCCGATCGCAGGTTGCACCTGGCCTTCGGGCTGGGTGAGGATTGGAACCTATGCAACTCTTCTGATGCTTCATATCTAGCGATGTTGCACCTGGCCTTCGGGCTGGGTGAGGATTGGAACAAGGAATTTTGCTCAAGCTCACCCCGAATCAACATTGTTGCACCTGGCCTTCGGGCTGGGTGAGGATTGGAACTTCTATAACGAATTGAGGCGGTGGGAGCCTCTCAATGTTGCACCTGGCCTTCGGGCTGGGTGAGGATTGGAACATGTGCTGCCCTACTTGCAGTCTGAGGCAACGGCGGTTGCACCTGGCCTTCGGGCTGGGTGAGGATTGGAACTGGACTCAGGCCAACTCATGTTTATTGTGTATATGGTTGCACCTGGCCTTCGGGCTGGGTGAGGATTGGAACCTTTAACTCGCATTAGGGCGATCTCTTGCGAATCGGTTGCACCTGGCCTTCGGGCTGGGTGAGGATTGGAACATTCAAACTGGCCTCTGATCTGTGTAGGTTGGCAGGTTGCACCTGGCCTTCGGGCTGGGTGAGGATTGGAACGCTGATTAGCCATTTGCGACCAGCGGTTTTGTGTCAGGTTGCACCTGGCCTTCGGGCTGGGTGAGGATTGGAACAGGGAAATAACGACATGGCAGTTATTGATATTGAGGTTGCACCTGGCCTTCGGGCTGGGTGAGGATTGGAACTGGTATGACTGGCGGCATCCCACTATGCGCCGATGTTGCACCTGGCCTTCGGGCTGGGTGAGGATTGGAACACTCCATAAACTTTATAGACATATTTCAAAGCAAGGTTGCACCTGGCCTTCGGGCTGGGTGAGGATTGGAACACTGCAACGCGACGCTAATGGAAACAAGCAGCTAGCGTTGCACCTGGCCTTCGGGCTGGGTGAGGATTGGAACGATCTCTGGAACAAGAAGGTTCTTGTATGTTGAAGGTTGCACCTGGCCTTCGGGCTGGGTGAGGATTGGAACGATCGCCAGATCTTGAGAACCAGCCGAAGTCGCGGGTTGCACCTGGCCTTCGGGCTGGGTGAGGATTGGAACGTTTAGGATCTGTTGGGCAAACTGCTGTCTTGTCTGGTTGCACCTGGCCTTCGGGCTGGGTGAGGATTGGAACCCAGAGGTGCGCAATTATGCCTAGTTGTTATTTGTGGTTGCACCTGGCCTTCGGGCTGGGTGAGGATTGGAACTTGTCCCCGAATAAGCTTTAAAATCTAGCGTCTCTAGTTGCACCTGGCCTTCGGGCTGGGTGAGGATTGGAACATTTCGGTCACTGTTTCGAGGACTTGCTGTCGAATGTTGCACCTGGCCTTCGGGCTGGGTGAGGATTGGAACCCTTAGTGATCCAAATACTTGCCACTTTCTGGTGGGTTGCACCTGGCCTTCGGGCTGGGTGAGGATTGGAACAGCCATCCTAAGTCTTGCAAGTGCCTGGGTTTAAGGTTGCACCTGGCCTTCGGGCTGGGTGAGGATTGGAACACTCGCCAGCCGCTTTGCTAATATTATCACCGCCTCAGTTGCACCTGGCCTTCGGGCTGGGTGAGGATTGGAACATCTCCTCCTCCTGGGCTTGATCAGCCTGCGCAGGTTGCACCTGGCCTTCGGGCTGGGTGAGGATTGGAACGCGCTGTGTTTAACGCAAATGTGTTGCGCGATCCAGTTGCACCTGGCCTTCGGGCTGGGTGAGGATTGGAACATCTTTATTGTTGCTGTATGGTGGGTTGCCATATGTTGCACCTGGCCTTCGGGCTGGGTGAGGATTGGAACATGATGAATGCTTTTTCGTGCGCATCTCGCGTTACATTGTTGCACCTGGCCTTCGGGCTGGGTGAGGATTGGAACTGATTGGAGTAGGGCTGTTCTTACGGCCTCGAATGTTGCACCTGGCCTTCGGGCTGGGTGAGGATTGGAACTATTTGATGGTATGCAGGTTTGTCGTTTTTGAATAAGTTGCACCTGGCCTTCGGGCTGGGTGAGGATTGGAACAAAAGAACCAAGGCAGGCCGCCTGTGACCTGCACCGTTGCACCTGGCCTTCGGGCTGGGTGAGGATTGGAACAAGAGATCGGCTTTAGCGAACAAGTCGAGGTGATCGAAAGTTGCACCTGGCCTTCGGGCTGGGTGAGGATTGGAACAGGGCGATATGTTTGCCAGGATCGTGCAAGACGCTGTTGCACCTGGCCTTCGGGCTGGGTGAGGATTGGAACAACCAGGGCATTGCAATCTCAACTATTAGATATTGACGTTGCACCTGGCCTTCGGGCTGGGTGAGGATTGGAACAACTGGGTAGCCGTCAAATGTTTCATAGGTCAACGTTGCACCTGGCCTTCGGGCTGGGTGAGGATTGGAACGACGATATTATTCATTTGTTGACCTCGACCTCTATGTTGCACCTGGCCTTCGGGCTGGGTGAGGATTGGAACTCGATCTCTTAGTGCTAGCCCCGTCTCACCTTCTAGGTTGCACCTGGCCTTCGGGCTGGGTGAGGATTGGAACCCATGTGTTCTTTACCAATGCCAAGACCATCGCAGGTTGCACCTGGCCTTCGGGCTGGGTGAGGATTGGAACAGGCACTCCCAGATTCAACCAACCCGCTGCAACATTGTTGCACCTGGCCTTCGGGCTGGGTGAGGATTGGAACAACTTTCATACCCTTCACCTCATTTACTACACGCCGTGTTGCACCTGGCCTTCGGGCTGGGTGAGGATTGGAACCCAGTAGGGGCGCTCAGTCAATTCAATAAAACCGAGTTGCACCTGGCCTTCGGGCTGGGTGAGGATTGGAACGGGCAGGGATAGCTGTTATAATCAGAGCGTCAACAGTTGCACCTGGCCTTCGGGCTGGGTGAGGATTGGAACAGCCACACAGCCCAGGGTTAGCTCCACTGCGGTCGTTGCACCTGGCCTTCGGGCTGGGTGAGGATTGGAACGATCCCACTTCTTTACGCTAACTGGGATCTATTGTTGTTGCACCTGGCCTTCGGGCTGGGTGAGGATTGGAACCAGGGATATTAACTACAACATCCACCCGCACCGCGTTGCACCTGGCCTTCGGGCTGGGTGAGGATTGGAACAAAGATAAACCTGGCGAGCGTTTTTTTGTGTCTTGGTAGTTGCACCTGGCCTTCGGGCTGGGTGAGGATTGGAACAAGTTTGTCATTTTATTGCTGGCACAATTGTCAAAAGGTTGCACCTGGCCTTCGGGCTGGGTGAGGATTGGAACATCGTTGCCTCTAGCTCAGTTAGTTTGCTCATCGGTTGCACCTGGCCTTCGGGCTGGGTGAGGATTGGAACTGTCTTAACAACCTGGTGAAACACAAAGTTGTTGGTGTTGCACCTGGCCTTCGGGCTGGGTGAGGATTGGAACTTTAACTCTTTTAATTTGTTCTCTCTCCTCTGTGGGGTTGCACCTGGCCTTCGGGCTGGGTGAGGATTGGAACAGCCCTTTCCCTGCCAACAAATTATCTCTGTTGTCAATGTTGCACCTGGCCTTCGGGCTGGGTGAGGATTGGAACTTCTTTTGATTCGATCTGCAAGCCGCGTAAGCCTCGATAGGTTGCACCTGGCCTTCGGGCTGGGTGAGGATTGGAACAGACCCAGCGATCGCATCCGCGCGATTGTCCCAAGTTGCACCTGGCCTTCGGGCTGGGTGAGGATTGGAACATTGCGATTTTTAGATGCTCAATACAGCGCATTTCAGATTAGAGACGCACAGAGATCGGCCTCAAGGAACCAGCCCATAATATCGTCTAGAGAAACCTTGGCAAGAGCGTTAGAAATAGCTTTATGCAAGTCATCATAGTCCCTGGCCGCCCAAGAGCGTAGAAACTGTTTCACCTTTGACCACAGCATCTCAATCGGATTTAGCTCTGGTGAATAAGGCGGTAAGTAAACCAAGTGAGCACCGACGGACTCAATTAACTCTCGCACAGGATCAACCTTATGTACACTGAGGTTATCCATAATCACAATTGCACCAGACCATAGGTTAGGCAGCAATTTATCTTTGAGATAGGACACGAAAGTATCAGTATTATTGCTACCAGTAAAAGTAAAATTAGTCAGCACACCGCGTAATGCCATAGCCCCAATTATAGTAACGTTTTTGCCTCGAGCAAGTGGTTTACTAGCATAGGCTCTCTCACCTAGAGTAGCCCTTGCATACAACCTGGTCATTGCCAGGTTAACGCCTGTCTCATCAATGAATACCAGGTTTTCCATTGCCTGTGGCCAAAGCCAGCGTTGATAATCTGCTCTCAGCTGTTGCACTCGTTCTGTATCCCTTTCATCGGCGTGAAAAGTTTTTTTTTCGAGTTAACTCCTGCCTTTGCAACGTACGGCACATGGTTGGTTCTGATACCCTGATGCCAGTACGTTCATACATTTGCTCACATAACTCCGACAGTGTGGCATCATTTTTAGCGGCTACTAACTTTGCTAACTCAGCCAGAGCAGCTTCATTAAACTTGGCTTTTGCTCCTGCCTTGTATGGAATTGGCTCAACTGAACCAGTAGTGCGATAAAGTTGGAGCAGCTGATGGACACTGTCTTTACTAACGCTGAATCGGGTTGCCAACTCACGGATTGAACCTTCTTTATTTTCGTACGCTGTGACTATGCGCTGACGCAAATCTAGAGAATGGGCTCTCATACTTTTTGATTCTTACTTTACTCCTATCATGTCATATTCTATTGCGGAATCTGCTGTATCAAGCCCAAGAAGTTGCACCTGGCCTTCGGGCTGGGTGAGGATTGGAACTTTATGGCTTCCAGATCGATTGCGATAGGTCTAAGGTTGCACCTGGCCTTCGGGCTGGGTGAGGATTGGAACAGAAATCCTAATGTGGTGCTTAATTCCGAAGTTTTGACGTTGCACCTGGCCTTCGGGCTGGGTGAGGATTGGAACTTTATGGCTTCCAGATCGATTGCGATAGGTCTAAGGTTGCACCTGGCCTTCGGGCTGGGTGAGGATTGGAACCAGCCAATCAGACTTTCTTCGAGAGCTTGTACCCAGTTGCACCTGGCCTTCGGGCTGGGTGAGGATTGGAACAAGTATTGAGGGTGGGATCACGTTAACATTTCGCATGTTGCACCTGGCCTTCGGGCTGGGTGAGGATTGGAACAAGTATTGAGGGTGGGATCACGTTAACATTTCGCATGTTGCACCTGGCCTTCGGGCTGGGTGAGGATTGGAACAGTCTGGGAAACGTCAAAAGTGGCTACACCTCTAAAGTTGCACCTGGCCTTCGGGCTGGGTGAGGATTGGAACCTTTCGAATCGGTTTCTTTCGCTATCAAACGAATAGGGTTGCACCTGGCCTTCGGGCTGGGTGAGGATTGGAACTAATTTACCACTGGCTATCCACTGGTTACCCATCAGAGTTGCACCTGGCCTTCGGGCTGGGTGAGGATTGGAACATCATCAGATACATCGTGGCTACACTTAGGCGATCGCGTTGCACCTGGCCTTCGGGCTGGGTGAGGATTGGAACGGTCTATGTCCATGCAATAGATGGTTTGCTAGACGTTGCACCTGGCCTTCGGGCTGGGTGAGGATTGGAACACCGATTAAAACCGGAAGTGGCCGATTTGATCCGTACTGTTGCACCTGGCCTTCGGGCTGGGTGAGGATTGGAACAGGATCAAATCTCAATACTATCCAGCCTATTTAAGATGTTGCACCTGGCCTTCGGGCTGGGTGAGGATTGGAACAATCCAGGCGGCATGTGTTTCATCAGTGATAATGGGACATTAGAAGACACATTACTTAGCCTAACCTGTGGTAGTTTGCAGCGATCGATGCCATTGTTTCGGCTTAAACAACAATATTTTTGGCATAATCTCATGATTGGCTTTGCCCAGATCTAAAAATCTCAATCTTCATAATCCAGATCCAGATCTACTAAAACAGGCGCTATCATATCCACCATTGAATGAGGCAAAGGTAGGTTATGGATCAGCAAGTTTCCAGGCGATCGCTAGGTAAAGGATTTCTAGGTGGCTTAGGCGTAGGACTATCAACAATCTGGGCATGTCGATCGGCAGGCTTATCAGGCAATCAAGCGATCGCGGCCACAACTGATAAATCCGCAAAAGATAATCAAAAATCTAGTCCCTCTAAAGTCAGTAAATCAATTATCAAGCCACCCATGCTCAGTCCTGGCGATCGGGTGGGGATGGTGGCTCCGGCCAGTGATGCCTATGAACCAGAGGAGATCCAGATTGCCAAGGAAACGATGGAACTATATGGCTTTGAGGTGGTGTTAGCCAAGCACATTGGCGATCGCTATGGTTACCTGGCTGGTAAAGACCGCGATCGGGCTGCTGATATCAACGAAATGTTTGGCCGGGAGGATATTAAAGGTTTGGTGACTTTTTCCGGTGGCTATGGCTGTAGTCGCTTGCTGCCGTTGTTGGACTATGATCTGATCCGCCAAAATCCCAAGGTAATTGTGGGGCATAGCGATATTACCGCCTTATTGATGGGGATTTACGCCCAAACTGGTCTGGTCACTTTTCATGGTTCGTCGGGGTTAACTGGGGTGGGTGAATATGCCCGTAGTCATTTCCGCCGCGCGATCATGAATAAAGCCACGATCGGTGAAGTTGCCAAACCACCCGCCACCAGCGCCAAAACCGTGAAGCGCAATCATCGGCTGGTCACGATTTCGCCTGGTCAGGCCACTGGGCAATTAATCGGCGGTAATCTCACTTTGGTTACTAATTTGGTGGGATCGCCCTATTTCCCCGATCTGAAGGGCAAGATTTTATTCCTGGAAGATGTGGGTGAAGAACCCTATCGAATCGATCGGATGCTGACCCAGTTATGGCTATCGGGCAAGCTGGAGGACGCAGCCGGGATCGCCCTGGGGCATTTTTCTAATTGCTATCCGAAGGAATATCAAGCCAGCTTTTTTAATACTCTCAGTTTGGAAGAAGTGTTGCGCGATCGGTTTGAACCACTGGGCATCCCCACGCTCTATAACTTGATGTTTGGGCATGTGGGCGAAAATGCGGTGTTGCCGCTGGGCACTGAAGCAACTTTGGATGCCACGGCGCAAACTTTGACGATCAATGAAAATGCAGTGATTTAAGCCGCAGGTTGATCATTAATCTATCCTCAGGGATTGGGGCTGGGGGCAGGAACCGAATTATAATTGCTGGCAAATATCTAACATCTCTTTGTTGGCAACTCGTCATTTTTGATTATGCGATCGCTATTCTCCTTATATTTTCGTCTGTTTCGCAGTAGTCGGTTTCGTTGGATTGCGATTTTGGCCAGCCTGGTCTATATTCTCAGTCCGTTTGATCTCTCGCCGGATCTAATGCCGATCTTGGGGCGGGTTGATGATCTGGTGGTGATTGTGTTGATGCTGGCGGGGTTGATTCAGAATTTGTTTATTAAATCGAGTGATGATGAAGATGAAAGCGATCGCGGCGATCTTGGTGGGGACAAAGACGTGGAGACGATCGATGTGGATTCGGTCACTTTGCCTTGAATTTTAATTAGGGACTGATTTGGTATGATTTAGGTATCGATCCTGTAGATATTTAATCGACTGGCTATGCATATCAGATTCGCTGAAGTAGATGAAAAATTCATCAAGTCTCAGATAGAAGACGGTTTCTATACTAATGAAACTGAGCTAGTGCGGGATGCGGTGCGGAAAATGCGGGAAACGCAAGAACGGAAGGCGCAATTTCTAGCTGCGGTTCAGTTAGGGATGGATCAGGCCGATCGTGGTGAAACGGTTGCCTATAGTGATGATTTGATGGATCAGATTGCGCAACGGGCAACGGCAAGGGTAGCAGCAGGCAAGCCAATTAAGAATCCTGAGGCTATTGGGACATCACCTAAATTGGAGATGGATGAATAATGGCCGCATAATAAAAAGCCTCCCGATCGCCACAATAGCAAAAGGGAGGATTAGTTTTATTGAAATCAATAAATAAAGCAATTACAAACGACCACGCAGGTATTGCGCCATTTCGTTGGGTTTGGGGGAGTTTTCCACCGCCGTTTCCTCGGTGATCCGTCCCTCTTCATAGAGCTTATAGAGACTCTGGTTCATCGAAACCATGCCATCAAACGTACTCTTGGGAATGATCGATTCGATCTCATCCACCTCATTACGTTTAATGTAATCGCGGATTGCATCGGTGTTGATCATGATTTCATGCACCGCCGCCCGCTTACCATCAGTAGTCCGCACCAGGGTCTGGGCGATCACCGCCACCATTGTTTCCGCCAACTGATCCCGCATTGGTCCTTGTTGGTCTGGCTCATAGAGGTTCAAAATCCGTTCGATCGTTTTGATCGCGCTGTTGGTGTGCAACGTACCAAACACTAAGTGACCAGTTTGGCCAGCTTTGAGGGCAGTATTCACCGTCTCTCGATCGCGCATTTCCCCAATTAGAATAATGTCGGGATCTTCCCGCAACGAAGCTTTCAGGGCATTGTCAAACTTGACCGTATGAATCCCCACTTCCCGTTGTTTGACCAGCGACTTTTTACTTTTGTGCACAAATTCGATCGGATCTTCGATCGAAATAATATTTTTGGCCATCTCAGCATTGATGAAGTCCACCATTGCCGCCATTGTGGTTGACTTACCAGAACCAGTTGGCCCAGTTACCAGGATCAAGCCACGATGGGTATAGCAAAGCTCCCTGAATACTTCGGGCAAGTTCAACTGATCGAGGGTGAGAATTTTAAGCGGAATAATCCGCATTACCAGGGCTGGTCCGCGCAGCGATTCAAAGATATTAATCCGGCAACGGCAATATTCATATTGAGCCGCTCCGTCATACTCCATTGTTTCTTTGAACTGCTGTACCAGCTTTTCTTCCATCACCTCGTGCATCCAGGCATAGAAGGTTTGCTCGTCCGTCACTGGGTATTGCTCTTGAATCATCATGATGCCGCGCTGGCGGAATCGCACCTGTTCATTTACACCCAGGTGCAAGTCAGAACAACCCTGCTCAAAAGCATCCCTGACTAACTGCTCCAGGGACGGTTGGCCAGGATTGCGATTCACCACCAGAGGAATACTGGGCATCGATGGCGGGGGGCCTGGTGGCGGTGGCTTGAGTGCGCCGCCTGGTTGGGGAATGCGGCTAGCTGTTTGTTGCCTTTGGGTTGCATTATCCAATCTGGTACTGGGATTGGGAACCGAAGTTTTTTGAGATGCTACCTTTCGAGCTTGTTGGTTGGGGACTTGGGCTCTGGGGGGTGGAGTGGGTGCACCACCGCGATCGCCAGGATTCCCAGAAGGTGGCGGCGGTAATGGCGGAATACCAGATTGAGACATAAGGCAGAAACCTCTATCTAAGCAACATTTAGCAATAATAATGGTTGGACGATCCTGAGTGAAGATCGAGAGCAAACCGTTTGATCTCGCTATACTTAATATTTGAAAATATTTAAGATTTAAAAATATTTAAAGATTTCAAAATAATTAAGTATGAGGAAATTAAACATTTGATTGACTTGAGCAAAGCTGGCTTTTCGCCTAAATCCAAGCATCAGCAACAGCGATCGCCGAAGTTACAATCGGTCTAGATCGCCATCGGCACAACCTAGGGAATTTTGATCTATTCTATTAGGTAATATCTATTAATTACCACCCGATAATTACCCATAGACGCTATTTTTAAACTTACCCGCAAAATTAGTTATTCATAGCAATTGGTAGGATAGAAATATACTATCTGTTCCTTGATCTATTATGGTGATCAACTTAGCAATCGATAGTAACTAAAGTTTGCCCAGCTAATCTCAAAATTAATTACCGACCCGAAATTATTTAATTTAAGTGCATGAATATCCTTAGTAGCTTACGATCGCAATCGCGCCAATCGAATCATAAAGCAAAATCATCGGCCAATGGCAAATCTGGTAACTCCAAACCCAGGCCAACCAAAGGAATTGAACTAAAGTCTAAGCGCGAACAGGACTTTATGCGCGAGTCGGCTCGAATTGTGGCAACGGTGCTCAAGGAAATGTATGAGATCGCTGCCCCAGGCGTAACTACGGCGGATTTGGATGCCCATGCTGAAAAAAGAATTAGAGAAATGGGCGCAGTGCCAAGCTTTAAGGGTTACCACAATTTCCCCGCTTCCATTTGCTCCAGCATTAATAATGAAGTTGTGCATGGTATCCCCAATCCCAGAAAAGTAATCAAGCCCGGTGATGTGGTCAAGATCGATACGGGTGCCTATAAAAATGGCTTTCATGGTGATTCTTGCATCACGATTATGATCCCGCCCTATGACGAGAAGGCGGCGCTGCTGGTTAAGGTGGCAGAAGAAGCTTTATATAAAGGGATCGAGCAGGTCAAACCTGGCAATCATTTACTGGATATTGCTGGTGCGATCGAAGATCATGTGAAGGCGAATGGTTTTAGCATTGTGGAAGATTTTACTGGTCATGGTGTGGGACGTAACCTGCACGAAGAACCATCGGTATTTAATTTCCGTACCCATCAGCTCCCCAACGTCAAACTCAGGGCGGGCATGACCCTGGCGATCGAACCGATTGTTAATGCTGGTTCCAAGAATGTACGGATTTTGAGCGATCGCTGGACTGCGGTTACGGTCGATCGGTCTTTATCGGCGCAGTTTGAGCATACGGTGCTGATCACGAATGATGGCTATGAAATCCTCACCGATCGCCATAAGGTCTAATTCTTAAGCACGGCATGATCAAGGATGAAAATGCTGTTATCTCAAATATCAAGCATATGGTCGATTATATATCGATTATATTTGGGTTGATCGTTGAACAGTTAAATCATCCCGCTGCCGTGCAACGCTAAGATCGCGCCGATTGCTTCAAAATTGCTTTTATTTATTGTTCTGGTTGCTCTGGTTTCCAAGTGCTATGAAACGCCAGGGGAACCACCTCTGGTAGTGCTAACCGACAGACTGGTTCTGCATTGTCTAGATGTTGCGCGTCCATTACCCACACTTCGCTTTGGTGGGCTGTTGCATCATAAACAGTGATCAGTAGCCAACCCTGCTCAGGGTTATGGACATCAGGGGCATAGACTGGCTCAGAGACATATTTCCCAGCACCAAAATCAGCTTCGTGCATGGTGGCAGATGCATAGTCAAAACTGCCGATCGCGCCAAAGGTTTCCTTGACCGTATTCACGCCCCGTCGATGTATGGCTAGGTAAACATGGCGATGGGGCTGGCCAACCTGGTGAGGATTGATGCGGGGAAATTCACAGATGCGATCGCTAACCCGTTGCATGGTAAGCATTTTGCCAGTTTCCGGCTGCAATCGCCCTTGCCACAGTTCCCCAACCGCTTTGGTTTGTGGGTTGCCAGTGATCACTTCCTGCAAATATTGATTGGTGGCCAGATCGTCGTAACGCACCAGATCAAACATAATATTGCCATCTCGATCGGTGTAGCCATTGCCGAAATGCCATTGATACCAGGCATCAACCTGACTGCGGCTGACTATTTCCAGGTTATTGCGATCGACCACTAAAATTTGCGTGCCTTGCTGGGGCTGCCAGCGCAAGGATTCGCTATAACTCTTGGTTTTTAATAATACGGGCAACACATCCAAGCGCACTGGCGGAATGCAAAACAATAAATATTTCCCAGCCAACACAAAATCATGGACTGGGCAGATCCCCCGCAGCGGAATTGCTTTGCGCTGGATTATTTTGCCGTGGCGATCGGATTTAAAAATATTCAGCGCCGTAGTGCCCCGGTAGGTGATCCCAAAATTAAAAATCTCACCTGTAACTGGGTCTTGTTTGGGGTGGGCAGAGTAGGGGATATTCGGCAGGGTGGCATCGAGATCATCTGCGCCGATCGTAGCCAGGGTTTTGAGATCGAGCGCATAGGGCGATCCGCCTTCCCACAGAGCCAACAGCCGATCGGGCAAAGCCAAAACCGATGTATTGGCGCAATTTTTCAGGTCTGTGTTTAAAAATCTCTGCCACCAGGGGATCGGTGCAACCATGCCATAGTTGGCAAATAGTAACTTGCCTACCTGTTGCTCGGCCAGGTAGCCCTCTGTTTGCACATAGCGATAGGTGCCCTGCGCCCCGCCACGATCAAAATGCACCGCCAGGATCGCGCCATCACCATCAAACCAATGCCCCACCGGAATACCACCGCGCCCAATCCTACCAGGGCCATTGCGATAGAAAGAACCACGCAGACCTGTAGGGATTTGGCCAGCAATTATTGGTAAAGCTTGACAGGCAAATTCATTGGATGGCTGAGCGATCGCCCCATACCAACCATTAGCCTCTTGAGATGGTGGGCTCGAATGATTTGTAGCGGCTGAACCTACCCGATCGTTAATTTCTGGCTGAGGCATATTGTGCTTGGCTTGAACCCGGTTATGATTACTAACCGAGTTTACATTAATTCACAATCCCCTAACAATAGCTTCAATCTAACCGATCGCCTGAGTATAAATTTTGCTAAAGTTCAATATTGCAATATTGCAGCCAGAGGGACACAATTTTAGCCGTTATCTAAACATTCAGGATATTCAGGTAATTAGTCTATTGTTAGTTAGTTAGCTAGCCTGGGATGGCTTGACCCGATGTTGCTTGAGGATATCACGCACATCACTTAAGAAAGCAACAGCATCAGGATATTGGGCTGATTCCACCAGCAAATGACGACATTCTCTAATCAGATCGTTAATCTGCATTAGTTTTTCTTTCTCTGATTTAGATAAATAAATTGGTTCAGTTTTCATTGATTTGACTCACTCTAGGCATAAACGGCAATCCTAAAATCTAGAAATTGCCAAAATAATTAGCTTGACGATCGCGCCATATAAATTTTGATGGACTTGACTGCGATCGAGATGCGGGAGCGCTGATCTGGATTAACCATATCTCTGTTGTGATGTGACGCAGTAGTAAATTGACAACTTAAACACACATATTGGTACTTATCACCACATCTGCATATCCTATCCCAAACCCTAGCCTTGCGGCCTCGGCATAATCCCTGAGGTTTGATCGCCAGCTTAATTGTGACTTGCTTTTGAGCCCATTAAGATTCAATACTAATCATGGTGGGTTAGGCGATCGATCCCTACTGAACTTTTTTACTTTTTTGAGTTTTTTAACTCTGGTTAAGTTGATGTGATTTGTGCTGGATCGGTTCCGGTTCAGGGGATTGAGGTTAAGCGATCGGTTGATGTTGTAACAGAGCTTTAGATTCAAAGCCTAGCGATCGAGATAAAATAAGGCTGCCTTGATCCCTTGCGCTCCAGGCCAGAATCCGCACTCAGCTAGGCATATTAGCTAGCTTAACCCCAAATTAATTAACCCACCCATAAAATATTTAGACTAATGCAACCAGGAATGGAAGCTAACCGCAGCCAGATTGACCAACCCCAAAGTCTCAGTGCCAACTCAACCCCGAAATCGCAGCGCAAACTCTGGTTAGCCGCGATCAAGCCGCCTATGTATAGCGTAGCGATCATGCCGATTGTGGTAGGTACCGCGATCGCCTTCTATCAAACCCAGCAACTCAACTGGCGTAACTTTCTTACTTTTATGTTTGCGGCAATCCTGGTGCTGGCCTGGGAAAACCTTAGCAATGATGTATTTGATTCAGAGACAGGCATTGACCAGAACAAAGCCCACTCAGTGGTTAACCTCACTGGTAATAAAAATCTGGTGTTTGCGATCGCTAATCTCTTCTTGCTACTGGGAATTAGTGGTGTGGTGGCGATCTCATGGTGGCAACGGGATTTTGTGGTATTGGGCATAGTGGTGCTAACTTGCTTGCTGGGCTATAGCTATCAAGGGCCGCCGTTGCGATTGGGCTATTTGGGCTGGGGTGAACCAATTTGTTTCATTTGCTTTGGCCCCCTGGCGATCATGGCCGCCTATTACAGCCAGACTAATGCTTTTTTGATTAATAGCATTAATTCGTCTGCTCAAAATCTTGCCGCATTGGCAGCAGCGGCGATCATTGTGGGGGTAGGGGTGACGCTGGTGCTGTTTTGCTCTCATTTTCACCAGGTTGAGGATGATATTAAGGCGGGGAAGCGATCGCCAGTGGTGCGATTGGGCAGTAAGCGAGCGGCTCAACTAATTCCCTGGGCTGCGGTTAGCATTTATGCCACGACCATAGTTAGCATGATTAGCGGCTTCTTGCCCCTATGGAGTGGTCTGGTTTTGCTCAGCGCCCCGTTTGCCTGGAAGCTCTCTAGTCTGCTGGGCAAATATCATGATCAACCTGCCATGATCACTGAATCTAAATATGTGGCGGTGCTATTGCAGTTTTCCAGTGGTCTGGGGCTGAGTGTGGGCTTGGTGATCGCGCGATTGCTGAATTAGTGGCTAACTTAAACGCTAAAAAATCTCCCCTGGCAATTTTGCGATCGCTGGGGGAGATGGTTTATTTATTTTTACTTATTTTTTGTTCACATCTGCTGCGATATGCTCAGGCAACGCTGATTAGTAATTTAGCAATCTAGCCTGTGAATTAGGCTTTAGCTAACGATTTAGACTTTACTTTTAGGATTTCAATGTACGGCGCTTGGTCACCATCCGATAGGCATCCACAATGTCGCCCTCTTGCCAGGAGGCAAAGCGATCGATGCCTACGCCACATTCAAAGCCAGAAGCCACTTCTTTAGCATCCTCGCGCATCCGTTTGAGCGAATCCAGGGAGCCGGTGGTAATTACCTCGCCCTTGCGCAGCACTCGCACCTTGCAATTGCGAATTAGCTTGCCCGATTGGACATAACAACCAGCCACCACACCCTTGCCCACGGTGAACAAGGCACGTACTTCGGCCTGACCTAAGTGCTCTTCGACTAGTTCTGGCTCTAGCAGACCTTCCATCGCATCGCGGATGTCTTCCAGCAGCTTGTAGATCACGTCATAATCACGTACATCTACACCGAGATTATCGGCTGCTTGTCTGGCTCCTGTGGCCATGCTGGTGTTAAAGCCAATGATCACCGCATCACTAGCCGCGGCCAGTTCCACATCGTTTTCGGTGATCTCACCGGGCGCTGATAGCAGCACTCGGATTTGGACTTCTTCCTGGGGCAATTGCTCCAGCGAACCTAAGATCGCTTCGACTGAGCCCTGAACATCGGCTTTGAGAATTAGATTTAATTCCTTCAACTCGCCTTCTTGAGCCTGAGCTGAAACCGTGCCCAGGGTAACCCGGCGCGAAGACATGGTTTGTTGCAGGCGGGATTGACGTTGTTGCTCGGCTCGATCTGAGGCAAGCGACCTGGCCTTCTTCTCTTCGAGGTAGACCTGGAACTCATCACCAGCCGCTGGCACTTCATTGAGTCCCAATACTTCAACCGCAAAGGAGGGATCGGCCGCATCGACGCGCTCTCCGCGATCGTCGATCATGGCACGCACCTTACCAAAGACTGAGCCAGCCACAAACACATCACCGACCCGCAGCGTACCGTTTTGGACCAGGAAGGTGGCAACTGGGCCACGGGCTTTATCTAAGTGAGCTTCGATGATCGTACCGCGAGCAGTACGATCGGGATTGGCCTGCAAGTCTTCGATCTCGGCCACCAGCAAAATCATCTCTAGCAAGGTATCGAGGTTACTGCCTTCGATCGCACTGACTGGAACCATGATTGTTTCGCCGCCCCATTCTTCATCAACCAGGCCATATTCAGTTAGCTCCTGTCTGATCCGATCGGGTTGGGCTTCTGGCTTATCGACTTTATTAATCGCCACCACAATTGGTACATTGGCCGCCTTGGCATGGCTGATCGCTTCGATCGTTTGTGGCTGTACGCCGTCATCGGCTGCCACCACCAGGATCGCAATATCAGTCACCCTGGCACCACGGGCACGCATAGCAGTAAAAGCTTCGTGACCAGGGGTATCCAGGAACACCACTTGTTTTACGCCATCTTCATGCTCGACATCAACGTGATAAGCACCAATATGCTGGGTGATCCCACCGGCTTCGCCCTGAGCCACCTTACTTTCGCGGATCGAATCAAGGAGTGTGGTCTTACCGTGGTCAACGTGACCCATGATGGTCACCACTGGCGGACGGCGCACCAGACTTTCAATATCCTCAAGATCGATCATCTCGGTGATCTTACGCGCTGGCGCATCGGTTTCGATTTCCTCGACCTCATAGCCCAATTCTTCAGCTACCATCCTGGCGGTAGGCACATCTAGGGTTTGGTTAATATTTACCATCACCCCCTTCATGAATAGGGTTCTGATCACTTCGGTCTCAGAAACTAACATCTGGTCAGCTAGCTCTTGTACCGTGACGCTATCGCTCAATTCGATCAGTTCTGGTTTCTCAATTTGTTTTTCTGGTTGAGAGCTGCGGCGATCGCGGGCTGGTTTGCGGCTGGGCTTGGCCGGAATTGGTTTATTCTCTGCTCCCGTTGACCTGGCCTGTTTTGGTTTGGGTGGTCTAGCGGTAGGTCTGGCCGTAGATAGATTGCTGGCATCATCAAGATCGCCATTTTCTAGATCGTCATCAATATCATCGATGTCGTCTTCGATCACTTTATAGCGCTTAAGCCGATTGGGCTTTTTCGCGCGTACTTCCGTATCTTCTTCTTCTTCCTCTTCCCGCTTAGTTTTGCCTCGCTTGTTCACCTTGGCAGCAACGCGGCTCAATTTAATTGGGCGTTCTGGCGGCGCAGCTAACTCTAAGCCAGGTGGTTTGGCAGCTATTTCTGCCCCATCTGTCTCTGTTGCCTCATCGTCCTTGGCCACCGGTTTAGCAGTAGGTCGAACCGGAGGCTGCAGAATTTGCTGGGGTTTAGGTTCGGTTGGGGCGGTGATCCCACGCTCAATTAATACCGCATCTTTGACTGGCTTGGGGCGATGGAGTTGGGGACGAGCAGGCTGCTCTCGGTTGTTTTTAGGCGCACTGCCCACACTTATGGTTGTTTTGTCGGGCTCTGCGGACTTGCCAGGTTTAGAGGTTTTGCTGGCCTTCTTGCCTGAGCTAGTTGGGCTGACTGGATTCGCCGAACTAGTCGAACTAGTGGATGATGAACTGTTCCCGGCGATCGCCGCAGTTTGGGCTGGTTGCTCGATCGCCGTACTCCTGGGCACTGGCTTGATCAATTCTGGTTTTTTGGCCAAGGTTGCTTCTGGCTTTTGCTCTGCCTTATTTTGCTCTGCCTTACTAGCGGCATTACTGGCCGTATTGGCAGCAGGGGCTGCTTCTTGGGCTGCCTTGGATTTAGCTTTAGCTGCGGGCGGTTTAGCCAACTCTGGCTGATCATTAGCTGGGGCAATTTCACTAATCTCAACCACTTCGCCAGCGGATTCAGCCGGGCGAGCAGGTGGCTGTTTTAGCTGTGCCGATGAGCTACTGGTTGGCGCTTTGGCGATCGCACCATTGTCAGTGTTCTGGGCAGTACCTTTGGTGTTAGTAGTAGCCTTGCTATTTTTCTTGCTTGGCTTCGTGGCCGCTACCGCAGGTTCCGCTTGCTCTTGTGGTGAAGGTTCTACCACAACTGGACGGGATGGGGCTGGGGGCTCAGCAGCAGTGGGTTTTTGTAGTTGCTTAATCGTGGCGGGACGACTTACCGTGTTGATCAAAATTTCCTGTTTAGATGCTGATGCAGTTGATGATTCTTTGTTGGCAGAACTGACAGGCTCAGCCACTTCGGGCTCTGACTTATCTAATTTAGCTGACTGATCCCGATTTTGAGCAAAGTTGCGGATCCGATCGGCTTCAGCTTCGGTGATCGTACTGCTGTGACTTTTCACCGGAATGCCTAGGCGATCGCATATGCCTAATATTTCTTTGGTCTCTAAATCTAATTCGCGCTTTAGCTCGTAAACTCTAACTCTGCTGATGCTCATGTATTATTCCCGTATTTCCGAATCTACATTTTTCTACATAAAAATGCTCCAATTGACTAAACTTAGACTTAAGGAGCGGTAGGCTGCTGATATCTATTGATCAAGTATTGACCGATCGATATAGACGCAGAACTACCCCAAATGAACTTGATTGAATGTATTTGGCTATAACTATTATTACCTAATCACGATCGCTACCTGAACAGGCCAACCAAATCGATCGATGTGGCTAGCCAGAGAGCCAGATAGTTAGATTAGTGATTTAGCACTATAGCAGTAAGTCTACTAATTATAACCAGCGCTAGGATCTCGGTTAACAGATAGTAACTGATCTGGGATTGGATGCCTGATGATGGATGTGAAATTGATTATGCTAGCTGCCCTAATCCAGGGATTTCTATGAATAAGGCAGTGGATCCACTGCGATCAAAAAGCTAAATGCTAGTTTTTGGCCACAACTAGCCAGATTAGCAGTATACCTAAAGTAGTCAAGCTTATACTTTAAAAGTGACTAATAAAGTAACTAATAATGCTAAGGACAAGGCTGTAGCCTAATCCACACTTTGGGTATAAGTTACTTTACGATACATTAGGTTACATTAAGTTAAACAAGCTAAATAGTGCGCTTCTAATTAGCCCACCCCCTAATCAATAAATATGACCGAAGTACCCGCATCCCGCATTCGTAATTTCTCGATTATTGCCCATATCGACCATGGTAAGTCCACTTTGGCCGATCGCCTGTTGCAGGTGACTGGCACTGTGGCCGATCGGGAAATGAAAGAGCAGTTCCTAGACACCTTAGATCTAGAGCGGGAGCGGGGGATCACGATCAAGCTCCAGGCCGCCCGCATGAACTACACCGCCAAAGACGGTCAGGAATATGTGTTGAATTTGATCGATACACCGGGGCATGTGGATTTTTCCTATGAAGTATCCAGGTCATTGGCAGCCTGCGAGGGAGCCCTGTTGGTAGTAGATGCCTCGCAAGGGGTGGAAGCGCAAACAATGGCTAATGTGTATTTGGCGCTAGAAAATGATCTAGAAATTATTCCTGTACTCAATAAAATCGATCTACCTGGTGCTGAACCCGATCGGGTAGCCGAGGAAATTGAACAGGTAATTGGCCTGGATTGTAGTGAGGCGATCCTGGCTTCTGCCAAAGAAGGAATTGGCGTAAACGAGATCCTCGAAGCGATCGTGGCTCAAGTGCCTCCACCGGCCGATACTACCGAGGAACCGCTGCGGGCGCTGATCTTTGACAGCTATTATGATCCCTATCGCGGTGTGATTGTTTATTTTCGGGTGATGGATGGCAATCTCAAAAAGGGCGATCGGGTCAAATTCATGGCATCGGGTCAAGAATATGACATCGACGAAATAGGTGTGCTTTCACCAGTCCAGATCCAAGTCGATCAGCTCCATGCTGGCGAGGTGGGTTATCTGGCGGCGGCGATCAAAACCGTTGAACATGCCCGCGTGGGTGACACAATTACCCTGGCTAACCACCCGGCAACCAAACCATTGCCAGGATATGTGGAAGCAAAGCCGATGGTATTTTGTGGCATGTTTCCGATCGATGCCGATCAATTTGAAGATCTGCGCGAAGCCCTGGAAAAATTTAAACTCAATGATGCTGCCCTCAATTACGAGCCAGAAACTTCCAGCGCGATGGGGTTTGGCTTCCGCTGTGGCTTTTTGGGCTTGCTGCATATGGAAATTGTGCAGGAGCGCTTAGAACGGGAATATAACCTGAATTTGATTATCACTGCGCCTTCGGTGGTTTATCAAGTTACTACCAACAAGGATGAGGTACTGCTAATTGATAATCCCAGTGAATTGCCGCCACCTATGCTGCGCGAGAAGATCGAAGAGCCCTATGTGCGCTTGGATATGATGACCCCGCAAGAGCATATTGGTGCATTGATGGAGCTGTGCGAGACCCGGCGTGGTGATTTTAAGGATATGAAATATATCACTCAGGATCGCGCTTCTTTAATCTACGAAATCCCGCTGGCGGAAATTGTGACTGATTTTTTCAATCAGATGAAGTCACGCACCAAGGGCTATGCCAGCATGGAATATCACATCATTGGCTATCGCCCCAATGATCTGGTCAAGCTGGATATTTTGGTCAATGAAGAACCGGTGGACTCGCTGGCCTGTATTGTGCACCGTGATAAAGCCTATCAGATGGGGCGTGGTTTGGTGTCCAAGCTCAAGCAGTTAATCCCCCGCCAGCAGTTCAAAATCCCGGTACAAGCGGCGATCGGCTCTAAGGTACTATCCCGCGAGAATATTCCCGCCCTGCGCAAAAATGTGTTGAGTAAGTGCTATGGCGGTGATATTTCCCGTAAGAAAAAGCTGCTAGAGAAGCAGAAAGAGGGCAAGAAGCGGATGAAGGCGATCGGTACGGTGGAAGTACCCCAGGAAGCGTTCATGGCAATCTTGAAGCTAAACCAAGATAGTTAGCCAATTGTTTATCAGGATTAATTGCTATTTTTATTTTTTTTAGTCAAGAGCTTTAATTGAGAGCCAATATTCCATTTCCGAGGCCGTATGTTCGGGCTTAAACCGATTGTCGTACATTTCCACATCACCTACCTGTCCATGCTCATAGCCAGACTGGGGTAACCATTCTTGTTAATGGATTGCACCAACTGACCGAATTGAGCATCAAAAACTCCCTGATCCAGCCCATCTACCACCAGAGAAGGGCTTGCATATCTTCCCAGAGAGATTTACAGCGATCGCGGCATCAGCCGATAATTTAATTAACATAAGTTAACAAACTTAACTCATCCTTCAACCGGTTAAGCCAGCGAGTTTTTCTGCTTCACTGGACTGTTAACTTCATAAATTAAAAATTTAAGGAGTAATCAACAACCATGACCACCGACAAAATCGATCTAGACAACATTAACGTAAACCCTTCTGGTAAAGGCGTATTTGGTTTTAGCAACTTTGCCGAAGTCTGGAACGGTCGGATGGCCATGCTGGGCGTAGTTGCCGGTTTTGCTGGTGAAGCACTTACTGGCAAAGGAATCCTGGAGCAGGTTGGGATCTCGACCCAGGGTGGCGGGATCATGGCAGCCTTATTCCTGACTGGTTTTACGGCCGCCGCCATGATTGGTTACTACGCTGTGAAAATGAGCAGTCAGCTAGATGCTTCTAATCCCACTGAAGTGTCTGAGAGTGCTAGCTAGTTTCATTGCTGAGCTTGGGCGAAGTTTATTTGAGCTGATTTGAACTGAGTCGATCGATTTAGACTCGCCGCCGCTTATGCAACATGGCTTTTCTGAACCACAAACAACACACAAACCGCTATTTGGCTGTAGCTTCAATCTTGATCTAGCTATTAGTTTAAATAGTAGCCATCAAGGTACTAGTAATTACATCGTAATCAGGGCGCACTGCTAGGTGTGCCTTTATTTTTGCAGTTTTAGCTTCAATTTTAGCTTCAATAGAATTTGACCAACTTGAATTATGAGGGATGGCGATCGAGAGCAGGTTAATCCCTGATGCCAAACAGTATTCGTCATAATTTGCGTAGTTAACTAATTAGAACTCTTGCAAGAGCCCAGCCTTGGAACGAGAGCATCTCAATAGCATAGCAAATCTGAGTAAATGTACTTAATCAATACATGCGTAACCCTGGCTTTGGATACTTTGTCTTGAGAGTCTAGCTGAAAAATTTGATCTCAGCCGTTATCGGAGCATTTACGCACAAGTCTATGCAATTATTGCTGCCTGTAATTAGGTTCACTAATAAAGAATCACTAACAAAGAAGTTAGTAAAACTTAGCTCCCTTAAGCGGGATCGCGCCAAATCATCCCAGCTAATCAGATAATAGTAGTCCAGCAAAAATTAACTGCTCCTATTCGATTCTCCTGTAAAGTCTGCCAGCAAATAGAAAAAGCATGATATCCCCTGATTTAATTGCCGATCGCATTGCCACTATTCAGGCTCAACTACCAGCCACAACAAAATTACTGGCCGTAAGCAAGTATGCTGACACCGAGGCGATCCGCGCCGCCTATGCTGCTGGGGTAAGGGATTTTGGTGAGTCCAGGATTCAAGAAGCAATCCAGAAAATCCAAACTCTCCGCGATCTCAAGGACATTAACTGGCACATGATCGGTAGTTTGCAGAGTAACAAGGCTCGTTTAGCAGTACAAAACTTTGCCTGGATTCATTCGATCGATCGGTTGGGGTTGGCCCGCAAACTCGATCGCCTGGTAGTCGAATCGGGACATAGTCCATCACTGTGCTTACAGGTAAAACTTATGTCAGACCCGCACAAATCCGGTTGGCATGAATCAGAATTACTGGCCGAGCTACCGAAACTGGCCAAATGCCAAAATTTAAAGATTGTCGGCCTGATGACGATCCTGCCCCAGGGCTTAAATCCCGACCAGGCAACTGAGGTGTTCAGGCAAACCGCCCAACTAGCAGAAAAATTACGATCGCAGGGGTGGCCAAATATCAGGCATCTATCAATGGGTATGTCAGGGGATTATCATCTGGCGATCGCGGCTGGGGCAACGATTGTGCGCATTGGTAG
This sequence comes from Pseudanabaena sp. PCC 7367, assembly GCF_000317065.1. Taxonomy (GTDB): domain Bacteria; phylum Cyanobacteriota; class Cyanobacteriia; order Pseudanabaenales; family Pseudanabaenaceae; genus Thalassoporum; species Thalassoporum mexicanum. The sequence continues at coordinate 2,231,106 of NC_019701.1, forward strand.
CAGCATATTCGCGTGATTGCTCCCAAATAAAGGGCGATCGGCAATTAGGGCACCAAGCAGTTATTTTTAATATTTGTTTAATTATTGCAAGGACTATTTGAGTTTGAAATACTGATACAGTGGCACCACAAGTAAATCTTAAGTTAGCCAATAACTTGATTTTTTCTTGACGCGCAAATATTGTTTAGAAAAGTTTACACAACTGTCTAGCTTTTTTAGCGCTTTTAAGCTAAAGTCTGCGCAAGAAGTTTGCATCCCAGCTTTAACGTCAAGTAATTAGTTGATAAAGCTAGATATATTGAGCATAAGTGAATATTTAGCCAGATATTCCTGTTGCTTATATATAGTTGCTAAGTCAGCTAACTATAGTAAAGCTCAGACATCTGGGAAAAATAAGAGGATATGAGCTTTCTGAGGGTGGCAACCAATTACATACTGAATACATAGACTCGTATGTTGAGTTCGAGTGGTTAAGTATAGATTTCTGGTCGCTCTCTAGGTATTGAAATATCTTCTACGCATTAATACTTAGGATCTGGAGAATTAAATGTTAACTATTGTGCCAACTGTTTATGGTCTGGTGCTTGGGTTAGTAAATTCTAAAACCAGCTTTAAGTTATGTAGCTATTCACATTAAAACCATGTATAGTTGCTCAACTAAAGACCGCTAAGTTGCGGTGCAAGCAGCGACCTAAACTTTTCACCTAACAGCCAACGAGGAGTTAACAGATGGGAATCTTCACCAAGCTTAGAGATTTTGTGGGTTTGAATGAACCACAAGATTATGAATATGAATATGATGAAGCTGATGTTGATGATTATCAGAGCATCTATGAAGATGAGAATCCTGCTGTAACTGCGGAAGAGGAAATTGCTCCAACCCCCAGGCGCAGCAGAGAAAGACACTCAGCCCTTAGAAGTTCAACCACCGAAACTATGAATAATGTGATCGGTATGCCTGGAGCCAGCAATGGTATTTCCCAGGTGATGTTGATGGAGCCACGCAATTTTGAAGAAATGCCTCAGGCAATTCAAGCACTGCGTGAGCGTAAGTCAGTGGTATTGAACCTAACGATGATGGAACCAGATCAAGCCCAACGGGCAGTTGATTTTGTGGCAGGCGGCACCTACGCGATCGATGGTCATCAAGAGCGAATTGGCGATAGCATTTTCCTCTTTGCACCATCATGTGTTCAAGTAACTACCCAAAGTGGTGTTACCGTTGAGCCACCAGTACCGCAAGCAAGACCAAGTGCCAGACCAAGTGCGCCAGCCCCTGCCTGGGCCTCGGAACCAACAGTTAGTCGCTTTGCCCAGTAGGTAAAGTAAGTAACTTGTAAGTAACTTGTTCAGTAATGCAATAATGCAATCAAGCTAAGTGGTCTACAAAGCAAGCAGTAGATTACAAAATATGTAAAACAATAGGAGCATCCAAATAGTTGTACCTATTGTTTAGGATTCCAAGCACAAAATGCTCACAAAATGTTTAAGTTGGGCTAATTTAGCCACGACCCAGGCTGATCCAAATGATTTGATTAGCTTGCAAAAAATGTATGTGGCTTGAATATGATTTTGATCGAAGTTAATACTTAGGATCGAGATTCCAGCTAGATATTGAAATATATGCACTTGTTGTTCTAGGGCTGGAGCTAAGTATTCGATCGATCGTATTTTGGCGAATATATACTTAACAATTTAAATATATATACATTACGTGAATTTAGGCATTATTGGCGGCGGTGTAATGGGGGAAGCAATTCTTTCCTGTCTTCTTGAAAAGGGGGAATATGCTGCTACTGATATCTGTGTAAGTGATCCTAATCCAGACAGACGGAGTTTGCTATCTAGCAAATACGGGGTTCTGACTACAACAAAAAATATAGATGTGACGCAAGGGGAGGTGCTGCTATTGGCAGTAAAGCCCCAATATTTTTTTGCGGCTACTAAGGAACTTGTAAATATATCAGCGCCATTAGTGATCTCGATCCTGGCCGGGGTGACGCTGAGCCAGCTTGCCAGTGTTTTCCCTGGTAAAGCAATTGTGCGTGCGATGCCCAATACCCCAGCCCAGGTTGGGTTTGGCGTTACTGCCTTAGCTAGTTCTGAGCTAGTTACAGCACCGCAGGCCGATCTGACAAAGCGGATTTTTGCGGCAGTAGGCGAGGTGGTGGAGTTACCGGAATCACTGATCGACGCGGTCACTGGCCTATCGGGATCGGGCCCAGGTTTTTTGGCGGTGGTGATCGAAGCGATGATTGATGGTGGCGTAGCGGCGGGTTTGCCCAGGGCGATCGCCCAAAAATTAGCGATCCAGACGGTTTTGGGTACGGCGCAATTATTAATCCAAGCTGATTTGCATCCAGCGGTTTTAAAAGATCGAGTGACCAGTCCTGGGGGCACCACAATTACTGGCATTGCCCAGCTAGAGCGAAGTGGAATGCGATCGGCAATGATTGAAGCGATTCTGGCAGCGACAAGGCGATCGCAAGAGTTAGGTGAGTAGTTTAACTCTCAACTCTGTGGCTATTTCTGAATTCTTAATCCTGCCCCAAACTTCATAGAGGCTATTTGGAACTTTGTAATATTCTTGGTCAGTCAGGTGTACATTGGATTGAGTAGATTTACTGAAACTGCTGCTAAGGTAATTACGCAAAGATAGATACCAGATCGGCTCTATAATTGAATGCTACTAATTTGATTTAATACCACCAGTTAAGTTATGGACTATCGGCAGGCTGGAGTTGATGTTGAAGCGGGTCGCAACTTCGTCGAGCAAATTCGGCAATATGTCAGCGCCACCGATCGCCCTGGTGTTCTAGGTGAACTAGGTGGGTTTGGCGGCTTTTTTGAATTGCCCAGTGGCTATCAACAACCGGTTTTGGTATCTGGTACTGATGGCGTGGGTACGAAGCTGAAAATTGCCCAGGCTTGCGATCGCCACGACACGATCGGCATTGATCTGGTGGCTATGTGCGTGAATGATGTGCTTACCTCTGGTGCGGAGCCATTGTTTTTCCTGGACTATCTGGCCACGGGTAAACTAGCGCCTAATCAACTGGCGGAAGTAGTCAAAGGAATCGCATCGGGTTGTCAGCAGTCCGGTTGTGCGCTGCTGGGTGGTGAAACAGCAGAGATGCCAGGTTTCTATGGGGCGGGGGAATACGACGCGGCGGGCTTTTGTGTGGGCATTGTGGAGAAATCAAAAATCCTGAATGGCTCGCAAGTGCAGGTGGGTGATGCGGTGATTGGTCTGGCCAGTAGCGGTGTACATAGCAATGGCTTTAGTCTGGTGCGTAAGATTATTGCCGATCGCGGGTTTGGCTGGAGCGATCGCCTTGCCGGGCTAGATTGCAACAAAACCCTGGGCGAAATATTTTTAACCCCGACTAAAATTTACGTTAAACCTATTCTCGCAGCCCTACAAAGCGATCTGAATATCCATGCCCTGGCGCACATTACTGGCGGTGGCTTGCCGGAAAACTTGCCCCGCTGTTTAGGCGTAGGTAAAGGCATCGGTAAATCAGTGGAAATTCTGCCCCAAAGCTGGCCAATTCCAGATCTTTTTCTCTGGCTGGCTGAGCAGGGTGAAGTATCAACCAGGGCAATGTTTGAGACTTTTAATATGGGGATCGGCATGGTGGTGATTGTGCCCAGCGATCGCCTCGATCGAGCTTTGGCCTATTTCGACACCCAAGATCTAGACTGTGCCCATATTGGTTGGGTGGTTGAGGGCAAAGGTGAAGTCTTGGGGCTAGAAGCTTTTGGCACTTAGATATCAAGGATAATCCGTAATGCTTAAAACTTAAGTTGAGTAAGTTGTTTAGAGATCCTAATCGTTATATGTTCAAGATCTCTAATAAAGCCGATCGCTGGCAATTAGCTAACACAACCTAGCGCACCACAATCACCGGACAAGTGCAGTGATGCACCACAAAATCACTCACACTACCCAGCATTACCCGCTCCATTGTGCCCAATCCCCGCGAACCAATCACCAAAAAATCCGGTGCTTCAGCCTTAGCCAGATCACAAATTACATGGCGCGGTGCACCTAATTCCAGCTTGGTATCACAATCGACTCCAGCCTGCTGACAAACCTGAGCACTAGCATGGAGCAATGATCCCGCTCGTTCTAGCAAAGCTTTTTCATGGTCTGGATCGGGCATCGCCTGCACCCCCACCCAATCCCCCGTGGGCATCATCAGCCGAGGGTAATAGGTGCTGAGCGGTTCCATCACTGTCATCAGGGTGATTTTGTCTTTTCCCGGCTGAGCCAGGGTTAGCGTCCGTTCGATCGCCTGCTGGCTGGCCTCCGATCCATCGATCGCAACTAAAAACTTCATCTCTAGCTACCTCCTTTTTGATCCCCGCGCCGGTTGTTCGAGGCGCTGATTATTCAGGATTATTTTGTTATTACATATTACTCACTTAATTTAATCTAGCCTAATATCTACACCACAGCGCAGCTATGGATCAAAACTACATATACGCTTGGGTTTGACTGGGCATTCTTGCCGATCGAGCGGATTCCCCCACAAGCTAAGTCTGTTTAGATTGACTAAGCTAGATAAATCTTCAACCGAACTAATTTGATTTGCGCCCAATTCCAGCCTGGTTAGCTGCGTTAATGACTTAAGCGGGGTCACATCTTCGATCTGGTTCTCGAATAAAATCACCTCTTGCAAATTAACCAGATCTGCCAACGCAGAGATATTGCTAATCTGGTTTTTGTGGGCATAGAGCCGATCGAGTTGGGTGAGCGATCGCAACGGTTCAAGGTTTTTAATCTGGTTTTCGCCAATGTTCAGTGAGGTCAGATTAGTCAAACCAGCTAGCGGATCAAGCTCACTGATTAGATTACTATTCAGCTCCAATTTCTCTAGTTTGGTGAGTGTTTCCAAGGGACTGAGATCTTTAATCTTATTCTGGCTAAGTTGGAGCGATCGCAAATTTTCCAGCGATTGCAATGGTTCTAGATCTTCGATCGCATTATCACTCAGTTGCAGATCGCTGAGGTTTGTCAAACTGGCCAAGGCAGTGAGATCGCTAAGCTGGCCATGCCGCCATACCAATGCCCTGAGATTGGTTAGCTCGGCGAGGGGCGAAAGATCTTTGATCGTATTGTGGCTCAAGTTCAGATAGGTGAGTTGGGGCAACGATCGCAGCGTGGAAATGTCGGTAATCTGGCGATCGCTAAGATCCAACTCGGTCAGGGTGGCGAGTTTGCGGCTCACCTCATTACAATCCTTTGTGCCAACTTCTGCTTCCAGGATCTCAAAGGTTTTCTGGGCAGCCACCGAAAGATCGCCTAGCTCTTGACAAATATTAGCGATCGCAATGGAGGTGGTTCTGGTGGCATGGATTCGCTTGTGGATTTCCAGGGTAAGCAGTAGCGCGTAGATAATGATCACCGATGTGGAAAGCATGGCGATCAGCAATCGCTTGATGGGATTGGGCGATCGGGGCGATTGATTGAACATCCGCAGTGATGGGGGATTCCAGCTAATTGATGAATAAGGCGGACAAGTTATGACTTGGTGGCAGTGCCGGTGATTTGGTCGGGTTGGGCTTCAACGCAACCGAGCGTAACTAGATCCTGGCGATTGACTTCGGTTACGCCAAATTCTAGCGCCATGAGTTGGACGCGATAGGCTTTGAGTTGTTGGCCATAGGCGCTCTGTTGCTCGGCGGGGGGCAGGGTGGCGATCTGCTGTTCGACTAGTTTGGCGGCGGTGCCCCAATGTTGCTTGCACAGGGCTACGCTGAGGGGATCGGTGGGTGCTTCGCGCTCTGGTGCTTTTGGCTCAACGGTGATTGGTGTGTTGGCGGGGCCGCCTCCTGCTTCCTGGGCGATCGCGGTGCGGCTGATGGGGCTGAGGCTGGCGATCGATAGGCCGATGATGCTGGTGGTAATAATTCTGGCGATCGTGTTCATAAATTTATGTCCCCCTGATGATCAATTGTCTCTATGGTAGCTTTTTGCTCTTGAGATTACTCCCTGTTGGCGATCGGGGCAATGGTGTTTTGTGCAGAGTAAGTTGAACAAAAAAGGTCTATCTACCGAAATGAATCTACAGCTACAATCTGCTACATACTTGCTATAGTAAAATTAAATACAAAGAATGACTAAATTATTGTATGGACGGGTCTGGACTCAAAGTCATCCAAGGCGGAAAAACACCGACTTTGACCATTCATATAGATGGTCCCTACCTGCCTTACGACAAATTTAAAGCCATTCTTGAAGACTTTTCTGTGATTCTTAAAGAATTAGATAAAGAAATTTCCGGTAAAGACACACCTTCAGTTGAATGGGCAATCACTTCTGTATCAGGTGGAAGCATTCATCTAACTATTGAAGGAAATCCGGTAGATGAAGAAACTGACCCTGATATGCCTCTTGAGGTAATAACTACTTTTGAAAAGGGGATTGAGAGTCTTCGCTTAGGAGATTTGTATCCCGAGGGATTCTCAAGTAGAGCTTTAAAGAGTACCAAGAATTTTGCAACGGCAATTAGTCCTGATAAGCTAGCCGAAATAAGTTTTAGTAGCAATGACTGGAGATTTGATGTGTCTCCAAGTATGTCAGCCAGTGTTGATGAGCTGGTAAATGATTTCTATAAATATCATGGTTCAATTGAAGGCAGATTGGTATCAATTAGCGTAGTCAAGAATATAAATTTTTGTATCAGAACTACTGCTCAGAAAAAATTGATCAAATGCTCTTTTAAACGTGAGATGCTTGAAGAAGCCAAACAATATATTGATAAAAGAGTGTATGTTTACGGTCTCATAAGACAAATTTATCACGGGGATAAACTTAGTGTTCAAGTAGAGACAATAAGACCATTACCAATGGATGAAGAAGTTAGATCTACACAAGACCTCTTGAGAGATCTCAGGAGGGGCTAATCTTGAGCCAGCAAATCCATTACTGTGATGCTTGTGTAATCTTAGGCTTCTTTAATAGTGAAAGTGAGCCCCATAATGCTGATGAATGCAAGATTTTGATTAGGGCGGCTGAAGAAGGACAGATTAGACTAGTTACTTCTGCATTTTCAGAATCCGAGGTTGTAAATATCAAAGATCCTTCAGATCCTAAAAGTTTTGTAGAAGGAGATATAGCTGAAAGAGTAATCAAGGAATTTTTTACAATGCCTTGGCTAGAAATAGCAGCTTACGAAAGAGAAACTGGTGAAATAAGCCGATACTTGTGTAGGAAATACAAAACTAAACCTGCTGATGCTACCCATGTAGCAACGGCAATTCAGCGTAAGGTAGATTTTTTCGATACGGTTGATAATACTTTACTTGATAGTTATCCAGAGAAAGTCTCTTTCCCTCCTCGATACCCAAAAGAAATAATTCTCCAACGTCCATTTGTTGAGGGATATGACCGTTCTATTTTAGACTTGATAGATTAAAATCAACTTACTCATCCAACCCCAAACTCCTCAACTGTGCCCAGCGAGCAAACTCACCGACTTCAAACTTCCCTTCGATCGGGCGGCGATCCCTAAACTCAAGCTGTCCATCATCCCGCTTACAGCAATCCACAAACACAAAATCACACACCGTATAGCCAAGCGTAGTATTAGAATCGATCTTCCAGTTATTAATACAAGCCCCAGTTAAATCTGCACCACACAGATCCGCTCCAGTTAAGTCTGCGCCCGAAAAATTTGCGCCACTGAGATCCGCACCACTCAGGTTTGCGCCACTCAGGTTTGCCCGTCGCAACGTCGCCACCGACAGTTTCACCATACTCAGATCAGCACGATCCAGATTGGCATCATTCAAATTCGCTACACTCAAATCCGAGCCACACAAACTCACCTGCTCCAGATTCGCCTCGCTGAGATTAGCCACCCGCAGATCGCAGCGCTCCAGGTCAGCCTCCGCCAAATTTGCCTCAGACAAATCTGCCCCCACCAAATTAGCGCGATTGAGATTTGCCTCCACCAGGATCGCCCCACTCAGGTCAATACTCAGCAAAACCGCGCCCACCAGCGTTGCTTCGGTTAGATCCGCATTACCCAGATTCGACTCGCTCAAATCCGCCCGACTGAGATCCACACCACGCAAATTGGCCTCAAACATTTCTACCCTAATGAAATCGATCCCCACCAGCTTGGTCTCACTCAGGTCAATATGAACCGCCATGTTCATCGATCGCCACATATTCCAGGCATCCGCACCCCGCTCGATAATATCGAGTAGTTCACGCTCGGTTGTCTCCGTGCCCATTGAAGTCATGGTTTTACCTTTTGTCCCTTAATAATGCCAAATAATGCCAGTTAAAATATTTTCCCATATTCACGATCGCCAAAGAGTGATCTAAGCCGCGATTTCCAAAAGAATTAAGCCATAAAGCTGAGCCAGTAGATCAAGCCATAAAATTTAATATTTTAAACATTTTAAACATCTAAGCCCAACTCCCTTTGCAAGGGGCGATCGTAATGGCCATTGCGCCAGTTCTGGGCGGTTTTGATCTGCGCAGCACTAAGGTTTTGTACTTCCTTAAAATTAGCACTACCAATATTTGCCCCCTCCAGGTTCACCAACCCCAGATTTGCGCCATGCAGATCGGCCTTTTCAAGATCGGCATAACTCAAATTCGCACCCTGTAAATTACTGTGCCTTAGGTTTGCTGCCCGTAAATTTGCACCCTGAAAATTAGTACAGCTTAAATTTGCGCCCCTGAGATCGGCCTTATTAAGCACCGCTTCGCTCAGGTTTGCGCCACTGAGATCGGCATGGTTGAGTTGGGCTTCGCTGAGATTATCCTGCCGAAAATAACTCCCCCGCAAATTAGCATGGCTTAGCTGGATCGGTTGGTTATTTTGCTGACTGTGCTGATTTTGGTGATTACTTCTATCAGTGCGATCGCGTTCCTGTTGCCAGGTAGCTAGTTCTCGATCGCGGTCAAATTGCCCAGATTGCCCAGATGGTCTAGATAGTTCAGGTTGTTCTTGGAACAACAAATGCCAGCGGCGGATAGGTTTTTCACCACCAAGGATCGCCCCTTGATCCGGTACATTATCCGTTAGCTCAGCGCGATCGGTGCGATTATTATTTACGGTTTTACTTATATCCGTCTGCTCACTATGATCCTTGCTGCCGCCAAGCACCACATCCCGATCGCCCGGTTGATTTGATTTGTCTGCTTCACTGGCCATGACTGATTAAGCTCATCGGTTGGGAATTATTACGATCGCGGTTGGAATTGCTCTAAGGTTGCTCTAAGGATCAATATTCAATCACAGGATTGGCTTTGGATTAGGATTAGTTATGCCCATAAACAAAATATAACTGCAAACCTAAAGCCGACCATATTTCTGTAAATTATAAACACTGATAAGTTGATCACATCCAGATTATTCAGATTATGGCAACAGATATTCGCCTGGGGTTTGCTGGCACCGTCGGAAACACACCCTTAATTAAAATTGAATCACTCTCGGCGGCGACGGGGTGTAATATTCTGGGCAAAGCCGAGTTTCTCAACCCTGGTGGTAGTGTGAAGGATCGGGCGGCTTTGTTCATGGTAATGCAAGCGGAGCAAGATGGCTTGCTCAAACCGGGTGGCGCGATCGTGGAGGGAACTGCTGGCAATACGGGGATCGGCCTGACCCTGGTGGCCAACGCGCGGGGCTATCGCAGCATTATTGTGATGCCAAACAATCAATCACAGGAAAAAATCGATCTATTGCGTACCTTTGGCGCAGAAGTAGAACTAGTTGAGCCAGTGCCCTTTGCCAATCAGAATAACTATTATCATGTGGCTCGTGCCCGCGCAGAGCAACTAGACAATGCTTTCTGGGCAAATCAATTTGAAAATCTTGCGAACGCTGATGCCCACTATCAAACCACTGGGCCAGAGATCTGGCAACAAACCGGCGGCGATCTCGATGGCGTGGTGATGGCTTCGGGGACGGGCGGCACGATCGGCGGGGTTAGTTCTTATCTCAAAGAACAAAAATCTGAGATTGCAGCCTATTTAATCGATCCACCGGGCGCAGCTATGTATGGCTATGTCAATACTGGTGAAGTAACCAAAACTGAGGGCAGCTCGATCACCGAAGGGATCGGCATTGGTCGCGTAACTGCTAATTTTGCCAGAGCCAAGCTAGATGGTGCGTTTCGTGGCACTGACCAGGAAGTGATCGAAATGTCGCATTTTTTGCTCAAGCATGATGGTTTGTTTCTGGGTAGTTCGGCGGCGTTGAATGCGGTGGGGGCAATGCGATTGGCGCGCAAACTCGGCTCTGGCCATACGATCGCTACGATTCTTTGTGATGGTGGCGGTCGCTATCGCAGCCGCATGTATAACCTGGACTGGCTGAAGGAAAAAGATTTGGTGCCGGTGGCCAAGGGTCTGGAATTTTTGGATTAGCAGATGAGTATGCAAGGCGATCGTAAAAACCTACAAAATCTACAAAATCTACTGAGCAGTTAGATATTTTAGAGCGCTACTATGAAGCTAGATAATATATCTAGGGCAAGTCTAGGCATTTGGGATTCTAGATGATGGCATAATGGCAAAAAAACATCGTGAAATTGGTGTCGCTGTGGTCTGGCGAGGCGATCGGATCTTAATTGATCGACGCTTACCAGGGGGTGTATTTGGTGGCTATTGGGAGTTTCCCGGCGGCAAGGTGGAGCCAGGGGAAGCAGTGGTCGATTGCATCAGGCGCGAGATCGGCGAGGAAATTGGCATTGAAATAGAAGTGGGCGATCGCCTAATCACGATCGATCATACCTATGGCGATGAAATTTCAGTTAAATTAATGGTGCATCATTGCCGTTATATTTCCGGTGAACCGCAGGCGATCGAATGTGCCCAAATTGAGTGGGTTGAGCTTAATCAACTCAGCAACCGCGATCGCTACCCTATGCCGGAAGCTAATTATCAAATCATTGCGGCGCTGGATCAAAATCAGTAACTTTGAGCTGAGATTTTGATCGCAGATCGTTATGTTCGCTTCATCAAACAAATTAGATTAGACCAGAAAAGCTTTAATTACTTTCATTTATGGAGATCGAAACTGCCAAAGAGCTATACAAAACAGCACTTCAGAATTTTGAGCGGGGCAATTATAGCAAGGCTATTCGTCAGTTTGAGCAAGGCTTAGGCATGGTTAACCCCCAAACTAAGTTAGGTGGCGAAATTCAGCTCTGGCTGGTTAATGCCTATGAGGCGAGTGGTAAATCAACGGAAGCGATCGCCCTATGCCAAACATTGGTTAAACATACCAATTACGACGTGCGCCAATCAGCTAACTATGTGTTGGGGATTATTTCTGCTCCTGAACTTGCCCGACGCGAGGATTTAATTTCCAAAATCCCTAGCCTCAAGGACGTGGCCGATGGCGATCAAAGTAATCGACTCAGTGTTAAGGCAACGCAGCAGGCTCGATCTAGACCAAAACCACCACCGCCGCTGCCGGAGTTAGATCTTTCGATTCCCCCTCAACCCTCGGTAACGCCCAATAGCAACAGATTCATTGGCGGCATTATTTTGATCCTGCTCACTATTCTGGCTTTCCTGGCGATCGGCTAGTGTCTTTTTATATGAGATCTTAGGCAAGATTGAGATGCCTATTAGCGATTGCATTTAAATCGCATTTAAACTGTATTTAAACTATATTTGAATGATTGCAATTCTTGACCAAGATACCTTTAGTAGTTTAGTAGTCAACCATAAAAATAATTATGCATACCGAGTCTATGTATGCTGAGTATACCGATCCGATCGGGATACTATCGGGTAAACGTTTTACCTGGATTACAATCCCTCAGATTTAAATTGATTAACGACTAGAGCACCTGGCCGGTGCGATCGCCGCCGCTCTAGGTCAGCATCAATTATTTTTATTCTGAATTTTTACTAGCCCCAGTGCAAGCTACGCGCAATTGCCATTCTATGCCTGCTGGACTGCTACTATCTATCATCGGGGTGAAGCCTTAATAGCGGAGTTTATGGCAACATACCGATGCAGTATATATGCATGTGATTATACTGCCGCCTGATACTAACCATTTTCTTTTGATGAAACGCCCCGATCGCATCTTAATAGTCGATGATGTTCCAGATAATCTGTTCCTGATGCGCGCGATCCTGGAGGATGAAGGATACGAAATCATTGCCGCCGATGGAGGAAAGCAAGCCCTGGAGCTTGTGACTTCTGAGCTACCGGATTTAATTTTGCTGGATGTAATGATGCCGGATATTGATGGTTATGAAGTAACCAAACGGCTACGATCGCAAACCGATTTACCATTCATTCCGATTTTGTTGATTACCGCCTATGACAAGTCCAGCGCTTCCAAGGGCTTGGATCTCGGTGCCGATGAATTTATCCGCAAACCAGTGGAAGCTGATGAGCTGATGGCCAGGGTGCGATCGCTCCTGAGGCTTAAGCACAGCATTGAAGAACGCGACCAAATCGAAAGGCAACGCAAAGACTTTGTTTCCCGTCTCACCCATGACATGCGTACCCCGTTGCAAGCGGCCGATCGGATGTTGGGGCTGTTGCAAGATGGTGCGGCTGGAGAAATATCCGATGATATTTTAGAAATTCTGCAAACCATGTCCCGCAGCAATCGTAACCTGCTGGAAATGGTCAACAAGCTTTTGGATGTCTATCGTTATGAAGCTGGTAGTAAAACACTGGCATTCCGTCCCCTTGATTTTGCTGAACTAGTGCGGAATGCGATCGCCGAGCTGAAAGCGATCGCCACGTTCAATAATCTAGAGCTAAATGCCAAAATTCAGCCCGACCTGCCCGAAATCAAAGGCGATCGGCTTGAATTGCTCAGAGTATTGAATAATCTAATTGGTAATGCGCTCAAATTTACTGAAACCGGAGCAGTGAATGTTAGTCTAGAGCAAGAGAATTCCGAGATGGTGCTACGTGTAGCTGATACTGGCCCTGGCATCCCCGCAGAAGATCAGCCCTTCTTGTTTGAAAGATTTACCCAAGGTAAGCATCACAAACAAGGTAGTGGCCTGGGATTATATTTGTCGCATTATATTATTGATGCCCATGGGGGTAGTATCGAATTAGAATATGCCAACGCCAATGGCTCATGCTTTTGTGTGCGGCTACCGATTTCCTAAGCCGATCTACAGTTTTCCACCATTTAGCGATCATGCTCGATCAACAAACTCAGTACGAGACCCTTCTGTGTGACTACAGCAATCCCCTGGAGGCGGTTAACCTATTGCGGGGCTATCGACCTTATTTTGAGCTAATTCCCAGTATGCGCCGCCCCAAAGATAGTGTGCTCAGCGTACCGCTGCCAGTGGTTAAGTTTGCCCAACGCCGCGATCATCACAACCATGTCAAGCTGCCGTGCGATGTGGCAATGCTGATGTGTGATCCAGATTGGCGGATCAAAACCGAAGTAGAAATTATCACCATGATTCATCGTCCTGGCGAGGATTTCTCTGACCTGCTCAATCGCTGGCGCGATGTTGAAGTAATTCAAGGTGAAGATTTCTATTGGCTGTTGCCCTGGAAGCATCGCCAGGTAATTAGCGAAAAAGGGAATTTGCAATATCCGCTGTTTGTGACCCTCAGCTATACACCAGAGCGGATCAAAAAGGGGTTAGAAGGGGCAGGATTTCCCTACGTGACAGTGGAACTCCCAGAGCAGGAAGCTAGTCCGCCGGAGCCCACTGAAACAGTTAGCGCCGATCGTGGTGACTAGACTAAAACTTGTCGATCGCGCTGATCAAGAACAAAAGCGTTAGTAAAAATCTAAGCAAGCCACGATTTAGGATCTAGGTTGCGGCTGTCTCCTGATTGCTCAGCTAGCCAACCTCAAACTGGCAATTTTTCCTGTGGCAGATGTGGCAAACTTTCCCAGGCGCTAAGTCCTAGTTGCTCAAACATCAATGCATCCGCACTGTTGCCAGGATTAGCCGTAGTTAATAGCTTCTCACCGGTAAAGATTGAATTTGCCCCAGCCATAAAACACAGCGCTTGCTCTGCGGTGCTCATCGCCGTTCGCCCTGCCGATAGTCTAACTACTGTCCTGGGCATGATGATTCTGGCCGTAGCTACCATGCGCACCAATACAATTGGATCGACGATCGCCTGATCTGCCAGGGGCGTTCCCTCTACAGGAACCAAGGCATTAATTGGCACGGACTGCGGTTGCGGCGTAATATTCGCCAGGGTGTGCAATAGCTCAATCCGATCGCGGTCGGTTTCACCCATACCGACAATGCCACCACAACAAACTTGAATGCCAGCATCGGCAACGGCTTGAATTGTATCGAGGCGATCGCGGTAGGTGCGGGTGCTAATAATATCTGGATAGAACTGTGCCGAAGTATCGAGGTTGTGGTTATAGGCGGTCAGTCCAGCTTGAGCCAATCGCTGAGCCTGATCGGGGCGCACCATCCCCAACGTCACACAGGCTTCCATTTCTAGATCCACCACTGCTTCAATCATGGCAATAATGCGATCGAACTCTTCGCCATCGGGTAGCGATCGCCAAGCCGCCCCCATACAAAAACGGGTCGAGCCATTGGCCTTTGCTGCTTGAGCTTGGGTGATCACTTCTGCAAGTGGCAGCAATGGATAGGTTTCTGCTTCAGTCTTGTAGCGCGCACTTTGGGGACAATACTTACAATCTTCTGGGCAGCGCCCCGATTTAATGTTAGCCAGCGTACATAGCTGCACCGCATCGGCCTGGTGGTATTGCCGATGGATAGTTTGAGCTTCAAAAACCAATGAAATCAGTGGTTTGTGGTAGGTTTGCGCGACAAAATCAAGGGATATCATTGCCAATGTTCCAGCTAAGGGATCTCACCAAGTTGATTCGCTGCATCACAGGCAACTTGGTTTAGGGGTGAAGTGAATAGCAAAGATCAGTTTATCGGTTTTGGTGGGTTTGTGGCGCTTTAATCTGGATTATTTAATTTCTCTAGCCTGACCTACATCCTTATCGACATCGATCGCACCTGTAGTAAATATTAGTAAATATTAGTAAATATGGCTCTGGCGTTAGTTAATGGAGATGATTATTAGGTGGTGGCTGTTCAAAAAAAGCTTTCTCAAGCTCAATCGGTAGCAAAATGCAGCAAATATAATTATGGCAGATACTAAAAAACCGCCCTCTTTTGAGGCGGTGCTAAACGGATAATTTATTACTATGCATAACTACAATCACTCACATTAATGATGCAAAGGTAGATGGCTAACCACCATTAGGATTTAACATTTTGGCGGTTCTTGCCATCTCTGCATCGGGTCTTTTGATCAGGTTTGATCAGGCAATGCCAAGTTTTTAGCATTGGCACTAGGACTAGGATCGATTATTTTGATCGTGATCGCTAATTTCTGGTTGTTCCAGAGTGACGGGGATACCTAACCCCTCGGTTGGAAATCCTTTTGCGATCTTATACAAAGTCAAGGCTCCACCGACAACAGCAGTAAGCAATATCCCAAGCAAGATTCCGCGTGAAGCACTGCGGGATTCTCGTTTCTGGAACTCCTCGACCAACTTGTTGCGTTCGTCGATCCTACCGTTATCATAGGCAGTCTGCAATTCTTCGTTATTAATTTGAGCTTGATTATTCATAAATAGTAGTTACTCCCGATCGATTTGTCTTCAGTCGATCTCTACCATCCATTATTACTGCCCAAACTGCCGCTGTGCATTTTCAAATGCTTTACCAAGTTCATTCCAGGCATTTTCAAACCCTTCCCGAATCTCGTGCCAGGCATCTTCACTAGCTTGCTGCATCTCAGCGAACTTGGCTTGAGCAGCATCACGTCTGGTGTAAAGTTCTTCTAGTTTGGTGTTGAACTCAACCGACGCATCAGCCTTAGCTTGATCAGCCTTGGCCTTAAGCTCATCGATCTGGGCATTAAGCTTATCTAATTGAGCTTTAACCTTTTCTTGATAGGCTTGCTTAGTTTCAGTTGGCATATTCATATGTATTTTTCTCCTAACGAACAATATTTATTTTGTGTTTTTGTGTGGGAAATTGAAATGCACTCGATCGCATCTCAAACCCTGCTTGTATAGCGCTATACCCTTTGGGTTAGAACTTAGATTGAGACTATCTCTTTACGATTGACTCAGTTTCTTCCACAGAACAGAGGAGATGTCCTAACTAAAGTGGGGTAAGGCCATAACTGGGTGTCTAATTTACAATCACTCGATCGATATGTGGTTTGCCGATCGTCGATCGTTAAATATTTACACCTAATTTGCATCTACAGACTCATTAAATTAGTAATTAGACCCTGGCCAGTGATCATTTCTGTAATCAATAGCGATACAAAACCAATCATCGCTAGGCGACCGTTAAAGGTTTCGGCAAACTTGGTAAATCCAAACTTTGATTCATTTTGGTAATAGGGCTCAGGCGTAACGGGATAGTTGTTGCTGAGTCCTTCTTGGTCAACTGTATAGCCAGAAGTAGTTTTAGCCTGTTGATTATCATTTTCTTCAGCCGCTTGCACCGCACGAGGGGTGTTAGGCGGTTCAGCGCCTTCGTCTTTCTGGCGGGCAGCAACTTCAGCCGGAACTAATTCACTACCATCACTAAGGTTAGGATCTTTAACTAATTCTTGGGTGTCGTGTTGGTTAGCCATATATATATTTAACTCCTATTAACTATTGTTTTAGCTCAAACAGCTACTGTGCAAGTAATTAACTATGTACATCGATAAAGTGAACATCTAGTGAATG
The DNA here is from genome assembly GCF_000317065.1 of Pseudanabaena sp. PCC 7367. Classification (GTDB taxonomy): domain Bacteria; phylum Cyanobacteriota; class Cyanobacteriia; order Pseudanabaenales; family Pseudanabaenaceae; genus Thalassoporum; species Thalassoporum mexicanum. Next base: position 2,247,822 of record NC_019701.1, read on the forward strand.
TCTCAACCTTTTGTTGATATAAAGCATATAAAGATTTAATTTACTAGACTCAAATTTAGTGTAATACAACTTTAGTACGATTGAATTACTTTGTAACTGCATTTGTTATACTTAGACTAACTTAATTACCTGTGGCATGTCAATACCAAAAGGAGTATTTTGTATTTACAAAAGAAGTGTATAGTATATACTGTTATTACTACTGCAACTTAACTAAACTATTAGTGTTTGTGCAAGTAACAGTAATTTGTAGTTATCAAAAGGGCGTTATGGCTAGGACCAAACCACCTTCAAATAAAGTTATGAGTATTCGACTTACTGAGTCTGAGTTTAAGCAACTCGAAAAATATTGTATTGACAAGGGCAAGACTAAAACTGAAGCGATCAGAAATATGATTCGTAGATTACGAGCCGATCGATCGGCTGGATCGTAGGTTACGTTACTACTACATCATTATTCATGCGATCGCATTGCGCATTAATTTATGCATTAATTTATTAGTATTTTGGGGTGGATGGTTAACAGTTCATGTATCAGAACTATTTCAGAACTATTTCAGAACTATTAAAGTTACTGTGCCACCGCCTGAATCAATAGCCTTGATCAATAAATTTTGGGCCGACTAATTTGTTGCGATCGCAAAATAACTAATCCACAATCAAAATCAAAGAGACCTCAAATTCAATGAAAATGAGATCTCAAGATGAATAACTTACTGATCGCTCTAATCGCTACACATACGCTGCAAGCAATTAGCCAAGTCCTAATGCTGGATCGCTCGTGTTTACCACCTCAAGTACATTCAATACGGTATTCACATCACTGACGCCCGCGACCACGCCAATCACCTCATTGGTTGCAAAGCTGCGTAACACAGCATCCAGAGATGAGGCGGTTGCCTGGACTTGAGGCACATCTTCGATACTAATGGAAATATCAAATTCACCAAAATCAGACACAACCACTACCCGATCGCCCTCGAAGGCATTGAAGTCTAGGGCAACATCAGCCGAGTTGGGATCGAATTGACCAACCGCAGTCGCAGCCCGGAAGACAAAGGTATCAGCACCAAAGCCACCAGTCAGGTCATCAATACCAAAATCGCCAACTATAATATCGTTGCCATTTCCCCCATTGACGGCATCATTCCCCTGGCCGCCGCGCACAAAGTCATTGCCATCTTCACCATTCACAATGTCATTATCACGATTGCCATTGACCACATCATCGCCAAAACCACCATCAACCGTGTCATCGTTGCGGCCGCCGCGCAAATAGTCGTCGCCATCAACCCCATCAAGGAAGTCATTATCCTGGTTGCCATTGACCACATCAGTGCCAAATGAACCAGTAATTACATCAGCAGAACCAAATGCCCTCACCCCAGCTGGATTAAATTGGCTGATGTCCGCGGACAAGGTTTCCACATCCACAAAATCGGTCAGGTCGAAAAACTGGCCAAACACAGCTCCATTAGCAGCACCAAACACTAAATCTTGATATAGATTGATCGTGGAGGCATCTTGAATAATTGGCATAATTTATAATCCTTAAGTCATTTCTACTCACAGCTATGCGATCGATCGCAATTAGTATCTGTTGATTGTCTTATCAAAGAAGTTGGGTATCTATTTTTGATGGACAGCAACTTCTTGCCCTCACAATCCACCTGGCAAAAACGATCGCACTTTCAATTATATCTATTAACTCGATCGAGTTAGTTTAATATTTATTGGTGTGGTTGATTAAGGGTTTAAATATTTTTTTGATTGACAATTTTAGAGCTATTTTTATTCAGTTGAAACTAATTTCATATTTTGGCTGATGCCTATATTCACTGAACAATAATAATGTAATAATTTTCACAATCGTGAAACAGGCGCTATGGATTAAGGATTGTAGAAATATTTATTGATAGGGAACAAATAACTATTTTATTCGTCTTATTTAAATTGGTTTGATAATATAAACAAACTTTTGCTTTATAGAATTGTGGGTATAAGCTAAATTGAAATAGCTTTAATTTATAGAATAGTAAAATTATTTGCGATTTGAATGTTGCAGCTTTTTTGTAAGATCTAAATTAGTGGATTTAAGTTGACGATCGCAGTAGTAAATTGCTATTGGTTGAGATAGGATTTAATTACTTTGGTTAATTAACTATTTCTAACTATTGATTAATATTGATTAATCGCGCTGTCCCAAGCACTGTGTAGCATCACTAGCATCAACGAAAGATTGGGCTTGAGATTGAATCTAGAATCTTGGCGGTGCAGTTATGGAAATAAAAAAGTGATGAGTACGAGTAACCCGGTGCTAGGGCTGGGTGAATTTTATCCTGAGTACATTGTATTTGTGCCACTTGCAAACTTAAATTTTGAGAAGAATTCATGAACAAGAAATTAAAACAAGTATTAAGTAGATCTACTTTTGCAGCAGCCTCTATGACTCTGGCATTGGGTAGCCTGGGTAGCCTTACTGCTTTACCCGCCCATGCTGATGATGAGGTGGTCTATGACTGCTATTCGGGGTCGGGACGTTTGGTGGAAGAAGAAGTATCACAAATTGATGCGATCGCCTTTACGTTGTTTGGTAGCAGGGGTAGTGATGGGATAATCCGAGGGTTGGGTGGGGAATGCCGACCCCAGGAACAAGAAGAAGAACAGCAAACGGTTAATAGCGATCGCAGTGTGGATGTGACCTATGTTTCCAGCAAGTCGATCGACAATGATCAAGTGGAAGTTACCTGGAGCTATAAGGGCACTAACTACACCTATACCTCAGAGGTTGATTCCTATTACATTCGCAATCGCCGCGAAGCCCGCCCTGCCCGCGATGGGGAACGTGCTGCGCTGCGTACTGCCTATCAGCGAGCCACAAATTCCAGCCCCAGTTCGCAAGAAGAGCTACGCCGGTTTGGATTCGTGCCAGAGGTAGGTCAGTTTGCCGTAGTGCGGAACACCTATGAGGAGCGTAACTCGGTTCGCCAGTTTGATGCGATGATCAATGACGATCGCCAACGTTGGATTGCCAATTGCCGCACCGAGCAGTTATTCAACGCTTCGCGCCAGGAAGTGAAGGTAAACAGTCGGGCGATCGGTGACATTGTGGCGTTTGTTTGCACCGAGAATATTACGGCGCAGAACCCTGACAACAATGAAGATCTCCGCAGCTTTGGCAATATGCCTGGCTATGGTGATTTCTCGGTGGTGCGTAACACCTACTATGCCAGTAATGCAATTCTGGAGTTTGATGCGATCGTGGTGGGTCAGCGGCAGCGCTGGGATGCCAATTGTCGCACCGGTGAGTTGTTTGATGCTAACGATCGCCGCTTAAGCACTAGCAGCATGACGCGGAGTGTGGCTAGTTTTGTGTGCCGCGATGGTTCTAATAATTAAGCAGCACTAGTTTTTGATCAATGATCGCAAACTAGAATAATAAGCAGGGGTGGTTATTTAGTTAATCACCTTTGCTTTTTGTGATTTGGCTTTTCTTTTCTTTGCTGGCGGGGAAATTATGGATAAGTGGCGATCGCTCCTCTCGCAAATTAATTTCACTGGTGCTGAGTATCCAACCTTTACTGATACTGAGATCGAGGAGTTTGAGCAAAAGACAGGGATTATTCTGCCTCAAGATTGCAAGGACTACTGTAAAGTTTTTGGCAATGGTATGTTTAGCGAACTCTACGATATCAATTGCTTAAATGCAAAGATGGCTGAAGAGTGCAAAGATGATCTACTAATTAGTTGGAATATGGAGCGGGATTCTCTCACTAAGCTCATAAACAGATTTGGTATTAGCAAAGAAGAAGAAGAAGAACTTACACAGGTTAACCAGATAATTGAGCTAATTACCAGATCTTTCGTTTTTGCATCAAAAGAAGAACAGTTTTTTCTTTGGGATTTAGATAGCTATAATAATCTCAACAGGAGTTATAAAATATGGACCGTAGAACTTGAACTACCATATTTTTATTGTATAGGTTCTGACTTCTTTGAATTTGCTAGAGATTTTTGTTTAGGTCTTAACCGCCATAAATACGACTATATGCACACATCAATGCGACCTGAAATCTATGAGGATTTGGTTGGCTTTGAGCGTTTCCCAAAAGAGTATGGCTATGACTAATTAAGTCAAATAAATGACTGATAAGTGGCGATCGCCCCATCCCCAAACAATTGCTAAACCTGAGTAATCCAATCGCCATACTTAGGCAAAAGCCCATGCGTCGCTTTGCTATAAAGATCCTTCAGCTTTTGGGTAATACTGCCCACATTGCCATCACCCACAGTGCGATGCTCAATCTTCACGATCGGTGCCACCTCGGTAGCCGTACCCACAAAGAACGCCTCGTCTGCAATATAAAGCTCGGTGCGATCGATCGGCCTAGAAATAGTCTTAATCCCCAGTTCTTTCTCAGCCAATTCCGCGATCGTGCTGCGGGTAATCCCTTCCAGAATGTTTTCCGTGATCGCACTGGTAACCAATTGCCCATCCCGGACTAAAAACAAATTCATCGCGCTCCCTTCCGCCACATGCCCCTGATTGGTGAGTACAATCATGTCCGCAAAGCCGGATTTATGGCCGTCGGTTTTGGCCAGTGCCGTATTCACATAAGCGCCGTTTACCTTCGCCCTGGCTGGGATCGCATTGTCATCCAGTCTGCGCCAGGAAGAAACCCCCACATGGATGCCCTTCTCCACATCCAAATAGCCATCCATCGGCACGGTGAACAAGCAAAAATCATCCTGCGTACCATCCACGGTCAAAATTGGCCCAATTCGCAGGTCTGACTTATAAATAATCGGCCTGATATAAGTAGCACCCTGACATTGATTGCGCTTGATCAAATCGACAGTGAGATCGCCCATTTGCTCAGCGGTGAGGGTCGGTTGTAATCCTAAAATATGCGCACTTTGCAATAGCCGCTTGTAATGTTCAGCCATCCGAAACACGCCCATCCGCCCTGCTTCTGGCAACCAATAGGCTTTGATGCCCTCAAAAACTGCCGTACCATAGAGAAAAGCATGGGTACGCACGCTGATCGTGGCATCGTTCAGGGGCAGGAAGCCACCACGCAGATAGGCATATTGCTCAGACATGTCAGTTTAATAATCTTACTTAAGTAGCTATGGAGGATTAAGACTTAGTGGGCGATCGCCCCTATTAAATCGCTTGCATTAGTGCGCGTTGAACGAAAAATTTAGCGATCTTTCCCAGGCTGATTAACCTAATAAACTACTATAAGCCAAGTTAGACTGATCCGGCACCGCTAGTTAGGATTGATTTAGGTGAGCCTGACCCCCTAACGATTGCTGTTAATTTGCACCATCTGGGTTTGAATCCGCTGTTGCAATTGGCGATCGCGTTTTTGTGCCTGGGTAATCCGGTTAAAGGTGGTGTTGTCGAACCCATAGCGGGAAACTTCGGTTTGCGATGCCTTAAACAATTGCTGACAGAGGCTATATATATTGCCTGGAAGTTCTGTCTGGGATAGATCGCAGACATTTACACCCTTGGTGGCCGCCTGTTGCGATATATTGCCCCACTCTGGCAAACCCTTAGCGTCGGCATAAATCTGGCGGCGTTTTCCTTCGATCGCCAATACGGCCTTAGCATAGCGATTCACTTCATCATCACTAATATTCGCCTGGGCTTGGGCAGCAGGTACTTTGATCGCCGCCAAACTCAAGCATGCCAACAGACCAATACAACCCCTGGTGAAGGCTTTTAGCAAGCTAGTCGATCGCCGTTGTGGGTTTGAGCCAACCGCAGGCAAAACTAAATTTTGATCTGTGTCTGCATCTAGATCAAAACCAAAACCACTGGAAGATGGCATCAAAAACCGCTTTGTCATAATTCCTCGTCAATCCTAATACCACTGTTTAATGGGGGGATTAATTAATATCTATAAAATAATTAAAATCCAGCCCGGTGTGCATTGTGGGTAACCAAGCCCGATAATTGAGCATGATTTAAATAAATCAGCATAATCAATTCAAGTTGGTTTGGTGTTCGCTAGGCGATTAGCTTTACTTTAAATGTATTAATCAACTACTTGAAAAAGCATAAAGTTAGCCGCTGAGATTGATAATATTCGCTATAATTTTAAGCTGCTAATTTAGTAATTCAAGCAAGCATATACATTGCCTAGCATAGAAATGCAGCTTTATGCAACATAAATTGCACTGACTACAAGATCGCCATGCTAACTATATGACCCTAAACCGGTTGATTTTGTTGCCGTAAATAATCCTGAATAAATAAATCCAGATCACCATCCATCACATCTTGAATATTGGTGGTTTCAGTGCCAGTGCGTAGGTCTTTCACCATCTGGTAGGGATGGAAAACATAGTTGCGAATTTGATTGCCCCAGGCTGCTTCGACGATGTCACCACGAATATCGGCGATCTCCTGGGCTCTCTGCTCCTGGGCGATCACCATCAGTTTGGCCTTGAGCAGTTGCATTGCTCGATCGCGGTTTTGCAGTTGCGATCGCTCCTGGCTACAACGCACCGAAATCCCAGTGGGGATGTGGGTAATCCGTACCGCAGTTTCTACTTTATTAACATTCTGGCCACCCTTGCCGCCGGAACGGGTCGTAGAAATATCCAGCTCTTTGGGATCGATGTCGAGTTGTACTTCCTCGTCGATCAATGGCATTACCTCAATCCCAGCAAAACTGGTCTGGCGTTTGCCATTGGCATTAAACGGTGAAATCCGCACCAGGCGATGGGTGCCCTTCTCGGCGATCAAATAACCATAGGCATAGCGACCATGTACCAGGATCGTGGCAGATTTCAGCCCTGCTTCGTCTCCCTCGGAAATATCGGCGATCTGCACTTTGTAGCCCCTGGCCTCGCAAAAGCGGGTATACATGCGCAACAGCATTTCCGCCCAATCCTGGGCATCAGTACCGCCAGCGCCAGCATTGATCGTTAATACTGCATCTTTGGCATCATAGGTGCCAGAAAGGAGCTGTTCTAGTTCCCAGCGATCGAGCTGATGGGTTAGCTGCTCAATTTCTTCGGTGGCTTCGGCAATCAAGCCAGGATCGGGCTCTAGTTCCAACAACTCGGCGATCGCTTCCACATTTTCGATCGTCTTGCGCCAGCGCTGGTATTGCTCCACATAGGTCTTATATTCATTTAGCACCTGCATGGTGCGCTGAGCGGTGTCGGCATCCTCCCAAAATTCTGGTTGGGCGGCAGTTTGTTCTAGATCGCTAATTTTGGCGCGCAGTTTTGGTAAGTCAAAGATATTCCTGGGCTTTACCCAGGCGTTGCGACAAGATCTCGACTTGGCGTTTGATCACACTCAAATCCATAGCGTTAAACTTAATAAACCTAATTTAATCTAGCTGTTTTAATCTAACTGTATTTTATTATTTCTGGACGTTGTATCTGCGTGGAATGGTTGAGCAATTAGGCATTACCTGTTATTACCTGTTGCTAAACTTGCTTCTTTGCCTACTTTAGCCCATTTGAGATTTAGTGGATTAGTAGTTTTAAATAGTTTTCAATTAAGTGCCTTGACGCTGTTAGCTCTGGGATTAGTTTAGAAATATTTTAGGCAAAGCGACAGATGAGCGCGGGTTACTTGTGCATTGCTCTTCAAGCCTGAAATAACGATCTGCTAACTTGCAGCTTAAAATAATCAGGTATACTGACATCAGCGCAATCGATCGCCATACAATTCTACTTATTACGCCTATTTGCTGGGTTTTGTGAGTCACATTATTTCCTAAACTTTAATATAGTGGCGTACAGATGTTGATGGAGATAGGCTAAGCTAGGGCAAAACTTGGAATAGAGCGATTTATTGGGATCGTACCTATATCTAAATTTGACTAATTAGTTAGTAAGGCTTGTTGCAAATCGGTAATCTAACGATTGGAACATTATCGAAGCAAATTAAGTCGTTGTGCGTATGCGCCCAAACTATGTGTAAACTTCCCTGGTAGTCAAAAGCAGTCAAATGAGTAAGGCAAATACCTGTCACACTCTCATCATTACCGACGCTAAAGGTAGTAGGAAGCTGCCTCTAGGAGGGTTGAAATATACCGTTGGGCGGGACGTTAGCAATAATATCCAGCTACATTCCAGGTTTGTCTCTCGTCATCATGCTGTTTTGCTCAGAGTGCCTGGGGGCGAACCAGGTATATATTCCTATCGCATCATTGACGGCGATCTTTCTGGGAAGCCGAGTGTAAATGGCTTGACCATTAACAGCCACAGTAAGGTAACTTCCCATGATCTCAATCATGGTGATGTGATTAGCCTGGCTCCAAATGTCCAGCTTGTGTATTTGATTGATGAAACTAGCGATGGTGTTGCGAGTTCTGAGGCGGATCTGATTGGTTTTGAAAGAAATTAAAAATAATAATCAATTTAGTTACATATGCTAAAGCTTTATGGTGGGGCTCGCAGCCGTGCTTCGATCGTGCAGTGGTATTTAGAAGAACTGGCCGCCCCTTACGAGTTTGTGATGTTGGATATGAAGGCAGAGCAGCATTTGCAGCCCGATTACCTGGCGATCAATCCCTTCGGCAAAGTGCCTGGCATTGTCGATGGTGATTTTAAGCTATTTGAGTCGGGTGCTATTTTGATCTACCTGGCCGAGAAATATAACAAAATTGGCGATTCTCTGGCACAAAGAGCCACTCTGGCACAGTGGGTACTTTTTGCCAACTCCACCCTGGGTAATGGTTTGTTTCTTGAAGCCAGCCGTGAGAAAGAAATTCCTCGCCTGTTGCCACCTTTGAATGAGATTTTGGCGAGCCAGCCTTTCCTGATGGGTGCAGAATTCAGCGCTGCAGATGTGGCGGTGGGCTCTTTGCTGGGTTATGCCACATTCATGATCCCACTGGATTTCAAAGACTATCCGGCGATCGCTAATTATGTGAAACAACTGGCCGATCGCCCTGCCTATCGTAAGTCGATCCTCAAAAAGTAGCCTGCAAAGGTGATTTTCACTCAATTATTGGCTCGCAGATGGGTATAGGCTAACCCTGCATCGTCAGTGGGCAAGTAACAAATAAATATCTAAAACTTTATTTGCTGCTTCTGCCTCAATCAGCAATACACTTCTCTAATTAGGCTCCAAGTACAAGCATATGGCGATCGATCTTTATTACTGGGCTACTCCCAACGGTCACAAAATCACGATTTTCCTAGAAGAGGCCGGTTTGGAGTACAATCTCAAGCCAATTAACATCATGAAGGGCGATCAATTCAAGCCAGAGTTTTTGAAAATTGCCCCCAATAATCGTATTCCAGCGATCGTTGACCATGATCCGATCGACGGCGGTGAGCCGATTTCGATCTTTGAATCAGGAGCAATTCTGTTCTATCTGGCGCAAAAGATTGGCAAATTCATTCCCAGTGAGATTCGGGGTAATACCGAAGTGCTGCAATGGTTGATGTGGCAAATGGGTGGCCTGGGGCCAATGATGGGGCAAGCTAACCACTTTGTCCGCTATGCACCTGAGCCGATCGAGTATGCTGAAAGGCGCTACCTCAAGGAAACCAGGCGTTTATTTGGCGTAATGGAAAAACGTTTAAACGATCGTGCTTATCTGGTGGGAGAATATTCGATCGCGGATATGGCCTGCTATCCCTGGACTAAGGCAGATGCCAGTTTGGAAGTTGATACGGAGCAAGAGTTTCCCCATGTTTACCAATGGCAGCAGACCATTGGCGATCGCGCAGCGGTGATCAAAGCCTATGAAATTGGCGATCGGGTGCGAAGTAATACCAAGCTTGATGATCAAGCACGCAAGAACTTGTTTGGCGATCGCCAGAAGTAATAATTTAATTTTTTCGTGAACCTGAATCAGAACAGAAGACTTAAAGACAAAGTTATTGTAAAGCCTGAGTAGCAAGTTATTACATCACTTGTATTATTAATTACTCCTGTCCGTTGAGATTAGTTCAATCGGCTGGAGTTTAATAATATCAACGAGGAAACGTGGAAATGAAACTAAATGCTTTAGCGATCGCCCTAACTGCAATTGTTCTGGGTGCATTACCTGCTCAGGCCGATACTGCACCTGCCCGCTGCGATTATTACAAAAAGGGCGAAGATAAGGTTGAAGTCTCAATGAGCTGCACTTTTTCACAACGCCAGGGTTTTGTGAGCATTCAATGGCACGATGGCGTACGCAATGAATTTACGCCGGTGGGTGATCAACCTGGAGAGTATACCGATCGTCGTGGTGGTAGAGTCTATCGGGAACTAGATGCCCTGGGTAATGCTGGGCAGGTCTTTCGGATGGAGAATGGCTCGATCTTTGTTTATTGGCAATAAGTCAATAAGTTCAGTGGGAATAGAAATAAACAAGTAGAGCCATGAATTGAATATAGCTCCCCTAAACATCTAGGGCGATCGCCAACTCAAAAATCACCTTGCCCAAATTTACTTAAACATCTCTATTTATTTAAATTAAATAAGCCACAAAAGCATAACTCAGAGGTTTTTAAATTTCTGAGTTCTCCATCAATTGTTATTCTAAATTCTTATAAATGGCGGGGAGCGGATTTGAACCACTGACCTTCGGGTTATGAGCCCGACGAGCTACCAGACTGCTCTACCCCGCGGCGGATTCCCAGTATAACAGCATAGTGCCGGAAACTGTCAAACATTTATTTACTGGAAATTTATGCGATTCGATCAATTCTAAAAGTGCATATCCTGGCCTGATTTTCGGCGGCGGTCGATCGATCGCCAATGCCGAATCAAGATTAATGCCTTTAGTGGTAGCTTGGCCAAGCACTAAGATCAGTATCAAGATAGTTAAAATGAACCAATCGCTAATTGGGCTAATCATGTCGCAATAAAATGTAATAATTTTACTGAGCACATCCAAACATAAAATTAGCTCATCAGCACAGACCCTAACCAATTTGTGTCCCAAGCACCATGGAAGAAGCAAAAACTGAAATTGAAAAGGCGATGGCAGACCCTGCCACCCATCGATTTGAATGTAAATCTTGCGGATACGTCTATGAACCAGAAAAGGGCGAACCCAGAAAAGGAGTGCCAGGTGGTACACCCTTCGCCCAGCTTGCGCCCAATTGGCGTTGTCCAGTTTGTAATGCCAGCAAAAAACAGTTTTTTGATATTGGCGTAACCGGCAAACCCTCTGGCTTCTCGGAAAATCTGGGTTATGGCTTTGGTGTTAATACCCTCACCCCAAGCCAAAAGAACCTGTTGATTTTCGGAGCCTTGTTACTTGGCTTTCTTCTCTTTCTAAGTGGCTATGTCCTGAACTAAATTTGCCTACTTGCATGGCAATTAGCTTAAAATCCAAAGTTTTAGATCGCATCGTTCTTTTAGTATTTAGTTTTATGAATTATTTGAAAATCGATCGCCTGTGGCAAAGATGCTGTCAGGCCGCCATTGCAACTCTATTTGTGATGATTACCTGCACTACTGCGATCGTCAGCCATCCCCAAATGGCGATCGCCCAGGATCAACGCGATCAACAAAATCAACAAGACCTTGAATATTGGCATCAAGTAGAACTACCAACCGATGTAACCCTTCTAGATCTTGATTTTACTGACAATCAAAAAGTGCAGCATGGTTGGCTAGTCGGGACTAACAGCACATTGCTAGAAACCACCGATGGAGGGGAAACCTGGCAACCTAAAAAACTAGACCTGGGCAAAATCAACTATCGGTTTGTGTCGGTTAGTTTTAATGGTGATGAGGGCTGGATTGTCGGCAGACCCTCATTGCTGCTACATACCGAAGACGGTGGTAAATCCTGGCAGCGAATTGGCCTTAGCTCCAGGCTCCCTGGCGATCCAGCAATGGTAACTGCCCTTGGCCCCAAGACTCTGGAAATGGCTACTGATATTGGCGCGATCTATCGCAGCGAGGATGGCGCAAGAACCTGGCAAGCCCTGGTGCGTGAGGCGGTTGGCACGACCCGTAACCTGTTCCGCAGCGATGATGGTCGCTACATTGCGGTTTCTGCTAAGGGTAACTTCTATTCCACCTGGGCACCTGGCGATCGCGCCTGGACTCCTCACAACCGGAACAACTCTCGGCGAGTCCAAAATATGGGCTATACCCCAGATGGTCGCATTTGGATGCTTAATCGTGGCGGGGTATTGCAGTTTAGTGAATCAAGTAACACCGAAAACTGGGAAGAACCTCAAAACCCGAAAGCGGCCAGCGGCTATGGCATGTTGGATATGAGTTTTCAAGATGCTAATAATGTCTGGGTTTCTGGAGGTAGCTCAAGGTTGCTGCACAGCGAAGATGGTGGTCAAACCTGGCACCGGGAAGAATATCTTAGCAACGTGGGTGCTAATTTCTATCGTGTCTTTTTCTTCAACCACGATCGCGGCTTTATTCTGGGGCAGTTTGGCACTTTGCTGACCTATGATCCTGAGAATGCTACCTAAATAAAAGCATTTACTAGATATTTGCTGGGTATTTATTAGTTTAAATACCGTAAACCAAAAAAAATATCGCCGTGGGCGGTGCGATGGGGTGGACTATGTAGCAAAGCATGGTTGCCCCATTTCTATTGCTTAACTAAGTTTTTATGGGTAAATAATACTGCAAAGTGGATTTTTTGCAAAGAATTTATCAAAAAGCCTTGAAACCAGTTCTGCTCCTATGGCCAAATATCATTGCAAGTATAGAACTGCCAACCAGGTCTACTCAAACTTTCGAGCCAACCTGAGTTCGTCGGATTTTTGTCACTGCCTAACTGGTGTTGCTAAAGAGCATCGAAAATCCTGTGGTGATCTTAGCGATCGCTCTGCATCAAATTTTATCTAACTGGCGTTAATAAGGCGTTAATAAAAGGCTCTTTGACTAAAATTCGGCAACTATGGTTTTTCAAGCAAGTTCAAAAGCGCATTCAAATATCCTGCTTTGTAGAAAAACAGTTACTATCTAGGCCTTGAGGTAATCCGGACAAAAGGTGGCTGACAAGCCAAAAATGGGAAACATAGTTAATAGTAATTCCATTGTTAGTCCAACTTGCCCCAATCAAAATAAAATCCCCACTTAAAGGATGGCAAAACCACCTATTCCACAGATAGAATTATAGATAAATCTAACCTACTGAAATACCTACACAAATACCTATATAAATACCTATACAAATACCTTAAGAGCAGTTGGATCGATCGAACCAGGCTTAATCCCTTTTACTTCGATTTAATTCGATTTAATTCGATCGTATTTGATGCTTGAAAAAAATGCCGGATTTGCCTTTGATTGTGATATCTTTCACCTCATACAAATGACTAAGAGGATATGATTGATCATCGGCAATAAATAGTTGCTCCAGTCACATCCTTTTAAGAGACTCTCGGTAAGCCCATGAATACTTCAGGTCAGCAGAAACAAGGTAGCACCAAGAACCGTAAAGCTCTATTAATTAGAGGGGGGCGGACTCCATTTGAAACTAAACTTATTGAGTCTGGACATGCTACTTCAGAGCAGTACGATCGCGCCCTTGAAAAGAGTGAAGAAGATGAGATTTCTTTGCTAGCAGCGCTTCAAGAGGTACTAAACCAAGCCCTACCACCTGATATTGCCCGCTATTACAAGCGGCTCCGTTTGCTAGAACTGAAGTTGCTCTATGGCTTTGAATGTCTTGACCCTGATATTGATGTTGAAAAATTTAACATCAGTAATATTTCTGGGTTGATCGAAACCGATGTGGTGCCCATGTCCACCTGTCGAAACCATGAGGTTTTGCCACTGGTCAAAAAAGACAATACCCTGTTGGTGGGGATGGTCAGCCCTGATAACTTCAAGGCGATCGATGACCTGAGTATGCTATTGAGCAAGCAAGAATTGACCTTGCAACGCCGGGTAATCACCCGCGAAGATTTCAACGATCTGCTAGAGCAAATTATTGAAGCCCAGGTCAACAAAAGTGTTAAGGGCGAAAGCTTTGATGATGAGGCGCTGCGGATCGATGATGATGCCTTTGCCGATGAGACCCTCGGTGAGGTTGATGAAGGCGATGACCTGAGCAAGGCGATCGGCGAGAACTCTGCCCCAGTCATTAACCTGGTCGATAAAATATTAGTTAAAGCACTCCAGGAAGGGGCTTCTGATATTCACATTGAACCCCAGGAGAAAAATTTGCGGATTCGCTTCCGCCGTGATGGGGTGTTGCGGGAAGTATTTTTCCTCAATGACGATCGCCGCCTACCCAAGAGCATCACTGCCGCGGTAATCGCTCGCTTTAAGATTATTTCCAACCTAAACATTGCGGAACGCCGGGTTCCCCAAGATGGCAAGCTCAAGCGCGTGTTCCAAAAGCGGCGGGTTGACTTCCGGGTCAGCACTTGCCCCAGCCAACATGGCGAGAAAGTGGTGCTGCGGATTCTAGACAACTCCAACACTCAGTTGGGGCTAGACAAGCTAATCACCGATCCAGAAAGTCTAGAGATCATGCAGGGTATGGCTCAGCGCCCCTTTGGTCTGATTCTGGTGACTGGGCCGACTGGTTCCGGTAAAACCACTACTCTGTATTCCGCTTTGGCAGAAGTTAATGAGCCAGGAATTAACATTAGTACGGCGGAAGACCCGGTTGAATATAACCTGCCTGGACTGACTCAATGTCAGGTAATTCGTGCCAAGGGCATGGACTTTGCCTTGATCCTGCGGGCATTTTTGCGGCAGGACCCCGATGTAATTCTGGTGGGGGAAACCCGTGACCAAGAAACTGCTAAAACAGCGATCGAAGCAGCGTTAACGGGTCACCTGGTACTAACTACCCTGCACACCAATGATGCCCCCAGTGCGATCGCGCGGTTAGAAGAAATGGGCGTAGAGCGATTTATGGCCAGTACGGCGCTGATTGGTGTATTGGCACAACGCCTATTGCGGCGGGTTTGTGATGTTTGCCGTATCCCCTATCAACCCACGATCGAGGATATTGAGCGCTTTGGTTTACCTCGCACCGATCTAGAAAGCACCTTCTATAAGGCCAATCGCCTTAGCCCCCAGGAAGTGATCGCCCGTCAGGAATCCAATCTATCTGTTTGTAAGAAATGCGGCGGATCTGGGTATAAAGGACGGGTAGGTTGCTACGAAATTATGCGCATGAGCGAAAACATGCAGGTGGCAATTAATAAGGGTGCGACCACCGAAATGATCAAGGAGATCGCAGTCCAGGAAGGGATGAAAACCCTGATGGCCTATAGCTTTGAATTGGTCAGAACCGGTGCTACAACCCTGGAAGAAGTGTTGCGGGTGGTTTACACCGACAAAGGGCGAGAGGCAGAGGAACGCGCCAAGCGCCAAAATACGCTGGAATGCCAGAACTGCCATGCAATTTTGAAACCAGAAATGATTGAATGTCCCTATTGCACTACGCCAAGAATTATCTGATCAACAAGATGATCATTAAAGTTTGCTGGTGGCGGGAACAGCCCGATCGATTCATGTTTGGAGCGCTTTCTGTAGTTTGATCACAATTGAGGAAAGAAAGTAGTCATGGTATTGGATTACATCATTGAAGATTTGATGGAAGAGGTAGTCGAGCGCAAGGGCTCGGATATTCATATTTCCGCTGGCCTACCGCCCTATATTCGGATCAGTGGCCATCTAACTGCCACCGATCGTGATCCTCTTACCCCAGAAGAGACGCAGCGATTGGTCTTTGCCATGCTCAACAACAATCAGCGTAAAACCTTTGAGCAAAACTGGGAGCTAGATTGCTCCTATGGGGTTAAGGGTCTAGCCCGGTTTAGGGTTAATGTCTATAAGGATCGCGGTACCGTAGCGGCTTGTTTGCGGGTGCTGAGTGCCAAAATTCCTGACATGGATGATCTCAAACTACCGCCGATCGTCAGGGATTTATCAGAAAAGCCGAGGGGCATGGTACTGGTGACTGGGCCCACTGGATCGGGCAAGAGCACCACCCTGGCGGCAATGATTCAAACCATTAACAAAACCAGAGCTGAGCATATTCTCACCGTTGAAGACCCGATCGAGTTTGTGTATGAATCGGTTAAGAGCGTGATTCACCAGCGCCAGGTAGGGGAAGACACCAAGAGTTTTGCCTATGCGCTCAAAAGTGCATTGCGCGAAGATCCAGATGTGATTCTGGTTGGTGAAATGCGCGATCTAGAGACCATTCAACTCGCGGTAACGGCAGCGGAAACAGGTCACCTGGTATTTGGCACCCTTCACACCAGTTCGGCGGCTCAAACCGTCGATCGGATGGTGGATGTGTTCCCACCTGCACAACAGGGACAAATTCGGGTGCAATTGTCCAACTCCCTGGTGGCAGTTTTGAGTCAAACCCTGATTCCTCGGGTTAATCCCAAGCCTGGTGAATTTGGGCGGGTGATGGCGCAAGAGATTATGATCGTCACGCCGGCTATTTCCAACCTGATTCGGGAAGGGAAAACGGCTCAAATGTATGGCTTTATTCAAACCGGTGGCAAAGAATCAATGCAGACCCTCGAATCGAAGCTGGCAGACCTATACCTTGATGGTAGTATCAGCTTTGAATCGGCCGTGTCCAAGACTTCGCGTCCAGAGGAGTTGCACCGTCTAGTTGGCCCCAATCCAGCTAATGTGGTGCGCAAAAAAGGCTCCTATGACATCAAGAAAGAAATTAAATCTCGATCGATCAGTGGTTAGTTAATAGTGGTTAGTTAATTAAGTAGTAAGTAAGTAGTTATGTAATTAATTCTGAGCCAGGCTGGTAGTGGCGGCTGGTGAGGGCTAAAAACATTAGCGCAGGAGAAAGGGAAATGCCCAAATACAAATGCACAGTTAAAAATTCACAGGGAAAGCAATCCCAGCAAGAAATTACGGCGGAGTCAGTCAAAGAAGCCCGTAACACAATGCGCCAAAAGGGTTTTGTTGTCCTGGATATCAAAGAAGCCAAGGGTGGTGGCTTTAGTCTGGGGACAAAGGGCGTAGGCGTAAAAGACCTCTCGATCTTTTCCAGGCAGCTAGCCACGCTGGTTAATGCTGGTGTTTCAATGGTCAGGGGTTTGGGCGTGCTGAGCGATCAGGCCACTAACCCAACTCTCAAGAAGGCACTGGTGGAGGTACTCGATGACGTTGAACAGGGTACTAATTTCTCCGATGCCCTGCGCAAACACCCCAAGGTTTTTGATAAGCTCTATTGCGCGATGGTGCAAGCTGGTGAAGCTGGTGGTGTGTTAGACGATGTTTTAAATCGACTGGCCAAATTGCTAGAAGATCGCGCCCGCTTGAATAATAAAATCAAGTCCGCCATGACCTATCCGGTCGTAGTGACTGTGATCGCCACAGGGATCTTCCTGGCCATGTGTATTTTTATTATTCCGGTATTTTCGGGCGTATTTGAGCAGCTTGGTGGTGAATTGCCAGCCTTTACCCAGATGCTGGTAAATATTAGTGACTTCTTGCGTAGTCCGCAGGTATTGATCGTACCGATCGGCTTAACCATTTTCTCCTTCGTCTATGGCTGGTGGTATAAAACCCCATCGGGCAAGCTATATATGGATGGCATTTTCCTCAAGTTGCCACTCTTTGGCGATCTGGTGGTCAAAACTGCCGTTGCCCGCTTCTCGCGCACCTTTGGTTCCCTCTCTAGGGCTGGCGTGCCGATTTTAAGCTCCCTTGATATTTGTGGTGAAACCTCCGGTAACCAGGTAATTACCAATGCCCTGGAAAAAGCACGTCAGGCGGTGCGCGAAGGTGGGTTGATTTCTACCGCGATCGAAAAAGAAGATGTGTTCCCACCAATGGCTGTGCAAATGCTGATGATTGGTGAGGAAACCGGTGAGCTGGACAAAATGCTGATGAAAATTGCTGACTTCTACGAAAACGAAGTAGAAGAGGCGGTCAAAGCGCTAACTAGCTTAATGGAACCAATTATGATCCTGGTGCTGGGGGGCATGGTCGGTTCAATTATTGTCGGTATGTATCTGCCAATTTTCTCGGTTATGGATCAAATCAGCTAGATTGGCGATCGCCAGATCACCTGAGTCACTATCCAGCCAATGGATTTTGCCAAAGCTGTTGTTAGTGCCCCGAAACCAGGTACGCTGCCGTTTGGCAAATTGACAGGTATGAATAATAGTTTGCTGCTTAGCCGTTGCTAAATCCAGGCGATCGGCTAGGTAGCTGCTCATTTCGGCATAACCCAAGGTTTTTAGTAATGGTAAATCATCGCCATATCTGGCCTGGATTTGTTGGATCTCATCTAACCAGCCCTGGTTCAGCATCCATTCGACCCGATTACTAATCCATTGGCGATGTTGCTCGATCGTGGCTGCTTTCATGCCAATCTGGCAGATCGGGTAAGCAGGCGGATCGTTATATTCCAATTGCGATCGAGGCTTGCCAGTAACATAAAAGATCTCCAGCGCTCTAATCGTGCGGATCCGATCGTGAATATTAATCTTGGCCGCGCTAATGGGATCAAGCTGTTCGAGGAGGCGATAGCAATAGGTCTGATCCAGTGCGATCAACTGTGCCCTTAACTCTTCTTGCGGTGCAACCCTGGGGATATGCATTCCTGCGATCACCGATTTAAGATATAAACCACTGCCACCCACCAAAATTGGCGTAATGCCCTGATCATGAAAATTGGCAATCAACGCCTGGGCTTGCTGTTGATATTCGGCCAGGGTTAGGGTCTGGTCTGGCTCTGCAATGTCAATCAAAAAATGTGGGATCGCAGCCTGCTCGGTCTGGCTTGGTTTGGCAGTGCCAATGTCAAAATGTCGATAGACCTGACGGGAGTCAGCGCTGATGATCGGTAAGTTGAACTCCTGCGCTAGCTTGATCGCAATGCTGGTTTTGCCGGTGGCAGTGGCTCCTAGCACCACAATTAAGCCAGGTGGTTGGGGAAAAGACATGATCTAGCGGTTTAAATTAGATGATATTGCTGCATTTGTAATCATATCTGGCCATAGGAGTGAGACTGACTCAAGAATGTTGCTAAAAATCCTTATCTCCATACCACTCATGAATTAGCTTTAGAGCATAAATGAGCATGCAGGAGTAAGAGACCTCTTTTTCAAGAATAGTAATCGTCCAGGCTAATTATTAAATGGTTCACCGATCTTGCCCAATATCATTGTCTTTATTGAAAGAGCATTATGAGGTTGCTTTAGAGCTAGATTTTTTTACTCTTTTAGGCGATCGCTGTGCCTGATTTTTCTTACTCACCCCAGTTGTTTTAGTAGCTTTAGATGTTTGAGTAGTTTTAGTCTTTTTAGCAGCAGTCTTACTATCCTTCTGCTTCTGGCTGACCTGCTTAGCTTTAGTCTGTCCAGCCCGACTAGACACAATCATTCCTGCTGAAGGGCAGATATCTGCCAATGAGCAACGATCGCAATCGGGTTTACGCGCATCACAAACCTCACGGCCATGATAGATCAAGCGGATCGACCAGTTTTCCCAATCCGGTTGCGGTAAAAGCTTGATTAAGTCCTGCTCCACCTTGAGCGGATCATCATGTTTGGTAAGCCCCAAGCGCTTGGTTAGGCGCTTTACATGGGTATCCACCGTTACCCCCGCATTGATATTAAATGCATGGGCTAGCACCACGTTAGCGGTTTTGCGGGCTACCCCTGGCAATTGGGTTAGTTCGGCCATCGTTTGGGGCACCTGCCCACCAAACTGACTCATCAGCATTTCACCAGTGGCGCGAATATTTTTGGCCTTGTTGCGATAAAAACCAGTCGATCGCACCAATTCCATTAGCTCGTCTAGATCGGCCGCCGCCAGTGCTTCCGCATCGGGGAAGCGAGCAAATAACCCAGGTGTAACCATATTTACACGGCGATCGGTACATTGCGCTGACAATATTACTGCCACCAGTAATTGCACCGGGGTTTCATAATCCAGACTGCAAGTAGCATCGGGATATAAATCCTTGAGCCTGCTTAAAATCTCCAGCGTTCTGGCTTTTTTGCTGGTTTTTCCACTGGCTTTTTTGTTGGCTTTTTTGCGGGGGGCAGTTTGATTATTGGGGCGATCGGCCACGAACCTCATTTACTCCTAAATAAACAGCATCAATACAAATTATTAACAGCTTAACTATTTCCTTAAACTAATCTGTCACCTTGCCCCGTATGGCTCCCAAATTTTGTAGAATTTCATTGAGTGGTGTATTACTTTACTGCTTAATTTGGAATACTTAATCCTGGGCGATAATGAAGTGTAGTTAGCCACACTCATTAGTTCTCAGTTAGTTAAAACTATTAAAATTTAATTAGCAGCCAAGAGTCTCTATGCCCTTGAATATGTACTGAGTAGCCTAATTTTCTGCTTTCATCTTGATCAATCTGTATTGACCAGTATTAATCCGTTTTATTTGTCCTCTTGAACCCAAGTAAGCGTAGGCGTAACCGTGACCTTAACGCGACCTAAAAACTCCCACCTGATCATTGCTTTTCTACCCGATGAATCGTCGGCTTTTCAAGCTTACATGTATTTAATGCGATCCCACGGCATCCCACCTCAAAATCTAGCCCTGGTGGGAGAAGGCTATAGCAGTCCAGAAAGTGTTGGCTTGCTTGAGCCAAAGCGGATGGCATGGCACTATGCAAGATACATGAGCCTGTTTCTGGGAGTGGCGGGGATGGCGATCGGCGCGCTTATTTTTGTTCTGTATAGTGAACAGATGAAGTTTCTGAGTATGAGTTATGTAGCTAAATACTCACCCCAGTTTATTGTTGTGGCGATGGCGATCGTCTTTGGCCTGTTGGGCGGCGGCTTGGGGGTGCTATTGGGGACGCTATATGGATTGCTGTTCAAGAGCAATACTTCGATTATTTGCCGGAAGCGATTGCGGCGGGGTGAATATATTTTGTTGATCGAAGGGCCTGAAGATATTACCCGACGGAGTCGTGAGATTTTGGGTAAATATACGATCGGTGCTAATCCTGAGTATGTCGATTAAGTCTGAGTATGTTGATTAAGGGAGACTAACAGGCCAGCAATAGAATTTCAACATGGCTCATCTCTGGTCAAATAATCTGCCGAAGTAGAATGCTCTGCCGAAGTAAAAGCATAAGAATGTTTGTAACTATTTCCTGCTTGTTTGGTTGGTATGGGTGATCTTGAAGATCTGAGAATTTGATCTGATTTTGCTTTTAGCATTCAGGTAATCAAGCTGCGAAGTAACCAGACTGCTGGTCCAAATGCTCAAGTAACGATTGCGATCGTGATGTTCTTGTTTCCATCCTTGACTTGTGTAGGAATAACGTTAGCGCAAAATAGCCGCAATGATTCTTGCCCAAAGCCTCAAGATCACTAGGCTCTAATCTAATATTGATCAGAATAGTTGATCAAAAAAGTCGATCGGCTTAATTCAGTTATTGAGTCAAGCAAGTTAGATCTAAATACATAAACTAAGCTAATTTAAAACTCGATCGCTAATTAGCACTGCATATAAATAGCGATCAGTTAAGCAAAATTCGCCAACTCTGGTATATAAATCAACATATAAATCAACATATAAATAGGCAGATAAAATTAAACCTGGTAATTTGGGCATTAGTTTATTAGGTAATTTAGTTTATAGCTTCCCCAAAGCCCCGATCGCAAATCTAGTCGCGCTAGATTTCACATCAGCTCAAGCCCTAAAAGTTGATTGAAGTTGATATATTCAGCTAGGTTCTTGCCACCAAAATCAAGCCAGTTATAACTAGCGATCGCTGCTTTAGCCAATTTAACCAAACTAGTTTTGATTTTGATAATTATATTTTGGTTAAGCCCGTAATATAGCCTGAGGATAATCACCGAATTATGTTGCCACCAAACTTCAGCCTCACCCATCAGCGCCGCGATCCATTCCTATGGTTTCATGTGGCTGCGATCGCTGCCGTGCCCCTCACCCTCGTGCTCAGCATGTTGGGGTTGGCGGTTGGCGATCCGGTATTTCCGGCCTGGCTGGAAATTACCTTGCTGGGTTTGCCGCCGATCGCCCTGTCGGTGTGGTTGCAAAGTAGCCAACCGATGTTTCCCTACAGCCTCTGGATCAAGTATCGCCCTGCCGACAAGCTAGAAGACAATCAACTGCGGGTATTAGCGCTGCTCAAAAGCTATGCTACTAGTTGGGTAGCGATCGTGGTGGGTGTGTTTTTGTATGTAGTCTTTCGGCAAATCTACATCGCTGCCCCCCTTGCTGCATCCATGACTTTCCTGCCAGCGGCGTTGCGACTGGTGGGGGTGCTGTGGGCACTGGTGTTCTTTGCGGTTAGTGTGTTTCTGTTGCAGGCGGGGATCGCGGCGGCGCGGATTTTGATTATGCCTGCCAGTGAGTTTATGGCAGTGCAGCCATTTGATCCGGCGGATGTGGCGAAGAGTTTTTTGGTGGTGGGGCAGCGATCGCCTAAATTATTTGAATCGGCGTTGATTGCTTTGCCTGGTGAGCGGGAAATTGAGAATACCACGGTCGAGTTGCTGGAGCCGCCCTATGGGGATGAACAAGCTGGATCGCCAACGCCTAATCAATCCGTTGCACCTGATGCTGATGTTGATGCTGATTCTGATATTGGGGCAGTAACGAAAAAAGGATCGCCGATCGATACGATCAAGCAAAAGCTCGACCAACTGCTGGCCGAAGATTCACCCATATCCCAAATAATTGCCAAGGTGGTGGCATTAATTCCTGGCCAGGGTGCGGTGCAGTCAACTCAACCTGAAAATCAACCAGATAGTACATCTGAATCTACTGCAGTGAGTCAAGCGGCTGAGCCTGAGGTTACGCCAGAGATAGAAGAACCAGCAGCAGCTAGTGCCAGCACATCCCCAGAAACAGAAGCCAAGTCCGAAGAGGCTGAGGCTGAGTGGGATGAATTGGATGATTTGCTTAATGAATCTAATGATGCTAGTGAATCTAGTGGAGTGAGTTCTGCGGCAGAACCACCCAATGCACCGATCGATTCAGATATCGATTCAGATATCGATTCGGATTTAGATGCCGAGGTGGAAGATAGCCCAGCGATCGAGCCGCCAGGTGAGCCAGAATCAAGCGATCTGGACGGTTCAGATGATGCCGATAATTGGGTGGATGATGTCACTACCAGTGAGGTAGAGGCAGAAATAGCCGAGGACACCGATCCTCAGGATCTGCCACCAGTCCCGGTAATGGTTGATCCGCCGATTGAATCTGATCCAGCAACCGAGCCAGAAATTGCTGAACCAGAAGCAGTTGAGCCGATCGCGCCTACAAACGAGACAAACGAAATAGACGAGACGATTACTCCTGAAACCAATGATGCTAATGATGCTGGCATTAGTGATGCAGAAGCAGCGGAGCCAGAAACAGCAGAACAATTGTGGGCAACTTCAGAATCTCCAGAATCTCCAGAAGAGTCGGCAGCTAATCAATCCGAAACGGTTGATCAAGTAGATAATGATCAGCAGTCTGAACCTGAACCTGATCCTGATTCAGAGTCAATCTCACCGGATATGGTGCTAAAGCGTCCTCAGCCACCCCAGGAATAATGGTCAATTATTGCTAAAGCTGGAGCGCTGCTCTGTGGCTTGGCTTTTTCGCTCTTAATCACCACCACGATCGCTGATTGCCCAGGAAGGCACTTGCGCCATAGCACAAGCCTATTTTTGTTTGATAACTTTTCGTAACAACTAAGGGGCTGCAGCCAGTGTAATATCTAGCTTAGAGATAAAATCAGCCATGTCCCAATTGGCACGATTTTAAAAATATTAGCAACTATTGCAAATTAACCTAATAACTTAAGCCAAAGACCCAGAAAGTGCCCATGAAACCATATTTAGCTGCTGCAATCCAGATGACAAGTGTGCCGGACTTGAATCGAAATTTAGCCCAGGCGGAAGACCTGGTGCAAATGGCGGTCAATCGGGGTGCGGAGCTAGTGTGCTTACCGGAAAACTTCTCATTCTTGGGCGATGAGGATGCCAAAACCACCCAGGCACAAACTATCTCTGATGCTAGCTATAAGTTTTTGGTTGATACTTCTAAGCGCTATGGCATCACGCTCTTGGGCGGTGGCTTCCCGGTGCCGGTCAGTGAAAGTAATGGCAATGGGGTGAGTAATGCAAGTAATGGCGATCGCCCCACCAAGGTCTATAACACCGCCGTTCTGATTGGTGCCGAAGGACAAGAACTGGCTCGCTACCAGAAAATGCATTTGTTTGATGTGGATCTACCCGATGGCAATACATATCGGGAGTCGGAAACAGTGCTAGCAGGCGATCAACCACCAATCGTATATCGATCGACCGATCTTGGTGGGTTGGGGCTTTCGGTTTGTTATGATATTCGCTTCCCAGAGCTATACCGCCATTTGGCTTTGAATGGTGCCAATGTTTTATTAGTGCCCGCTGCATTTACTGCCTATACCGGTAAGTTTCATTGGAAAGTGCTGCTCCAGGCCAGGGCGATCGAAAATACCAGTTATGTGATCGCTCCGGCTCAGGTGGGCTATCACAATGCGTTGCGGCAATCCCACGGCCATGCCATGATCGTTGATCCCTGGGGCACAGTGTTGGCGGATGCGGGGGATAAACCGGGAGTGGCGATCGCGGAAATCAATCCCATGCAAATCGATCAAATCCGCAAGCAAATGCCTTCACTCAAGCACGGCACCCTAAAGCTGGCTCAGGTATAGCAAATATTTGCAAAGTGATCGACTGCCCATCTGGCGATCGCCCTAAATGTAGCAGCTTGAAACATTACTCTCGGATGCAACCAGCATAGTGCCAACGCCACTGTTGGTGAAAATTTCCAATAGCAAAGAATGGGACACCCGTCCATCAATAATATGCGCGCCGCCAACACCCTGGGCTAGCGATCGCACGCAGCATTGCACCTTTGGGATCATGCCCCCGGCCACAATGCCCTCTTCGATCAAGCCTCTGGCCTGCTGAATGCTGAGGCTGCGAATCAGGGTGCCAGGATCTTTGTAATCTTGCAGGATGCCAGGAATGTCGGTTAGCAAAATCAGCTTTTCGGCTCCCAGGGCAGCGGCGATCTCTCCAGCCACGGTGTCGGCATTAATGTTATAGGATTGCCCCTTATCATCGGCGGCCACACTGGAAATAACCGGAATATGGCCAGCCTTAATCAGCGTATCGACTAATTTGATATCGATCCCAGATACTTCACCTACAAACCCTATTTCCTCGCGCCCTTGGGTCCGCGCACAAATTAAATTTCCATCTTTACCACAGAGCCCCACCGCCGAGCCGCCAGCCATATTGATCATATTTACGATCTGCTTGTTGACTCGACCCACCAGCACCATTTCCACCACATCCATAGTGGCTTCGTCGGTCACCCGCAAGCCATTAATGAACTGTGGCTCAATATTCAGCTTGCCCAACCAGGTATTAATTTCCGGGCCACCGCCATGCACCAGCACTGGCCGCAAGCCCACGATCGACATGAACACCACATCGCGCATCACTTGCTCGCGCAGGCTGGCTTCCTTCATCGCCGCGCCGCCATATTTAACCACAATGGTGCGCCCCGCAAACTTTTGCATATAGGGCAGAGCTTCACTTAAAACCTGGACGCGATCGCTGTTACTAAGCATCTAAAAATTCTCACTAATTAACCCAAGACTGTAGTTAAAACTTTGTCAGTTAAAACCAGCTTGGGCAAGACCTGTATGTAATTTTAGCTGGCTTTGTGGCGATCGATGGCTACATAGCTAACTTTTTGGTTTGGTTTCAGGTCTTAGTCTCAGGCAGAGCCAGCATAGCGGGTGAGCAGCGCCTCCATTGTGCTAGAGAGATAGGAACCCGAAACAATGCAACTGGAAAGATGATAGTGCTGATCGTCTTTTTTGTAAGTAGATTGAAAACCACTGCGCATCATATTGTCATCCATCACCCAATAGCGCTGCACGATCGATTCTGGGCCAACCCAGCCCTCGCCTTCAATCCTTTTCTCACCCAGGGCACTATGCTGCAACACAAAGGTAAAGCGACGCTCATCCACATCAATTCGGCCTTTATAGGCCATTGTGATATCTTCTTTGGCACTGTTGGGGAAAGTAAGCTTCGTGACCATCGTAAACCAGTCATCCTTTGACCAGCCCACCAGGGTTCTGCCTGTGACCGGAATCGGCATCCGATCGCCATCAAGCCAAAAGCCCTCCAGCGTCCATCTGCCTGTTTCCATTAAAAAGGTATGCGACACAGCGTGTTTACCGATTTCCTATATTTCTGTGATTAATGGTAATGGTTAATTAACTAACAATCTAGCTGCAGAACTGCCCAGAATTAGACACGAATCAGGTACGAATTAGATCAGGCCATAGATTTAAATTGGTGCGATCGCTCTAAATTTGGATTCTAAGTTGAGCCAGCATATGGTTTGAATTTAGCTATTTATATACTTATTAGCTATTTATTATGCTTAATTAGCTACTTACATACTTAGCTGATACTTCTGATGATTATATTCTTAGCTGCAGATATGTAGAAGCTTCTAGATCGCTGTCTTCAATTCTTACCACAGCACTTTATATAACTGTAGCGGTTCTGCCTTACCTTTCACC
Organism: Pseudanabaena sp. PCC 7367; assembly: GCF_000317065.1. Lineage (GTDB taxonomy): Bacteria > Cyanobacteriota > Cyanobacteriia > Pseudanabaenales > Pseudanabaenaceae > Thalassoporum > Thalassoporum mexicanum. The sequence continues at coordinate 2,274,321 of NC_019701.1, forward strand.
CTAACCAGATCCATCTTTTCAAATTTTAAGCTCCGATCGCTAATTCGTTCCAGGGTGGACTGGGCAATCACAATTTCATCGGCCTGAGCCACGCCGCAAATGCGACTGGTCACATTGGTCGTATCGCCGATCGTGGCATATTGAATTAACTTATCTGAGCCAATGTTACCGGCTGCCACCATGCCTGAATTGAGGCCAATGTGAATTTTAATTTCTAAATTACGCCGACTTGCCCATTGTTGATTGAGGATGCCCACTGCTTTTTGCATATCGATCGCCGCATGGATCGCTCGATCGGCATCATCCGTTTCACTATAGGGCGCACCCCAAACCGCCAACAACGCATCACCAATATATTTCTCTAAAGTGCCCTCGTACTTAAACACAATATCTTCCACCATTAAATTAAAATACTCATTCAGCATTTCAATCACCTGGCGCGGTTCCATCTTTGAGGACATTTCCGTAAAGCTGCTAATGTCACAAAACAGGGCGGTCACCTCAGTGTCAACAATTTCCAGGTTGCCTTCTTCGCGTAGCTTCTGGCTAACCGCTCTGGGAAAAAAGCGCTCTAGCTTGTCGCGCATAATCGCTTCGGTTTGCATATCCTGATAGAGCTGGTAATTGCTAATCGCGATCGCTGCCTGGTTGGCCAACCCCACTAGGAAATCTAAATCCTCTTCTGAATAGACATCACAACGAGATAAATTATCCACATACATCACGCCAATCACTTCATCGCGTGGGTTCATCGGCACACACATGGCACTGTGGATCGCCTGTTGCACAATCGATTCGGAGAGATTAAACCGCTCATCGATCGAAGCATTGGCAATTAACACGCCATCGCCATGCCGCCGCACATAATTAGTAATCCGCTTGCTATAGAATCTTGCCGCCGTAGCAGTACCGGTGCGGGTTTTGACTGCCTTTTGCTCCAGCTTATCGGTGGCTCGATCGACCAGTAGGATCGCCGCCCGATCCACATTCATAATGTTAAATAGCAGCACCAGAATCTTATCTAGCAATGGTTCTAGCTCATCTGGCTCCGACAATAACTTACTCACTTCCAATAAAATTTGCAGCTTATCTACGGCACGCTGATTGCTGTCTTGCTGCCGCAGCATTAAAATTGAGCCCTGGGTGGTGGGATTGGCTGCGGGGTTGAGCAAGTCTTGCATCTCGACGCGACTTTGCTGAGGCGATATTTGCCGCACGATCGATAGTCCGGCTGGTGATTCAATTTCCTCGTCATCGTCATCATCATGCTCGCCGGACAACTTAGCAATCATTGGCGTTGGCGTAGGCGTTGGCGCTTTCTCATTCGCTGGCGGCACCGTGGGTTTGGCCGTAGGGGAGGTGGGAAATTCGCGGTCTTGCAAAAATTTAAACACCACATCACCACACCTGACCAGGTCACCATCTTTTAATTCGGCTCGATCGATGCGTCGATTGTTGACAAAGGTGTGATTGCGACTGTTCAGATCGGTCAGGGTGGCATGATCGCCAGTAACTATAATTTCAGCATGGTGACGCGAAAGGCTCTTGTGATTGTCTAGCACGACAATGCTGTTGTCATAGCCTCGTCCCAGGCTATTTGAGCCACTATGCAGGTTATATACTCGTTCATCGGATGAGTCGGGATCTTGAATTAGATATGGCATACTCCCCTCCAGTCTTGTCAATCAATTGTTGCGCCTTTGTGCCTTACTCTCAAAGATTCTAAAACGCTGCTGCTTGCCAAACACCCTGATAGCAATGGTTAATCCGACCAGCGCCACGAATTTGAGCGGCATACTTGCTGGCGATCGGATCGCCACCGGCCAGGCAATCGATCGCAATACCGTTGCGGCCACTATCTTTGCCGGAACTATGGATATATTGCCCTGCACCTAGATAGATCGCCACATGGTTAGTTTTAGTGGTGCTGCCAAAAAAGATCAAATCTCCTGGCTCTAGTTTAGCGATCTCGATCGGTTCTAGGAAAGCTTCCTGCTGATAAGAATCACGGGGTAGTTGCACCCCCACTGAGCCAAAGGCAGCCTGCACTAGTCCAGAACAATCATAATTTGGGGCAACCGTGCCACCCCAAAGATATTCATTTGGACATGCCATTGCTACTTTTGCAAAGGCGATCGCCTGGTCAATGCGTGACTCAATCTCGGATCTGGTTAATGCTAGTGGCCGATAGGCATCAAGATCCTCAGACGCGATTGCGATTAATTTGTGCCGATCGATCGGATTAAGATAACCAACATAGGCATCGGCCAATAATTGCACCTGGATTGGTTTTTGGATATCTGCCAAGGGATCAGGTAAATCACTTAAAACTTGTAAGCAAAGCCCCCCAGCTACTTGGGTAACCAATTCCTGCAAATCAGGGCTGCTATATAGATTAATATTTTGGTTACTATGGTAGAGGCGATCGTAATTGAGCATTAGCGATAAAATTTAATTGCTAACTTGCTAACTAATGGATAGATGAATCTGGATTACGGCTCCGATCGGCCAGATTCGGCTAGATTTGCCTAGATCTTGTGTTTGCGCTCCCGCATTCCTACCTAAGTTTATTTAAAATCTATTTAACATTAGCCAATTGGTCATCGATCGATTAGCTGTCAACCCAGGCATGGCTAATGCGACTTAATTATATCGGCTTACATCAGTTAAGCTAGGTAATTGGAATTTGGGTAAGACATACATAGAGCTAAAGCTACCTTAAAGCGCTAGAAAAGCGACATAGAAACATGGCAGAAAAAGTAGTAGTAGGTTTATCCGGTGGGGTTGATAGTTCAGTGACGGCGGCGATCTTACATGATCAAGGCTATGCCGTAACTGGCCTCACCCTGTGGCTAATGAAAGGTAAGGGACAATGTTGCTCCGAAGGAATGGTGGATGCGGCCAAGATTTGCGAGCAATTGGGCGTTCCCCATGAAATTGTCGATATCCGCGATAACTTTACCCAGAATATTGTTGATTATCTGGTGACTGGCTACCAGGCTGGGATCACGCCATTGCCATGTTCGCGCTGCAATAGGGCGGTCAAATTTGGGCCAATGCTTACCTATGCCCACGATCGCCTTGGCATTGACAAGATCGCTACGGGGCACTATGCCAGAATTAGCCAAAATCCCCAAACTGGGCGCGTTCAACTGCGGCGGGCGGTCGATCGCAACAAGGATCAATCCTATTTTCTCTATGAAGTGCCCCAAACTGAACTGGGACATTGTTTGTTCCCCCTGGGCGAACTGACCAAAGCTGAAACCCGTCAGATTGCGGCGGAATTTGATCTGGCCACTGCCACTAAGCCGGAAAGCCAGGATCTTTGTTTGGTAGAATCCCACGGCTCGATGCGCGACTTTCTGGATAAATATATCAATAACCAGAAGGGCAAGATCGTGGATACGACTGGTCAGGTTCTGGGTGAACACGATGGCATCCATCACTATACGATCGGCCAACGGAAAGGACTAGGCATTGCGGCGGCACACCCATTGTATGTGGTGGCGATTAATGCGGGCAAAAATGAAGTGATCGTTGGCGATCGTGGCAGTGCCCAGGCCAAAGAATGCATGGTGCGATTGATTAACTGGGTATCGATCGCCCCAACCGAGAGCCCGATCCGCGCCGAAGTACAAATCCGTTATCGTTCCACTCCGGCAATGGCGACTGTGATGCCCCTGGCAGGCGATCGCGCCCGGATTATCTTCGACGAGCCGCAGTTTAGTATTACACCAGGACAAGCAGCGGTCTGGTACGATGGCGATCTACTGCTGGGTGGTGGCTTGATTGAGAATAATCCATTGGCTAATTAACTTTAGTTAGCTAGCTGTTGTTGTCGCCGATATGTAACCAACTAGGATCGGCAATTAAGCAGCCGTGAAATATAACCTGGTGGATTCAGGGTGATCAAGTGACATCAGCGATCGCTAAAAAGCAAGACTTCGACACATCGACTAAAGGGAATTTTCCTGGCTTTAGCCATAGTGATCGGGGTCTTAATTAATTTTGACTTAAATTCATGCTTAAGTTCATGGCTTGCGGGACTATTTCGTCTTCCAATTAAACTTCAAGTTAATCAGATAGTTCCAGGCCGTTGAGCCAGCGATCGCAATCAGGTTCGCCGCCAACCAGGGCATCCCGAAGTGATCTAACAAAGCAAAAATGCCAATGTCAATTAGAGCCCCCAAACCACAGGCAAAGCTAAACCGCAAAAATCGCACCAGCCGCGATCGCCAGCCGGTATAGAATTTGCTAGCATCACTGAAAGTCCAAACATCATTCCAAATGAAGTTATTAACGATCGCCACCGCTACGGCAATGGTTTTACTAGTTATTTTGCCCAATCCGGCATAGCGAATCAGTAAAAATGAGCCAAAAATATTGACGAATACGCCGCTAAAGCCCACCAGGCAAAACCGCAAAAATCGCCCCATTCTGCCCACTGGGACATTACCAGTCGCAAACCGCAGCCGCAGTAAATGGCGAATAAATTCTTGGTAGTGCTGCCAGCTTACCTTGCTCTCACCTTCCTGGCGTTCCGCAAAGGTGTAGCCCACCTCCGCCACCCGATCGATTCTGCCCCGCCCCATCACCTCTAGCAAAATCTTGTAGCCGATTGGATCGAGTGGTTGATTGGCGATCGCTTCGCGCCGCACCAGAAAATAGCCACTCATTGGATCAGACAGGCGCGAGGTGATTTCTGGCAAAATCCACAATGCCAAACGCACCGCCCCCCGCGATAGAAACTGGCGCACCCCATTCCAGCTACCGACACCGCCATCACCGGCATAGCGACTGGCCGCGGCCAGATCTGCCCCTGCTGCGATCGCGGTAATTAATTTTTGCAAAACTTCCGGTGGGTGTTGCAAATCCCCATCGATCACACCCAAAACATTACCCTGAGCCTGTTGCCAACCGCGAATCACTGCCGTGGCCAAACCTCGTTCCTGCTGTCGCCTGATCACCACCAATTGTGGATAATCCGGTTGCAGGGTTTGTGCCTTTTCCCAGGTGCGATCGGGACTATTGTCGTCAACGATGATCAATTCATAGCGATCGGGCAAATAGCGATCGAGGAGGGTGCAGATTGTCCGCACCAGATTGCCCACATTGGCCGCTTCATTGTAGGTGGGCACCACTAACGATAGAAAAATACTCGGATCGGCGGCATGACTAGCCAAAGGGCGATCGCTTGAATTAGGCTCAGCGCCAACCTGTGGCGATCGTAATAGCTGTAGCGATGGCACTTCTAGGTTCAACTTTCTTGACACAAATCACAAATTGATAGGGTTGGCTGCAATGGGTAGATATTTGGTTAGATATTTGGTTAGATATTTTCAAATATATTGATCGCTGTGGTTGGAGGTGAGGGAGGGGCTACGCAGACAAATCAAATCAAACTAATCAAATCAAACTAATTAAGTTAAAGGCACTAAACTTTTGGCAAGAATCCCAATGACCAGATGTTTTTACTTAAACCTAACTAATCAGTTTTATCATTCAATTGCCCACTGTTAATTTTTACCCGATCTCTGCTCAATTAGGTTCAACCTAAAGAGTGGATTTAGATCAATTAATTTGATTTTGCCCAAACTGCTGCCAACCCGATCCCTGCTCAGGGGCGATCGGTGATCCAAAATAATTCCCTGGATAGGTTAAGTTTAAATTGGGGTTGAATTAGCAACTTAAACACTGGTCTAAAATGAGCCATAGTGGCAACTTGATTTTGATTGCGTTTTGATTGCGTTTTGATTGCTTCTGAACTAGACATGTGGAAATTTTTCTAGGAGTCAAGCGGCACTATGCCATTGCGAGCCGATCAAAATGTCTACCCAGCAACATGAATTTGCAATATTCGTATATTCGTCATATAGGCTCATATTCACTTATATTCGTTTGTATTCGTTTTTGCTTAGAGATTTTGCCTGATCAAGGTGATTGCTAATGAATATTTATTAGCTTTATTTGTTGTTGCTTAATTATTTAATGAACCTGATCACAATTATTTTATTCATAGCTGGATTTGTGCTGCTGGTGGTGGGGGCAGAATTTCTGGTTAAAGGAGCAGGTAGCATTGCCAGGGTGTTGGGGATCTCCTCGCTGGTAGTGGCACTAACGGTGGTGGCCTATGGTACGAGCGCGCCTGAGGTAGCGGTTAGTGTTAGCTCAACATTTAATGGTTATTCAAATTTGGCGATCGGCAATGTGGTGGGTAGCAATATTGCAAATGTGTTATTGGTGTTGGGAATTTCGGCTACGGTTGCTCCTTTGGCCGTTTCCAAACAGCTAGTGCGCTTAGATGTACCATTGATGATCGCTCTGTCTTTGCTGCTTCTGTTCATGGGGCTTGATGGCAAGATCAATCGACTTGATGGTGCGGTGTTGTGCTTGGGAGCAGTTGCCTACACTGCGTTCACCCTTTATTACAGTTTTCGGCAGCGCCAGCCCCATGCTTCTGAGGCTTCTGAGGCTTCTGAGGTTGAAGAGGCTGAGAAGTCTGAGAATATAGGGTCAGAGACCAGTGAACATGGTGTTCAGGATTTGCAAGGAGAGCCAGCAAATTCAAGATTAGTTCAGCCCAGTAAACTAGCTGGTGAACCTGTTATATATCCTGGGGCAGTCCGGGCTGCGATGCGTCGTTATCGATTTAAATTGTTGTCCCGATTGGGTAAATATTTAGGTTTTGTGGTGGTGGGATTATTATGCCTGGTGCTGGGTTCGCGCTGGCTGGTGAATGGGGCGATCGCCTTTGCCCAACAAATTGGTGTGGATGAACTGGTGATTGGCTTGACGATCGTGGCGGTGGGGACTTCGCTGCCGGAGATCGCTACGGCTCTGGCCGCTAGCCTAAGGGGGGAAAAGGATATTGCGGTGGGCAATGTGGTGGGTAGCAATATTTTTAATATTTTGCTGGTACTTGGCATCTGCAGCATCATTACCCCCAATGGCATCACTGTTTCACAACCTGCCCTCACCTTTGATATTCCGGTGATGATTGCAGTGGCGATCGCCGCCTTGCCGATCTTTTTCAGCGGTTATAAAATCGAGCGCTGGGAAGGTATTCTGTTTTTAGCCTACTATATTGCCTATACCCTCTATTTATTCCTGAATGCTTCCGATCATCAATCCTTAGCCGCTTTTAATACAATTATGTTGGTGTTTGTGCTGCCACTCACCACAATCACGCTGGCGATTATTCTGATTACTAGCTTGCGCCAAAAGCAGCAGCACTAACCGTTAAATTTATCGCTGCTGGCTGCTGTATCCATAATATGTGTGTTGTACCTCATGTACCTCAGCAAATATCTTAGCGGCCTTAGCCCCCTGAGCCGCCCTAATCGATCGATTATTTGCACCTAGTTCGCCAAGAAAGCCAAACCAATGGAAGAGTTGACCAAGCGAGAATTATTTGCAGCGATGGCCATGCAAGGGCTTTTGGCAAATCCTTTTACTGAAACTGATCTGGTGGGCGAAGAGGCGGTCAAACAGGCCGATCGCTTAATTGCTGAGCTTTCTAGTGGCAGCCAGCATAATTTAGGTAATTCTGAGCTAGAGCTAAAGGAAGTTTTGCGCCGTGTCTATGATATCTATGGCTATGCCTGGCCCGATCAAGACAAGCGGATGATTCGGCAAATTTTGGGTATTAAAGTAAACGAGTAATTCCCATGACTGTTGGTGATTTTTTCCAAGGATTAGTAGTCTACCGGATGCCAATTTTGGTGGCGATCCTGTTGGCTCCCTGGTTCACCTGGCTAATTTGTGCATTGATTCCAGGGCGGCGAGAGGAACCATTTTTGCTCAGTGTTAATATCGGCTTTGCGGTGACCAGCTTGCTGCTGTGGGCTGGTTATTTGGCCTATGCCACCAACACTGGTGGTTGGGAGCGGGTGGTTAAGGAGGCAGATATTTTGCTCCTATTCGCACCACCCTATTACCTGGCCAGTTCGGTTTGGGTGGCTTCAAAACGGGTGCCGCTGCTGACTGTGCCTGCCTACCGGGCTTTGCAAGGGCTGGCAACGATCGCTGGCGCTTTTCTGGTGCTGTCCTGGATCTTGGGACGAATTCGGATTATTTTATTTTCCTATATTCCCTTTAGCTATTTTTTATTGATTCTGGCGGGATTGCTATTTGTGGCTTATCTGGGTTATCTCAAGCTAATTGGCAAAAAGCCTTAGTCATAATTTAGTCATAATTAGTCATAAATGGTTGTTGAGGCGATCGCTATGGTTGCAATTGATCCCTGTGGCGATCTCCTGGCATAGCAGGCTAATGCATTTTCAAGAGACTTATTTGGTATGAATGCCTGATTGATCAGAGTAATTAGATTATCACTTGCACAACATCTTGATTGAAATAACACTAAGGATGGATTACCGATTGCCAATTACCGATTACTAAGATCTGTTTAACGCCGGTTAGTAACCAGGATTACGATGAAATTAACCTATCAATCGGTCGAGTTTATTCATATTGATGCGCTAGTTGAGTTGGTTGGGGAGTTTCATCACTGCGATCGCCATCCTTTTACCACCGCAACGATCAGGGCGATCACGGAATTAGTCAATGATGATCGCTTAGGTGAGGCTTGGTTAATTTATCTGGAGCCAGACCAATCAGATAATTTAGAAGATACCCATAAGTCAGAGGAGCCATGCAATCTAGACGATTCAAAGACTTTAGCTGATCTAGATATTTCTTATGAGCAAAGCGATCGCTCCGCTTCCCTGGATTTTCTGGATCGCTCTGCCTATTCCCCCCAGAATTATAGTTTCAGCAACGCGAATGAGCGACAGTTGGCAAGCCGATCGGTGAACCAACCAGCCCAGCCAAATTCAGGGCAAGAGATAGATCGAGCGATCGGTTACGTGCTGATTACCTATGCTTTCAGCCTGACTGAATTGGGGCGGATTGCGGTTCTAGACGAGATTTATTTAAAAGCACCCTATCGCGGTCAGGGGATTGGTAAGCAGGTGTTGGTATTTGTGGAAAACTATTGCCAATCGATCGGCCTGAAATCTATCTATCTGGAAGTAAGACGCGATAACGAACTAGCCCAAAAGTTGTATCAAAATATGGGTTATACGGCGATCCCAGAGCGCTATGCGATGTATAAACGGATTTAGGTTATTTAGGCTTAAGAGCAGTAAGGGCAAATAGTTAGAGGTTGCGAATAATATCTGGCAACTCGATCGGCACATTAATTTTCTCTGGGTCAATTGTGGCAGCGATCGACTCCAGCAAGACCTTACGCAATAATTCCGGCAGTAAGACCCCAGCCGCATTCTCGGAGGTCAACCCTTCAAACCGCAGATCATTAACCGCCAGGGTTTGATCGGCCAACACCTGATCAAAAATCGTCGCCTTAACGATTGTTTCCACCCGATCGACGGTAACTAAATCGGCCTGGAATCGTTTTTCTGCACGATCATCTGGTTGTGCTTCTTGCTTTTGTTTATTCTCCTGTAAATTTTTAACCACCACCAGTAAGTTATTGTTCAATCGATTTTGCTCAATATTAAAACTAAGCTGACCGATCGCAAATTTATGCAGTTGCACCACATTACTAAATAAATTCCAGGGTGGGGTCTCTACCTGTAGTTGCGATACTTTGAGCAAATGGGGCGTAGAAAAAGTGGGTGGATTGCTAATTATAAAATTATTAATGCGCAAATGCCCGGTAAACAAGTTGACATTAATACTTTCGATCGCCGTATTCACACCCATCGCCAGGGTACTCTCGCGCTCAATCTCACTGCGAATCACGCCGCCCAGGGTGATCGAAAAGATCGCCAATGCTGCCACCAAGCCAACCAGAAACCAAATCAATATTTTACGGATTGACTTTATCATTCCCGCTCTGCTGTGCCTTTGAGTTGCGATTGACCTGGTTCGAGTCGTTCGAGTTACCAAGAGTTGTGATGCCCTATCTAGGTTTAGATTGCCTGATTGCTACATATGGTTGAAAAGGTTTGGAAGGTGAAGCAGCCGAGTCAAAACTTAAGCGTTGAATTGAGTGATGCAAATCGATGCCATTAGCTTTAATTTAGAGGCGCGATAGCTTTAATTAGAGGTGCGATCAAATATGCCATGAAACGGAATAACGTAATAGAGATAGCCTTAAAAATACAATAACCAGGGCAATAATCTAATCTTGCGATCGCTGGTTCTAAGCACGTTGGTCTGTTGGTCTAATTACTCAGGCTAATCTTGTGACCTATAACCTTAATTACTGCTTTGATGTTGGTATTTGTCACCGTGGGCGAAAACGGCCAAGGCTCATGCTCTAGCCTTAATCATAATGGTTGGTTAAGGAATAGACTAGGTATGATTAGCTAATTGTTGGTGCAGTTAATTACCATTGGTTAAGCCATTTAGTTTTAGGTCAAGCAATCCTGGCTAACTGAATCTATAATGCGGCTTTACTGCGGCTTTACTGCGGCTTTGGTCTAATTAGCTAGTAGATTCGATCGCTATTATTTAACACTTAGATGTTTTCCTAGAGCCGATCAAAGCATGATTTACGCTGAATTGGTCTAAATCTTAGGTTGTTTACCAAATTCAAGTGCTTTATTTTAGTTGATCAGATAGTCAATTGAATCGGCTATGTAAAATGTTAGAGGGATCGCTAGTTTTTCCTGATCGCATCGCAGCTTATAAATCTGACAAATCCAATAAATCTAACAAATCCAATTAATGCTTAACCGCCAAATCACACCATGAGTGCTAACGCAGCCAACCCAGAATATCTAACTAACAATCTCACCAGTTTGGGCGAGGTAGAACTGTTGGACGAATATGAAGTAGTGGTGGTGGGGGCAGGGCATTCCGGTTGTGAGGCGGCTCTGGCTTCGGCGCGGATGGGTCGCAAGACTTTGCTGCTCACGCTCAACCTCGATCGCATTGCTTGGCAACCCTGTAATCCAGCCGTGGGTGGGCCAGCCAAGTCCCAGTTAGTCCATGAAGTTGATGCCCTGGGTGGCGAAATTGGCAAAATCAGCGATCGCACTTATCTGCAACGGCGGATCTTAAATCGATCGCGGGGGCCAGCGGTCTGGGCATTGCGGATGCAAACCGATAAACGCGAATATGCCGCCGAAATGAAAAAGGTGGTGGAAACCCAGCCAAATTTACATTTGCGCGAAGGTACGGTCACCAATTTGATCCTGAAGGATGCGGCCAGCGATCGGCCAGTGGTCTGTGGCGTGGAAACCCAGTTTGGCGTGGGATATGGCTGCAAGGCGGTAATCCTGACTACGGGTACGTTTTTAAATGGCAAGATCTGGGTTGGCAATCGCTCCGTGGCTGCTGGTCGGGCTGGCGAATTTGCGGTCACTGGCCTGACTGAAACTTTGAATGCGCTGGGATTTGAAACCGGGCGCTTAAAAACTGGCACCCCAGCCAGGGTCGATCGGCGCACTGCGGACTTCAGCCAGATGGAGGAACAGCTCCCCGATCATGAACCCAACTGGTTTAGTTTTGATCCTGCTGCCTGGGTGGAGCGGGAAGAAATGAGCTGCCATCTCACTCGCACTACGGCTGAAACCCATAAACTAATCCGCGAGAATTTGCACCTGACCCCAGTTTATGGTGGGTTTGTGGATGCCAAAGGGCCTCGCTATTGCCCCAGCATTGAAGACAAAATTGTCCGGTTTGCCGATAAGGAAAGCCACCAGATTTTTATTGAGCCAGAAGGCCGCGATATCCCTGAGCTATATATTCAAGGGTTCTCGACCGGAATGCCGCAGCAGATTCAAATCAAAATGTTGCGATCGCTGCCGGGGCTGGAAAACTGCGAGATGCTCCGCGCTGCCTATGCGGTTGAATATGACTATATCCCAGCTACCCAGTGTTTCCCAACCCTGATGACCAAACGCGTGGAGGGGCTATTTTGTGCTGGCCAAATCAACGGCACTACCGGTTATGAAGAAGCAGCGGCTCAAGGCTTGGTGGGTGGTATTAATGCGGCTCTGTATGTGCGAGGCGACGCGATGCTTACCTTTGCGCGGCACCAGAGCTATATTGGTACATTGATCGATGATCTCTGTACTAAAGAATTAAACGAACCCTACCGAATGTTGACCAGCCGATCGGAATATCGGTTGATTCTGCGATCGGATAATGCCGATCGTCGTCTGACTGCGCTTGGCCGCGAGGTGGGTCTAATTGACGATCGTCGCTGGCAATTGTTTACCGCCAAGGTAAGCCAAATTGAAGCGGAGCAAGAACGCTTAAAAACTACCAGAATTAAAGAACATGACAAACTTGGTAAAACGATCGCTGCCCAAACCGGACAGGTGATCAAAGGCTCTATTTCGTTGGCAGATCTGCTGCGTCGTCCTGGCTTTAACTATGTGGATTTGAGTCAATATGGCCTGGATCATGCTGAAATCGATCCGATCGCCGCTAAAGCAGCCGAGATCGAAGTTAAATATTCTGGCTATATCCAACGGCAGCAGAAGCAAATTGATGACATTGCACGGCAAAGCAATCGCAAGCTAGCCGCCGATCTTGATTATGCCCAGATTGAAACCCTGTCGAAGGAAGCCCGCGAGAAGCTAAACCAGATCAAACCGCTTACTCTGGGGCAGGCTAGCCGCATTGGGGGTGTGAATCCAGCGGATATTAATGCCTTGCTGGTGCATTTGGAGGTAGCACGCCGCAATGGCAAAAACATTAAACAACAGACGGCAGAAGTGACAAGTAATTGAATTAGTAATTGAATTAGTAATTTAATTTTAGTAATTTTTGATTTTAGTAATTATAGATAAATTACCCTGGCATCAAAGCCCTGGTTGCGCAATGTGCGATTGAGACTATCGGCACTACGGCGATCGGGGTATTTTTGTACCTCGATGAATGTACCCATGCGAGAGACGGTGAACTTAGCCGACGGTACGATTGTTCTAACCTCAGCTAAAACCGAATCCACCGAAGAAGGCACAATTACCACATAGCGATTGTTGGGGACTGCTGAGCTAACCGAGGTGATCTCAGGTGTACCGGGTGGCGTAGGAATTGGCTCTACGATCGTAGGCGATGGTGTAATTGGCTGCGGCGCACGGGTAATTTCAATTACCTCGCCTGGGGCAGTACCAACCGTAGGTGGATTGATGAATGGATCATTGCCAAAAGTTGTTGGTGCACCAGTTGGTGGTGGTGGTGCTGTCACAATCGCTGAATTGGAATTTGGGAAAGGAGTTGTGGGAGCCGAAGCGATCGGCACGGGGTTACTAAATGTATCCACAAACGGATCATTAACCGTGGCCACGGGTGCAACTGGGGCAGGAGCCCGATAGGGGACTGTGGCAACCTGGGCAGCGATCCCCTGCTGTTGTAATTCAGCCATGCGTTGTTGTGCCAGATTTAGATTGTTAAACCGGCCAATTTGGACAACGCGCTCGCCATTGCTCAGGCTGCTATTGAAGGCATCGGGCACGACAGTTCTAACCTGTTGCAGATTAGTAGTGCCAGCGGGCATATAAACGACGTATTGATTGCTAGTGCTATTTGTCGAGATGGGAGCCTGCGCGATCGAATTGGGGACAGCAATAATGCCCAAACCACAGGTGGTGGCGATCGCGGTCAAAATTCCGATCGAAAGTTTGGATGTGTGATTACTCAGCTTAGCCATGATTACCAATGAAGTGAGTCCAGTGTGAAAAGCGACGGAACGCTGGGGCGGATTTTACTACATTCTGTCCGCTTATGATCAACTAAAAGTAATTTATGGCTAATCTGGGTTTTTCTATAAGCAAAAATTATTAATCGGGGCAGGAATATTCACTAATCAAAATCTTTTACTTTCTTTTATGCAGACTATACAGACTGACCTACTCCGCCGCATTCATGTCTGTATCTGGATAATTTTCAATCTAGATAATTCTCATATACAGCGATCCGCAGTTGCACCGTATTCTGGTGGCTGGGATTTTGCGCCCAAAAGGATTTAATTGGTTGCTCGGCATCGATCGTAAGTGGTTTGCCCGCCGTACAGCTATAGGTGTTTTTAGCGCTACCACAACGCAAGGCCACATCGGCTGAATCTAAGCTAACAACCAGCTTCTTAGCGGCAGGTGTGATTTTAATTTGCTGCTGCGCTGATTCCGGCATCAATGACATGGCATAGGTTTTTAATGGTTTTGTTTTTGACTTGTCTGGCTCGATCGGTTTGGCAGCTTCAACCAGTTGATTGGTTTGCTCTGAATCTAAATTTGAATCTGAATCTAAATTTGAATCAGTTCCTATCCTCATATCCGCGCCAGGGAATCCATTTATAACGTCAATCTTACTTACCGATCGACTTGAGGGATTCGCGTAGGCTGGCACGATCGCGCCGGACAGACAGAGGCAGCAAGCGATCGCTATGGTGAAAATGACTTTAAAAATATTCATATAAATTGATTAAGTCCTTGGTGTGCACTGGCAATACTCTAGCAAAGCAACCCATTCATAAAACTTCGCAAAAACAAAGGAGCCAGTTGAACCAGCTCCTTAAAATCTATTTATAGAAAAATGTGCAGCGATCGCCCCGCTAATTAGTTAAATTCGCCAACCTAACTATTAACTGTTTCCCGCGATGAACTAGAAGCATCCTTAGCCAGGAACTTCTCTAGCTCAGTGAGGGCATCCGCATCCACCTTAGTTTGCATCGGGCAGAACTTGGGTCCACACATCGAACAAAACTCAGCGGTCTTGTAAATATCCGCTGGCAGAGTTTCATCATGATATTCACGCGCCCGATCGGGATCGAGCGATAATTCAAACTGGCGATTCCAATCGAAGTTATAGCGAGCGGTGGACAGCTCATCATCACGATCCCTAGCACCAGGACGATGACGGGCAATGTCGGCAGCGTGGGCAGCGATCTTGTAGGCGATCAGGCCATTGCGCACATCTTCAGCATTGGGCAAGCCCAGATGCTCCTTGGGCGTAACATAGCAAAGCATGGCCGTGCCATACCAGCCAGCCATCGCTGCACCGATCGCCGAGGTAATGTGGTCATAGCCGGGGGCAATATCAGTCACCAATGGCCCCAACACATAGAAGGGTGCTTCCGAGCATTCCTCCATTTGTTTGCGCACATTGAACTCGATTTGATCCATCGGCACATGGCCAGGGCCTTCCACCATCACCTGCACATCATGCTCCCAGGCGCGACGGGTGAGTTGACCGAGGGTTTTCAATTCAGCCAATTGAGCTTCGTCGGAGGCATCATGGGTACAACCAGGCCGCAACGAATCGCCCAGACTGAAGGAGACATCGTACTTTTTGAAGATTTCGATGATCTGATCAAAGTGGGTATAGAGCGGATTTTGCTTATGGTGATGCAGCATCCACTTGGCCAGAATGCCACCACCACGGGACACAATCCCGGTAATGCGATTGCGCACCAGGGGCAAATGCTCGATCAAAATACCAGCATGGATCGTTTGATAGTCCACCCCTTGCTGGGCTTGCTTTTCGATTACATGCAGAAAGTCCTCGGCGGTCAGGTCTTCCACGTTGCCATGTACCCGTTCCAGGGTTTGATAAACGGGCACAGTACCGATCGGCACGGGGGAAGCACCGATGATCGCCTGGCGAATTGAGTCTAGCTCGCCGCCGCCAGTGGACAAGTCCATTACCGTATCAGCGCCATACTTGATCGCCATATTCAGCTTTTCTAACTCTTCATTCACTTCCGAAGAGTTGGGCGATGCGCCAATGTTGGCATTTACCTTACACTTTGAGGCAATACCAATCATCATCGGTTCCAGGTTGGTGTGGTTTTTGTTGGCGGGAATGATCGCCCGACCCCTGGCCACTTCCGATCGCACCAGTTCAACGGGTAGCCCCTCGCGCCATGCCACATAGCGCATTTCTTCAGTAATATCACCCTTTCGGGCACAATGCATTTGGGTACCACGATAGGCACCACGACGGGTGGGAGCAGATGGGTTGTTCATTTAAAGTCCTCAATTTTACGATTTCCTACGCCGGTGTGAACCGAATCAGGTTCTAAGGATCTGATCTCAGCCTGGCTATCTTTGCCAGACACTCCTACGTTTGCTAAATGCTAGCACTGATGCAAATCGATTCTGTTGAGGTAAAGATTAATTTAAGCCTAAGCTTAGGGGCAATATCTTCATCTTTTAATTTCAAGCTTTCAATCGATCGATAGAATTCTGGCAAAGTTTGATATCAAGTGAAATTAATAATGCTGAATCAATTGGTTAAGGCTATTCAAATCGGCACAATGCTTAACATTCACTGAGCGATGCCCCAAATATAATTAAATAATTCAGCCAAGCTTGATCGCCTTGATCATGACTGATCAAAATTAAGATTGAATCGCATACGTTGCATTTTGATCTGCTCGCAACAGCAATAGGGCATCCGATCGAGCAAATGTTAGTAGATGACATTGCCTCAATCCGAGACGTTATTAATTGTTTTTGAGGTAGTCATGCAGAAGTAAGGATAATGGGATAGAAGATACAAAAATTCTCTCTCATGGATACATCTAAGCTAACTTGTCCAAGATGCAATTCACTCAAAATTGTCAAAAATGGCAAAATTCACAACGGTAAACAAAACTTCAAATGTAAACAATGCAATAGACAATTTGTAGCCAATTCTAAGAAGAAATATATCGCTAATGAGACTAAAGCTCAAATCGACAAACTTCTGCTAGAGAGGGTTTCACTCGCAGGTATTGCCAGAGTTGTAGGTGTATCACCAAGATGGCTACAGCAATATGTTAATCACAAATATGCTCAAGTGCCCCAACAAGTGCAGGTACAGGCTAAAAAAAGGGCACTTAACCATTCAAATGGATGAGCTGTGGTCTTTTGTAGGCAAGAAACGAGTCAAGGTTTGGGTTTGGTTAGCTATAGATGTTGATACTAAGGAGATCGTAGGAGTGTATATCGGGTCTAGAGATGAGGTTGGTGCTCAAGGATTATGGCAGTCTTTACCACCCGTTTATCGACAATGTGCGGTTTGTTACACTGATTTCTGGCGTGCCTATGCTCAGGTAGTTCCGAGTATGCGTCATCAACCAGTGGACAAAGGTTCAGGCTTGACAAACAAAATTGAGCGATTTAATTGCACTCTTAGGCAAAGAGCTTCAAGACTGGTTCGCAAATCTCTTTCTTTCTCGAAAAAGTTAGCTAACCATGTTGGCGCTATCTGGTTATTTGTGCATCATTACAACTCATCCTTACTTGTATAGCACTACCGTTTTTGATTATGAATAGAGTTTTAAACCGCACCATAGGTATTGGTGTTAGTGCGATCGCTACGCCCATAATTTTCCTGGCTCATGCCGATCGATCGCAAGCTGCTTCTTTTACCCTCTACGATGGCACTGCTCAGGCCGTTACCCCTGATAACTTTGCACCTCAATTCCTGGATTTTAATCCTGGTCTTGTCCCTGGCGCGACGCAAACCTATAGCGGCGGTATCAATGCTACCAACCTCAACACTACTGCGTCAGATGGTGTGCAAGCAGGATATACCAACTTTAATCTTGCTTCGATGCTGGTAAATCCGGCTTTCCCCGACCTCGATCGCACCGTAGGTTATACCCTCAGTTTTGTGGTGGAGATCGTTTCTGCGGCTGAAGCAAGTGCCGATCGGGCTGGGTTTAATGTGATCGCGGTCAGTAGCGATCCTGGGGCTGGTAATCTTTCCAGTGTGGAAATTAGCTTCCAGACTAACCGCGTATTCTCGCAGCCCACCCCTGATCCTAATCCTGCAATTGGCTTTAGCGGCTTTGGTGAGGAAAATACGATGTTTAATCCAGTGGGGGTTGGGTTTGTGGCCTATGACCTGGTGGTTGCGGGCAGCACCTATGAGTTATTTGCCAACAGCGCCTCGATCCTAAGTGGCCCACTGCGCGACTATACGCCATTTGCTGGTTTTCCTGACCCCTATGAAACCGCTAACTTTATTTTCTTTGGTGATGACACCACCTCAGCCCAGGCAAATATTAATTTTCAATCCGCTACTCTAACCACGATCCCATTTGAGTTCTCGCCCGCATTTGGTCTAATTGCACTGGCTGGGGTTGCTGGCCTCTGGCAATTACTCAAACTTAACCAGCAAAAGGGCAAAAGTCTACCGATCGCCAAGTAAAACTGCTAAACCTAATTGTTTTAGAACTTTACCTTAGCAAGCTGATCAGCCTGCAATCAAATGTAATTAATTGCTAGGTAATTGTTAATCACATGAAGCCACTTCGACCGGAGAACAAACGCCACTATCATCACAGGTCCCAAATAGATATTTACCATTTGGCCTGACTTGAAAAAGAAAATTATCAGCGCTATAGCCTGGATAACGGCGGTTTGTACCGGCATAAACAGGGTTATAGCCAAGTATGAGTAATCCCTTAGAAGAATTTCGCAACCGCATCGTCTGGTCAACTCTTTGAGTACGCTGATCATCCACATCAAAATAAATTGTTCGCATGATGCCGCTTTGGCCATTCATTACTAGTCGGCTGTTATAAATAACCCCAAAACTACTAAACTCAAGATCCCAACAGCCATATACAGGATTGGTTTGAGCAATTAAATTCTGAGGTGATTCGGAGCTACTTGGCCTAGAATCGACTTCATGGAGAGGACTTGCTTTGGCTTGGTTTAGAGGTGAATTACCAATAAATGCAAATGTTACCAGTATTACGAATGAGACAAAGTAGTTTTGGAGCATTGCTTATGCCTTTTTACTGAGGGGTGTAATCAAAAGAACAAATATATAGTTAGTTATTAACTTAAACTTAGCTAATAAATATCTAACTTTAATAATTGTCTGTTATTTTGCACAATAATGCAACCAAAAATATGCTATCTAGTTTTTTGCTGGACAATATGCTGAAAGAATACCTCTAGCAATTGGTGGCGATCCAAAAATTGGGCAGCAGTCTAATAACTTGAAGCAGAACAAACATAAATAGTGATAAAAATTGGCTGATTTGTGTTTGTTGGAAGCGATGGTTTGCTTCTCTTGCTAATTCCCTTGACATAGCTGTTATGATCCATGCCTAGCGACTCGATCGCCCTACTTCTTACCAACTCGCGGCAGCAATCGCCAATAAGAATAAATCAGGGTAAGGCAATTGGGTCGGTCAGGTTAACCAGTTAATTAAATGGGAAGCAGGATCATGGCCATATTTTGCAACCAAAACCTCAACAAAAAAATTAGCAGGAACAAGACAGCATGGCGATCGCAATCTAATAATTCAACTAATTCAACCAGATTCAAACTGCTCAAACCACTAGTGCTGCTAACCTCTGCTCTGGCTGGCTTAGGGTTGTTTATGGCGATCCCAAAGCAAACGGTTGCCATAGAGCTAGTGCCGATCGTTGAAACCGAAGCAGGAGTGAATCAATACATCAATGCCGACACGATCTCCCACCTCGGTGAGATCGCTGAGTATGAAGTTTATACCAAGCTCCCTTCTCCCCATGTGCAGGGCTTGGCCACGGTAAGAACCTTAGTAACGGGCAATTGCGAATCGGGTGAAACCACTAGTTGGGGGGTGGTGGCATTTGATGCTGATGGTCAGGAAATATTAAATAAAAAATTTGCCTCTGGCGAAAATCACGGCAAAGTGAAACCCGGCTCGATCGAGGAGAGAGCGTTGATCCTGGCCTGTGAATATCCTAAGTTTTTCCCTTTTTGATTTCTATGCCGATCGCATAAGTGGCACAAGTAGCGCCGTACCTTTGGTAGAGACTATCTATGATGAATATCAAATCAGGAATCACTAGCTAAATTCTTGCTGGCTAAGTTGGTTCCTCGATCGCAGCCGCATATTTATTATTTATGTCTACCCCCTCACGCACCAAAGGAGCAAAAATCATGATCCAAAAACTTAGTGGCCCCCAAAAAGATACCGCCGCCTGGATGATGCAAGTCTGGTTGTCTTTTGTGATTTCGATGATGGCAACTGGAATTGGGATCGCCTATCTGCCTGTAAATGGCTGGATTAAGGGCTATATGGCAATGGGTACGCTCTTTACGGTTGGCTCGTCTTTTACCTTGGCCAAAACGATCCGCGACAAACACGAGGCGACCAAGTTCTCAGCCCGGATCGATGAGGCCAGAGTTGAGAAAATCCTAGCTGAACACCATCCCCTTAAATAACTTAAGGGTTGTACCAGAAGTAGTAGGCAGAGCGCAGCTTAAATTAACTAATAGCTCTGGTTGAATTCTTCCAGGGCTGCCTCACAAAGCTGGCAAAGCTGCTCATGGCTATGGCCATTGGTAGCGATGATGTTACCCCACTGCCGCACGTCAGTGTTGTTATAGGTAAGGGGCGATCGATCGAAGTGGGTGATTTTGCCGCCCGCCTCCGTGAGAATTACCTCTGGAGCGCAATAGTCCCAATCCTTGGGTGCAGACTTGCCCGACAGGGAGATATAGAAATCAGCCCTGCCCTGAGCGATCGCCCCCAACTTACCGCCGATGCTACCTACAGCTCGTTCGTCGGCCTTGGGAATCCGGTTTAAAATAAATTCCAGTACCTCGCTGCGGTGACTGCGACTAGCGATCGCCACCATTTCCGCCGAGTTAGTTTTGGTGGAAACCTGCATTTTTTGTTTGCTGCCATCCCGTTGCTCCGCATAGGCTCCCTGGCCAACAATTGCCGTATAGAGGCGATCGTCAACGGGGCAGGCCACCAAGCCTAGAACTGGATTTTTCTGATAGGTCAGGCCAATATGCACCACAAATTCGCCGGTGCGTTTAATAAAATCACTGGTGCCATCGAGCGGATCAATAATCCAGACCCAATCATGGCTGAGGCGATCGACGCTGTCTTCAGTTTCTTCGCTGAGATAGGCAAACTCACTGGTACCTAATTCTGTCTGCAAATGCTTCAGAATGTAGTCATTGGCGGCTAGATCGGCAGAAGTAACCGAGCCTTCACCCTTGCCCTTATGCTTGATTGTCAGGTCTTCGGGGGAGTTGTAATACTCCAACAAAATCGCGGCAGCGCCCCAGGCAATCGGGCGAGCGATCGCCATAATTTCAGTTAGGGTCTGCGGTTCTAGGTTGGGAATTAAATTTGGCATAACTTGCAACGACAGGGCATGGGTATTAGCATAGAGGAGCAATGATGAGCTTGTCTAACCCTTTTCGGGGAATTAATGCTACCACTGATGCACCCCTGGCCTCTTTACGATCGCGCCAGTGGGTGAAATTAATCTGTGGCGCTAGTTACCAGGATTTGCCCAAAATTCGCAATCTAGCTTTGGTTTATGCTCTGGCTGGCGTGGATTGTATTGATATGGCTGCTGACCCTGCGGTGATCACGGCGGTACGCGAAGGGGTGGCGGTAGCACGATTACTCTATCAAAAAGCTTTTGCCCCCAATGCTTCTACTGATACTGAAATAAATGCTGAACTAGATTTAGATCTGGATTTAGAGCCTTTAGATATTTCTGATCTTAATATTAATAACCAAATCAATAACCAAGCTGCGCCTAATCCCTGGCTGATGGTGAGCTTGAATGCTGGCGAAGACCCCCATTTCCGCAAAGCTGAGTTTAATTATTTAGAATGTTTGACCCATTGCGATCGACCCTGTGTGGATGTTTGCCCCACCCAGGCAATTCAATTTAACCAGGTCGAAGTTCATAACGATCGTGCTGGGCTGTCTGAGCGCAATAATCAGATCCGTGAGCAAGGTAAATCTGGCAATTCAGGCAATTCAGGCAATTCAGAGGATTTAAGTTTCACTAGTTCAGCTAGTCATTTAAGCAATCTTGCCACCAAGCCCCAGGGGGAAGTTCTGGACAATCTTTGTTATGGCTGTGGCCGTTGTTTGGCTGTGTGTCCACTCTCGATTATTAATACCCGTGAGCATACCTATACACCAGAAATATTGCTAAATGAGCCGATCGATGCGATCGAAATTCATATTCAACCCTGGCGCGTGGAAGAGTTTAAGCGATTGTGGCAACGGCTTTTGCCCGTAATTCCTAAGCTTAAGCTGTTGGCGATCAGCTTTCCCGATTGCGACAATCTCAAGGATTATCTGTTGGCCTTGCTAGAATGGATGAAGCCTTTGCCCCAGCAACTAGTTTGGCAGGCAGATGGTAGGCCGATGAGTGGTGATATTGGCAACGGCACCACCCAGGCGGCGATCAAATTAGGTCAAAAAGTTTTGGGTTTCGAGTTGCCGATCGGCTTTGTCCAGATTGCGGGCGGCACCAATGCCAGCACTGCCCGTAAAATAGATGAAGCCCAAGTTAAGGTAGCCGGGGTTGCCTATGGCAGCTATGCCCGTAAACTGATCATGGATTTGCTAGAGCAAGGAGGCGATCGCCTGGAAGCTAATCCGCAACTACTAAAACAGGCAATATTGAAGGCAAAAAATTTAGTTGGACAAACTAAACACAAAGCTAGCTAGCCGATTGTTACTATATCTTAATTAAGGCTAGATCTTTAAATTGTCTCAAAATCCTTAAAAATGTAGCGATTTAAACAGTTGTTGACTTCAATTATTCTTTATATGAAATCATTGTCATAAGTCCCATGCTTTGAGCCTAGTCCCTCGACAAGGACAAATTATTACTTCATAACTCCCTCTAGAGTAGCTATTGCATGTATTTAAGCTGATTTTGGCCAGGAGAACCAGATGCTTAAATCATCCTGCTTAGCAAATGCCCGATCATCCAGTTCATCGATCACAAGTTCACCTAGTGCCTAATTTCCTGGCATATTAATCGCCCTAAGCACGCCGATCGCTGGAGCCAATTGTTAAGTAACTGGGCAATTCATTGTGATGTCTTTAACTAAACTAACTTCCACCCAGACCAGTAGCGATTTGATTCACCAGGACAAGTGAATCTGTAGCGATCGGGTCAACCCAAATGCTTGATTTGATCAAATTTTCAAAATGGTTCAATGAATAACCAAGAATAACCAGCATTAAAACCGATTCAAGACTTAACAACTAAATAATTAAAAAATACCCTTAATAATTAACCTTTTGTAAGCATGACGAGCGTTTTTCGCAAACAGGTCACCGATAACATCGAACAGCTCTTAGCCATCCTGCCACCGCACATTAGAGAGAACCTGGAACAAAAAAAACAAATCGATGATTTAGTCGAGGTGGTCTTAGATTTAGGTAGGCCGCCTGAAGCCAGATACACCAGCGCTGCCGTTTATTTATCCGATACTCCCGTTACCCAGGCAGATATTGATGCCTGCGTCGATCGGGTAGGCGAATTTGGCGGCGACAATCGGGCTGGGATTGAAAGAACCTTGCATCGGATCAGTGCAATTCGCAATCGCCGGGGCAAAGTAATTGGCCTCACCTGCCGGGTTGGTCGGGCTGTGTATGGCACCAGCGAAATGATCCGCGATCTGGTGGAAACTGGCAAATCAATCTTGATTATGGGTCGCCCTGGCATGGGTAAAACCACCGCTTTGCGCGAAGTGGCGCGGGTATTGGCCGATGAAATGGATAAGCGGGTGGTAATTATTGATACCTCCAATGAAATTGCTGGCGATGGTGATATTCCCCATCCGGCGATCGGTCGGGCACGGCGGATGCAGGTGGCCAAACCAGAATTACAGCATCAAGTGATGGTGGAAGCAGTGGAAAACCACATGCCAGAAGTAATCATCATTGATGAAATTGGCACCGAACTGGAAGCCCTGGCGGCGCGTACGATCGCCGAACGAGGGGTGCAATTGGTTGGTACTGCCCACGGCAATAAGTTAGCTAATTTAATCAAAAATCCTACCCTGTCTGATCTAATTGGTGGGATTCAATCGGTTACCCTTGGTGACGACGAAGCCAGACGCAGAGGCACTCAAAAGAGTATTTTGGAGCGCAAAGCACCCCCCACCTTTGAGATTGCGATCGAAATGGGCGAACGTTATCGCTGGGCTGTGCATGAAGATGTGACCAGCACGATCGATGGTCTGTTGCGTGGCCGCGAGCCAGCTTTGCAAATCCGAGCCCTGGATGAAGTAGGCAAGCTGACGATTACCAATGAACTGCCCAAAGTTGCTAACTTGCTATCTAACCCTGTAGCAACCAAGGGGTGGCGATCTTCAGGACGGATGAAACCATTGCCCCACCACAACTCTGCCCAAAGCTATAGCCAGAAAAATGATTTGACCGAGGTGTCAGGCGGCAAGAAGAATGATGTAGTAGAGCAGTTTTTTGGTGGTAATGGTGAGGAACGGGGAGCTAGATCTGGTAAGCAAAAGTTGCAACAGGTTGAGTCTGGTTCCTATGCCGCGTCTCTTAGTGATCTGGGCAATAATTTGAGCCTAGATGAACAGCTAGCTCCGGAAGCATATTTAGCTGCTTCTGCTCAAGATGCCCCGCCCTACGATCCGGCGGAGCGTGACTATCTCTATGTTTATCTCTATGGGGTGAGTCGGCATCAGGCGGAGCAAGTGATCGCCACGCTCAAACTACCGGCGATCGTCACCAAGGACATTGATAGCGCTGATGTGGTTTTGGCGCTTAGATCCCATGTGCGGAATAACTCCAAAATTCGGAATTTGGCCACCAGTCGCCAGGTGCCAATCCATGCGGTCAAAAGTAGCACCATTTCGCAAATTACCAGGGCGTTGCGGCGGATCTTGCAGATTGACGAACCCGCCCAGGTGGATGAGCACGACTTGCAACTCTTTGCCTATGGCGATTCAGAAGACGAGATGGAGGCGCTAGAAGAAGCCCGCTTAGCTGTCGAGCAAATTGTGATTCCCAAGGGACAGCCAGTGGAGTTGCTGCCGCGATCGCCCATTATTCGTAAAATGCAGCATGAATTGGTAGAACACTATCACCTCAAATCCAATAGCTTTGGCAATGAGCCCAACCGCCGCCTGCGCATCTATCCAGGTTAGACCCAGGCTAGATAGTCAGGGTAAGTAATAAGTAATAGGACAAGAGTTGTTTAAAAATGCCTGAGGTTTGTTTGAGCCGATCGCCATAAATCATTACATATCCAGGATTATCAGCAGTATAACGGTAGTTTATGGCCAGAGAAGGATAGCGATCGCTTGGTCTAGCCCCTTAATATAAAGCCACTACTTTATCTAAAAAATGTAGATATTTGGTGTCTGGTCTTGAAGTTAGATCACTTAGATTTCTAAGTGGTCTGGTTAGAGGTAAAATTAGATTCTGCTTTTTAACTGACGGATAGTTGACTTCAGCTTTAATGCTGCTGTTATTAAATTACTCCAGTTCAATTAATTACTTGTTAACTGCTCGGTTAGTCGTAATGATTAACTAATCCTAAATTGAGCAATATATGGTGTGCAATATATGGTGTGATTAAAACTGTCAGACCAATTAACCCAAGGCATGTCCTGCTTCCTGCCCAAAGTTTAGTTCTAAGCATCCGCTCCTATTGCTCTCGTCATCACAATGGCATTATGCAAGAGCTTTAAATCAATGGTTTGCCCACAGCAGCTTATGATCAAAGCTAAATTCAAGCCTCTTAATCCATTGACCTAGACACAGCCCCGAATTTTAGAACCTACAGTCATCAAAATTCTCAAGTCGTGGATCAAGTCTTGGATCGAGAGCAAGCAATCGAGAGCAAGCATCAGTAGCCACCAAGAATAGTAGATGGAAGAATCCTTCAGTCTTACATTTCTGATTATCACAACCATTGTGGCTGGCATTTTAGCGCAAGTGGTGGCTAAGTTTTTGAGGGTGCCTAGTATTGTATTTCTGCTCATATTTGGTGTAGCAGTTGGGGGGAATGGGTTTGGTTGGGTGCAACCCCGCGATCTGGGGCTGGGGCTGGAAGTAATTGTGTCGCTGTCGGTGGCCTTGATTCTGTTTGAAGGTGGCCTAAATCTGCAACTGGGCGATCTGGGTAAGGTTTCTACTAGTGTCCGCAATCTGGTATCGATCGGCACTTTAATTACGCTGATCGGCGGTGGTATTGCTGCCCATTATCTATGTGAATTTCCCTGGCCGATCGCCTTTCTCTATGCCTCTCTGGTGGTGGTAACTGGCCCTACGGTAATTAATCCGATCGTCAAGGAAGTGGGCATTGATCGGCGGGTTGGCATTATTCTTGAAGGGGAAGGGGTACTGATCGATGCCTTGGGCGCAGTGTTGGCGGTGGTAATGCTCAACATTGTGCTAGGTGGCGAATTAGAAGCCTTTGGCATTGTTACCGATCTGATCCTGCGCCTGAGTATTGGGGCGGGTATTGGCGCGGCGGGTGGTTGGTTGCTCTCGCAATTTTTAAAGCGATCGAAATTTGTAGGCGATGATCTCAAAAGTTCGGTGGTGGTTGCCACTGTGCTGGGATTATATGGCTTGGCGCAAATGATTCAGAGTGAGTCAGGTCTAATGACAGCGGTGATCGCTGGGATTGTGATGCGAGCTGAGTCCATTCCCGCCGAGCGATCGGTGCTTAAATTCAAAGGCCAATTGACCGTATTGACTGTTTCTGTTTTGTTTATTTTGCTGGCGGCCAATCTTTCGATTCCCAGTGTCTATGCGTTGGGGTGGGAAGGGGTGCAAACCGTAGCGGTGATGATGCTTTTGGTGCGCCCCTTGAATGTGCTGGTATCCACCTGGGATAGTACGTTGAATTGGCGGCAGAAGGCTTTCCTGGCCTGGTGTGCGCCCAGGGGGATTGTGGCGGCCTCGGTGGCTTCATTGTTTGCGATCGTGCTGACGGAGCGGGGTGTAAACGGTGGTGATGCGATCAAGGCGCTGGTATTTTTAACCATTGCGATGACCGTATTTTTGCAGGGGTTAACGGCGGGGGGGGTGGCCAATGTGCTCAAGCTTTCTGCCTCTGATGCTTCTGGATTGGTGGTGGTGGGCGCTAATCCGATCGGTTTGATCATTGGCAAGCTGTTCCAAAGTAAGGGCGAGCGAGTTGCCCTAATCGATACCAGTGCGGAACTATGTAAGGAAGCGGCAGCACAAAATATTCCGGCCTTTGTTAGTAATGGCCTGGATACGAGGGCGCTAGCGGATGCTGGATTAGACGCGATCGGCACGTTTTTGGCACTTACAATTAATACTGATGTAAATCTGGTGCTGGCTCAGCGAGCGGCGGAAGAGTTCCGTACCCCCAGGGTGTTGGCGGTTTTTATCAAAGAAGATAACAAATTTAAAGAGATCCAGCAGGCCTTTGGTGGCAGGGTGCCGATCAAGTCCTGGAATAAATATGTGCGCCAGCGCGAAACCCGCCTGGGGGAAGTACGTCTGAATGAGCAATTTGGGAACCAATTGGCACAGTTTAATTCGCTCTATGCGGCTGGCCAACTTTTGCCGATCGCCTATGAGCGTAAAGATAAACTGCACATCGTGCCTGCGGATATAACCTGGCAAACGGGCGATCGGATTATCTATTTGCTCTATACACCCAAGGCGATCGCTGCAAGTGAAAATAAACCTACGGAGAACCCTGCCAATAATGTCAATAATATGACCGTGATGGAAGCCAAGGTGGAAACCATTTCAGAAGAATCGCCAAAGGATCTGAAGCCCGAATCCCTCAATAATAATATGGAGGTGGCCGAGGAAGAGAAGGAGCAGGATTACCTGGACATGGCACGCGAGATTCTTAAAAAGATCAGGTAATGTCTCAATGTGTTGATCTAAACTCTGGAGCTCTGACTAGATCTATTCCTAATCTATGCCTATGTCTTGCTAAACATGGCTTATACAAGATTGCCCCCTAATCAGCAAAAATACTCGCCACCGTAATGCTTAGCTTCGGGAACGCAGCCATAGAAAGCAAATCAGCTAAATTACACTCAAGTTCGGTTTGATATGTTTTGCCCTGCGGCGATCGCCACACCATCACCCGGCGGTTTTGCAGATCCACCAGCCAGTATTCAGGAATATTGGCCTGGGCATAGAGTTCTTTCTTGATCGTGCGATCGTATGGCAGGCTAGATTTAGCCACTTCAACTACCAGCAAGATATGCTCAGCAAAAGGATGATGTTGTAGGTATTGCGATCGCGGTAACTTCACTACTGCGATATCAGGCTCTGGCTCTGAATCAGCTAGAGTAATAGGCTTGTTTTCCCGTACATATGCCTTGCCTGCTAGTGCTTTTTCCAGTTGCTTAGCCAGATTCTCTTCAAAATAAGTATGCTCAACACCTTCTGGGGACATTTCAACAAGTAGGCCATTAATCAACTCGATTCGGCGATCGCCAATAATCCCCGCCTCAATCATGCGATGATAGTCAGTGATTGAAAAATGAGCGATCGGCAGAGTAGCAGTCATATAGCAGCTAGAGATAAATGCTTTAGAGCTTTAATCTTAAATGTAAAACAAACGTTCTTGCTGGGTATGGGACAAATTAGCTTCTAGTTCTGGCCATTGCTGAGCTTGAATTTGATCGATCAAAAGCTGCAAATTTTGTTGATATGCTTGCAAACAATAGAGCAATGCATCGCGGTTATATTCTGCCATTAAGCGCCCTAGTTCGGGATTGCCACCGCCTACCCGGCTAGTGTCTCGAAACCCTGAACTGGCAAGCTGCTTAGCTAATTCACTAATGTCTTTTTTAGGCTCTTTACCGCAGGCCATGATCAAACTGGCGCTGGTAATCACTGGCAAATGACTGATCCAGGCCACGGCTCGATCGTGGTCAGCAGGGCTACATTCTATTACCGCCGCGCCGATCGATTGCCAGAGCGATTTCACCTTGGCTTTGGCATCCTGATAACTAATGCCCAAATTCAGCAGATCTTGTTCTTGCTTAGCTTGGCTCTGTTCTTCCTGGCTTGGCTGATTGATGCTAGTGCGATCGTCTTGGCTTGGCATTTCTATTGCTGGATCTGGATCAAGATCAGATAGCTCAGGATCAGTAATTACACAGGGGCGGCCTTGGAACAAATTCCGCTCCGCTGCGGCAATGCCACTGAACTGAGTGCCAGCCATCGGATGACACCCCACAAACAAAGGCCACATTTTAGCCGCTTGATTGACGATCGCTGCCTTCACTGAGCCCACATCAGCCACGATCGTGCGTGGTGCCAGCTTGTCCCTTAGCTCCGCCAGGGTTGGTAAGATCGCCTGAATCGGCGTACAAATAAAAACTATATCGGTGTCGTGGAGATAAGGAATTAAGTCTAGATTCTGACTGGCGGCATCGATCGCCCCGTCGGCGACAGCACGTTTACATGTTTCCTGCTTGCGGCTTACCCCCCACACATAATGACCTTGCGATCGTAAATCTAGCCCCAAAGAGCCACCAATCAACCCCAAGCCAATGATGCCTATGTTCATGCAGCCAAAAATGCACAGCCAGGTGCTTCAACCAACAATTACGCCGAACAACGCCCCACAATATCAATTAACTATGCCAAGTAACTATGCCAAGATATAAAGTTAAATCCGACTCAGTCTGAGTAACTAGCTACACTTAAGCAATTAAGTCGCCAATCGTAATGATCGATCGCTACATTTGCCAAAAGTCTAGTTACCCAATTCTGGTTGTGGCTGACCGCTCAATTTAACTAAATTCACAACGCATTCAACATCTCGCTGAATTGGTGAGAGTGAATTTACGATCGTCAAGCTGCCATCCCTTTAATAGCTCTAGATAGTTTTGAATGTGCTGGGCTTGCTGCTGCGATCTTAGCCCAAATCATTCTGGATGTGTGCCATCGATTGTGGGTTCTTGGGCATCTGATGTGGGTTGGCGATCGCAATTCTTTTGTTTGGGTGGTGGAGGTTGGTAGGCGTTATTGTTATTGATTCAAAGCAATTAATTAAATTAAAAATAATATGCCAAAACCTGGCCAGGATATTAAGTTGTGTCTTTGACTACCCCGCCCAGTTCTGGTTAAGAACTTTAATTTGTTTTATTTTTGATTAATGTAAATCAGGCTCTACAGCTTGCTCAAATCCAGACCAGCTTCTTTGGCAAAGGTGTTGAGGCTCTTTTTCTGAAGCGTTTTAATGGCTTTAGTAGAAAGACGCAATTTTACATAGCGATTGCCCTCTGGCCACCAAACCCGCTTCCACTGCAAGTTGACATGCTGGAGTCGCTTATGGGCTTTGTGCGAAAAGCAGATCGAGTTAGCGTTATTGGCTTTTTTCTTGGTTAATTGACAGGTGCGACCCATGATTAAATATCTCCTATTGGCTTAGATGAGGCTTTTTCGCTGTTGCTCCGATCGCAAAGTTCGGGCTATTTACCCGACTCGATCGAGGCAATTTAAGTTAAACAGGCAATTACAACCAGGTAAATTGGATTGATTTGGAGCGATCGCCAGCTAGTTTCCAATTCCTTGGTTCTATGCTCAATTCCTTGATTCTATACTAGGGAAATCAGGATTAAGATTTGACCAATCGAGCAAAGTGGCTATGAACCTGGCTAGATAACGATTTTGCCATCGGCGCAGGATAGATTTTGCCCTGTTGAGATCGCTATAAATCTAAATTTGCAATCCGATCTACTATCCTACAAAAGATAATCGAATAAGTCCAATTTTTGGATTTCAAAATTGGCGATCGCTGGCAAGCAAAATGTTTCGATCGATCGGCAATAGAAATTATTCTAAAAGCCCTAAAGCGCACCAGCCGCAGTCTTGTCCAGAATGCTGTCCGATAAATGGGTGGTAATGTTCAGCGCCATCAGCGTCGGGTGACCATCCTTACCGCTGGTGTAGTCGATCACGCTCACCCCACCATTGCCCTGCTTGAATGCCCAGAAAAAGGCAGGTGGCAGAT
This sequence comes from Pseudanabaena sp. PCC 7367, assembly GCF_000317065.1. Classification (GTDB taxonomy): domain Bacteria; phylum Cyanobacteriota; class Cyanobacteriia; order Pseudanabaenales; family Pseudanabaenaceae; genus Thalassoporum; species Thalassoporum mexicanum. The sequence goes on from NC_019701.1 coordinate 2,305,013, forward strand.
CAAATAATTCACATAACAGGGCTTTATTAACCGCATCATGGGCAGAAACCAGCGCTACCTTGCCAGGTGGTGTAGTCTCGACAATCTGTTGCCATGCGGCTTCCGCCCGTTGCCACACATCCTGGAGGTTCTCGCCCTCCGGCATTTGTACATCCTGGGGCATGTCTTTCCAGCGTTGTAGCTCGCCAGGAAAACCGGCTTCGATCTCTGCCTCTAGTTTGCCCTCCCATTTGCCGTGGGAAATTTCCTTGAGATCATCGATCAAAGTAATTGGCACATGGTTATGGCTGGTCAGGATCGCATCGGCGGTTTGTTTGGGTCGTGACAGGGTACTGCTAAAGGCCAGATCAATTTGTTCTGTTTCTAAGAACTTAGCCACAAGCTGCGCCTGTTCTTCGCCGCGCTGATTGAGGGGGATATCGATCTGCCCTTGGAACCGTTTGTCCCGATTCCAATTGGTTTCACCATGCCTGACCAGCAAAATGCGTGGTCCCACGTGCTCTTTTTTATAGGGCGTAAGCGCGCTTTTGGTCAGGGAACTGAGATGGCTGGTAATATTCACCGACTCCAATTGCACTTCTAATTGGGCATGGCCAGCAAAACACTTTTGTAAATAGGCCGCAGAGCGATCGCCCCCAACATTCAATACACTGATGCCGCAGTTGGTTTGTTGCCAGTAGTGATAATAGGCTGGCTCCAGACCTAGAGCAGTGGAAAGCAAAGAGCGATTGATACCACTGTGACCAACTAGCAAAATAGTTTGGCCTTTGCTTTGGTGTTGGGGCAAAATCTCTTGCCAGAGTGTCTGCGCCTGTTTGAATAGCTCGGCGACGGGATATTTACCCTGCATCATGAGCTGGTGGGGAGCATGGTGCCAAAGCTCATATTCTTCTGGGAACTTGGCTTGCACCTCCCCATAGGTCATCATTTCCCAATCGGGCAAATCGATCTCACACAGGTTCATCACGGCATGGGGTTGGAGCTGACAGCCTGCTGCTTTGGTAATGATTTCGGCAGTTTGTTTGGCTCGCACCAACGGTGAACAATACACCGCATCAAAACTGAGGGAAGCAAGGGCTTCTCCTGCCAATTGCGCCTGGGTTTGGCCCTTTTCAGACAAAACCGATTGGCGATCGGGTTGATCCAGGAAGCCACGACCTTGTACCTTGCTGGCTTGATTAAAGTTGCTTTCGCCGTGACGCACTAAAACAATTCGAGTATTCAGGGGTCTATCCTCAACTACGTTCACAATTACTCTACTTGACTTGACCAGGAATGGATCTACAGCAGTTTGGGGCTGGCAATCTGGGCTAATGGACTTCTTGCCTAAATGTTCAAATCAGGCTGAGATCGTGATCCGATCGTTGCCATATTTGACTTTTGCAAGAGTTGTAATTATTTACTTTGATTTTGATCATGGGGACATAATTTACATCTGCCTGAGCTAGGTATTATTTCCTGCATATATCTTCAGTCAAAGTTGTCTAAATTAGCCTCTAACCTTAGTTTTGCCCAAGGCTCATTTACCACTGCTATATTCACACTCAGCACACTCAGTCTATTCATACTAAAGAATTCTATCTTTAGAACGCCCCAATGCGATACGTCTATGCTAGACTACTGACAGCCAAGCTAAGACTTATAGAAAAATTGAGCTTAACTTGTGCCCATTATGCGCTGCAACGGTCTTAAGAAATTTCACCCAAGTTTTTTTATTAACAAATTTTTGTCGATGAATTGCTGCGACCGTAAGGCGAATTAAGCGATTGGCACATAGGCTTTGCATTAATTTGCATTCAATAAAGCGGCAGATTTTAAACTGCCATGTTGCCAGATCATGCCGTGCGATCTGGTAATACCAAGCGTAATGAAGTGGAAGCAGACACTAAAGATTTGGTTGGATCATATTGGTTAGGGCTGAGTAGTAGTAGCCAAGGCTAATTAGCAGCATTGTCGTTAAACTAATAGTTAATAATAGTTAAACTGATATGCCACTATTCCGAGATTAGTTAGGCTTGCTATGCGTAGCTGGCAATATGGCTTCTAACCATATATTTAGGATTGCTTTAACTAAGTTTAACTAAGCATTCAATCACTAGGTTTGCTGTTCTAGCGTTGTTTCTGTGCTTATCTGTTTAGTCGATCGCTAACCGATCGCTAAGTGCTGTACCAGATGTGTACATAGCATTGATGCCGATCGTCAGGCGTTGAGGCGTTAAATGGAATAAGAAGACAACGGTTGGATTGTTGGCTTGTCTCTAGCATTATCTGCATTAATGAACGGAGATGGTTCTGGTTAAATTGGATTGGATTGGGTTGGATTGAATTGGATTGGATCGCTCAAATCACCAAAACCCATTTAACAAAATCCGTAATGCCATGCCATTCAGAGACATCAGCAGAAAGCAAGTATCCAAAGGATGTGGATGCTTAAAACAGGGCAAAGAAAAAGAAATTTATAAAAATATTAGAGCTATTCGATCGTGATCGTAGAGCATTTGAAAGCATTTGAGGAAGTTGGATGCCCAAGCAAATAATTATTGCCGAGCAGCATAGGATTGCTGCTGTGTTTAGTGAGGATCGCATTGAAGAAATTGTTGTTGCCACCGGCACCCATCAGGTTGGGGATATCTACATGGGGGCGGTGGAAAATATTCTCACTAGTATTGATGCCGCGTTTGTAAATATTGGTGAGAGCGATCGCAACGGTTTTATTCATATCACCGACCTGGGCCCACTGCGGGTCAGGCGATCGTCTGGCTCCATTTCCGATCTGCTCTCGCCCCAACAGCGGGTATTGGTGCAGATCATGAAAGAGCCCACCGGTAACAAAGGCCCGCGCCTGACTGGTAATATTTCGATGCCCGGTCGCTATGTGGTGCTGATGCCCTATGGCCGAGGTGTTAATCTTTCGCGCCGGATTAGGAATGAAGGAGAGCGATCGCGGCTGCGGGCTCTGGCAATTTTGATCAAGCCGGCGGGCATGGGTTTGCTGGTGCGTACCGAAGCGGAAGGGGTGAGCGAAGATGCGATCATTGAGGATTTAGAAAACCTGCAACGGCAGTGGCAGACAATTCAGCAGGAGGCTCCGTCTGGGCGTACGCCACGGCTACTCAACCGCGACAGCGACTTTATTCAAAAGGTATTGCGCGATCTTTATACCAACGATGTAAATCGAATTGTGGCCGACACCAACGATGGCCTCAAGCGGGTAAAACAGCATTTGCTCAACTGGTCAGAGGGCAAGATCCCCAACCAGATTTCGCTCGATCATCACCGCGAAAGCACGCCGATCTTGGAGTTTTTCCGGGTTAATGCGGCGATCCGTGAAGCGCTTCGACCCAGAGTCGATCTGCCCTCCGGTGGCTATATTATTATCGAACCCACCGAAGCCTTGACCGTCATTGACGTAAACTCTGGCTCGTTTACCCGATCGCAAACCTCACGGGAAACAGTGCTGTGGACGAACTGCGAAGCGGCAGAAGAGATCGCCCGCCAGATGCGATTGCGCAATATTGCTGGGGTGATTATTGTGGACTTCATTGACATGGATTCGCGCAAGGATCAAATCCAACTGTTGGAAGCCTTTAATAAAGCGATCCATGCGGATAAATCCCGGCCTCAGATCGCCCAATTAACTGAGCTGGGTCTGGTGGAGTTGACCCGTAAACGCCAGGGACAAAGTATTTATGAATTATTTGGTCATTCCTGTCCCACCTGTAGTGGTCTGGGGCTGCTGGCACACTTACCGGGTGAGAAAACCCTGCAGCCAGCCGAGACTATCCCGCGCCTGGATAAAACCATTCAACTGGATTTGGGCGATCGTGACCGAGGTCTAGGTGGTGGTACTGAGGCTAACTTAGTCAGCCACCCCAGCTATCAAGAGGCACGCGGTAATGGCGGCTCCAGACGCAGACGGCGATCGAGCAAGGATAGCGACAAATCGAGTAGTAGCTCGTCTAATCGGGATCGAGATCGGGAGCAATCGAATAAGGTAATTCCTGCGCCCAGCAAGAATAACGATAAGCCTGTGGTGGTTAGCAGTAATCCTAATAACGACAGTCCTGAACCCCAGACCACCCGTTTAAGTAATGTAAGTAAGAGTGAGTCTAGCGCCAGTAAGTCAAAGCAGGAGCAGAAAAAAACAGAGCCGATCGTGGTGGAAATGACAGTCGAAGAGCAGGAAATCTATGCTCATATGGGTATTTCACCTGTAGTGCTATTGGATGATTCGGCCAAAGATGTCCGCAATGCCATGGTGATGGTGGCTTTGCCCGGTATGGCGCAACAGGTCAAAGAAACCCAAGACCAGCAGAAAGCTGCTAGCAACGGCAATGGTAATTCTGGCAGTAACTCTGGTGGCAAGCGACGACGGAGTAGCGCTAGCAACAGTAAACGGAATACGCCAGAAACTGTAAATTCTGCTCCCATCAAGGATGTGAAGGATAGCGATCGCTCTAATGCTGCTGAATCTGCCCCTGTGGAGGCGGCGGTGGTAAGTAAAGCTAAGCCCCAGCTAGAAAACCAGACCGAAATGCAGACAGGAGAAAGCACCGACGAAGCAAGCAATTCTGATGCTCAACCAATCCAATCCCCAGCGGCATCCCGTCGTCGTCGTCGCACCTCTACTAGTAAATAGTAAGGTGATGGTGAGTAGCTGAGATTTATTTTCTGCTTTTAGCCCAGAACTCCAATCAGAGTTTGGTATTGCGATAGAGGTGAAGCTGCTTAGCAGAAGATAATTGAGTCAGTCTCGATCTCAGGGTCACATATGATTACAGGTGTAGGACTATGCAAAAGTCTTAATGCTTTTGCTATGAGGATTAGGCGATTAGGCGGTTAGGCGGTTATCAAGATCGCCAATTTTCTGTTAATCAAATTAACCAAATTAATCAAATTGGTTTAGTTTTTGGTTAACCTCACTACCTTGATGCTTGGGCTATAGTGAGTTAGTGCCCCAGAGAGAATTTAATCAAGTCTGGCTAAAACTCTAAAACTATGTCTGCTATCACGATCGAAACTCGCTCCCAAATTGAGCCGCCCTCTGTCCATGTCCTAGCCCATGGCGTAACTGTGGTTGCCCAGCAGGTGCCGATCGATGCGGTGAATTTAACCGTTTGGCTGGATGTGGGTTCAGCGATCGAAACTGATGCCATCAATGGCATGGCTCACTTCCTGGAGCACATGATTTTTAAGGGGACTCAGCGGCAACGGGTAGGGGAATTTGAGGCGGCGATCGAAGCGCGGGGCGGTAGAACCAATGCCAGCACCAGTCAGGATTATACTAACTATTACATCACCGTCGCGCCAGAGAACTTCACTGATTTAGCACCTCTCCTTTTGGATCTTGTGCTCAACGCCGAAATCCCCGATGCTGAGTTTATGCGGGAGCGAGATGTGGTGCTCGAAGAAATTCGCCGCAGTGAAGATAATGTCAATCGCCGCATCCATCGCTATACCAGGGAGATGGTCTATGAAAAATTGCCCTATCGCCGCGCCGTACTGGGCCCCGCCGAGGTGGTAGCCGATCTGAGTGCTGACCAGATGCGACAGTTCCACCGTTTTTGGTATACCCCAGAGCATATGACGATCGTGGTAGTGGGTAATTTATCCGTGAGCCAGATGCTAGAGACTGTGGTGCAGGCGATCGGCGATCGATTTGCTAGCGATCGTAATCCCCATAACTCAACGGAGATAGGGCTTAATCGTAACAATGCCAATGCCATGCAACCCAAGCAAAAGACCTGGCAGGCCGAGTTACCTTTTAACAGCATTGTGCGTCAAGAGGTGATCGATCCTAAATTGCAACAGGCGCGATTGCTTTTAAATTGGCGGGTGCCTGGGTTACAACAGCTCGAACAAACCTATGCCCTCTATGTATTAGCGGAGATTTTGGGTAGTGGTCGCACCTCTCGTTTGGTTAAAGATTTACGCGAGCATAAAAAACTAGTCAATCGCATCTCGGCTGGTAAGTCCGCCCAACAATGGCAAGGCACTTTTAGGGTGGTGGCGCATTTGGCTGCAGAGAACCTGGCGATCGTTGAGCAAGAAATCCGTACCCACATCGCCCGTTTGCACGATGAACTGGTCAGTCCAGTGGAGTTAGCTAAAATCCGCACCCGAGTGGCTAATCGGTTTGTGTTCAGTAATGAATCACCCAAGCAGCGATCGGGCATGTATGGCTTTTATCATCGGGTGGTGGGACAGCTTGATCTGGCTTCTAGTTATCCCCAAATTATTGGCACAATTACGGCGCAGCAATTACAACAAGCGGCGCAAACCTACCTGAATCCTGATGCCTGTGGCATTTTGACTGTAGTGCCATAAGTGAGTGCCATAAGTGCCATAGTTAAGTATTAGAGCAGCATTGACATTGGCAGGGATGATTTAAAGATCAAGCGATCGGTTAAACTAATATTAAACTAATATCAGATATATGTTTGATTTTTTGCTAACAGTATTTTTATCCCTAGATGATTCAATGCTAGGGGAGTCTCAGTAAATTTTTTGATCATAAAAATTTCCATAAAACCAGGTCTTCCCTAACCCAGAATTTACCAAGAGTAAATTGAACGAATTAAATAGAGTCCTTAAGGGATTTAGATTTAGCCGTACCCATCCTGATCCGATAACTGACTTTGATAAATAGGCCGGTGATGATTAAAAAAATGATCCCCATCAGTCCAGCAACCGGATTACCACCAATTCCTGTAATTGATTCTGGCACTTGCCCAGTAGCGGTAAGTAGATCGCTAACATCAATTACAAAATAGCCCCACACAAACCCGGTGTGCAAACCCATCGCATGGCCGACGCGATTTTGATAGGTGCGCCTTGCCCAGACAAAATCTGCCCCCAGCAAAAATAATCCAGGAAACTGTACCCAGGTAGCCAGAATTGCTTCGATCGGCCGGATAAAGTGCAGCGCTGCAAAAATCAAGCTACTCGCTATGAGCGATCGCCCCTGACCATAATCCTGTTCCAGCTCAGTGAGGAGCCAACCGCGAAATAATAGTTCTTCGGCAAAGCCAACCCCAAACGCCGTGAGCGCCCCCGGTAAGATCGCCGCCTGCCAATTTGCACCAGGACTAATTGCAAACCAACCCCACCAGGTCTGCACACCAAACAGCAAACTTACCCCAACTAGACCCAAAATTAGGCCAGTGGCATATTCAAACCCAGCGATCGGCCTAAATTCAAGACCATAGTGGGCATAGGGACGCGGTTCTTTTTTGATCCAACTGCCCCAAAACCAGAGCAAGGCCACAAAAAAAATATAGAGCAACACCAGTGCCGCAGTGTCGCCGTTTTCAGGGAATAGCAAAAAAGGCACCGCCCCAAAGGGCAACCACACAATCGCCAGGGTTAACAAAAACAGCCCTAGTCGGGCTGGAGCCGCAAAATTTGCAATTTTATTGGTGAGGCGATCGGGAATAATCACTATTCTGGCTCGATCGTGCTGGTCAAGCCTTTCATTTTCAGCCCTTCGCAATAAAACTCAGCATGTTCCTGGACGCAGGTGATTACCAATGCACAGCCGTTGGTATGGGCTTCCATCATAATATCGACCGCCTGGGGTTGAGTAAGACCATTAACCACTGTCATCAAGCTTTGCACCACATGTTCCATCGAATTAAAATCGTCATTGTGGAGCAAAACTCGGTATCTTGGCGCTATTTTACGGACAGTATTGGTCTTTTGAATTGTTTCGGTTGACATTCCTACTCCTATGGCTAAATTACAAGGGTTTACTATATTGTTTGTGGGCAATCAAAACTGCCTTAATTATTCTCGATTATTCAATTGTCAGTTGCTTTCACCAACCTGTGTGAGTTTAATGTGGAACTAATTTTCCGATCGCAAGGCATAGATATGCATAGATGGTTTCGATCGACTAGAAAATTCACTCACAAGTAAAGAATTTTGGTTGACTCAATTGGTTTTACACCAAAAGCTGATTGAGATCAATATCTTAATAATGCTTAATAAGATTATACATAGCTCATTTAAAAACATTATTAATGTAGCTAAATTTGTCGATAGAGATAAACGATTTAGCTTTTTTGACGTAGCAATTTAACCAGCAGAATTTTGCTCACATCAGCAATCTATAGAGCCAGCAAAGCCTAACATATCTAAACTGACATCAGCCAGAACCCAGGCCAGAGAAAATATCATCTGATTTAAAAATATATATCATTTGATTTATGAGTTATGCATTAAGCCTGAGCTTCTTGGGCCTCTAACTTATTCAACTCAGCGCGAATAGCTTCCACCCGCTTGCGATTGACTCCCATGTCTGATTCACCCAACCTCGAAGCCGATCGCACCTCAACCACATTCTGTTCGGGATTAATATAAAACTCCACATCATCCACAAATCCCATCAGCGAGCTGGTGAACTCCACATAGAGATAATCAGCCCGATCGCTAATAATTTCAGTGCCCTTCATGTTGCCGATAATTTGCTTTAACTCGGCGATCGCCTGTTCCGGTGAATTGTTGTATTTCAGCGGTGCAATTCCATGCTCAGCATCATCACTTTGACTAGAGACACAATTTGGCGTGCCAGGACAAGGACTAAGCTTGCCGTCTTCGATGCCGAGGTAATTGGGACGACTGCCGGAAAAAGAGAATAATGCCATTGGGACTGATAACTGAGTAATAGGACTGTGGGCGAGATTGAGGGGCGGAGCGATCGCGGCCAGGCTAGGCGCAATTGGTGCAAATAATAATAAACATGCCACTGAAATAATCGAAATCCCCGATCGCAGCATTGTGATGCTATTCGATCGATCGATGCGAGTTTTTTGAGGAAATCTAAAAAATCTGGATAAGCGATTCACAATCAGCAACCTAATTTACTTAACTAATTAGTAAGAAATAAAACAATTAATCAAACCAAGCGATCGATAAATATATTCTTAATATATTCTTAAATACTCTAACCAGAACTAAATGCCATGGCGTTAGTGCTATTTCAAGCAAGACGTTGTGCAAGTAACGATCTGAATGCTTTGATCTAGATGTATTCATGCAAAAGAAGTCTTTTGAAGATGCATTAGGTATTTTAGATTGCATTTATTTCTACCGTTTCTACGGTAACAAGTGGTAACGCGAATGTTTATCTATTAAAAGTTGGGTTTTCTGGCGATCGCTAGATATTAGCCAGTTCGACTAGCTTAGGGAGGGGCTTTGAGATCAGTTCAACCTCAAAGCTCTGGGCAAAACTAGCGGCGATCGCGGTTTTTACGGTTTCAATCGTGGCCTCAACCCCCAACTCTGCCATGCTGCAACAGCCATAGTCACTAATGCCGCAGGGGACAATTTGACCAAAGCCAGCCATATCCATGTTCACATTCACGGCAAACCCATGCATTGTGATCCAGCGACTTACCTTAATCCCCACCTGGGCAATTTTGCGATCGCCAATCCAAACCCCAGTTAGCCCCTGCTTGCGTTGTGCCTGTAAACCAAAACTGTCCAACATATTAATCATCACTTGTTCAAGTTGGCGCAAATACCAGTGCAGATCAGGTTTATGCCTGCGCAAATTCAAAATTGGATAACCAACCACCTGGCCAGGGGCATGGTAGGTCACTTCGCCGCCGCGCTCGGTGCGATGCAGCTCATGGTTAGATTGACCTGGCTTGAATTTAAGAAAATCCAGGCTAGAACCCTGCCCCAGCGTATAAACCGGTGCATGCTCCAGCAGCCAGAGTAAGTCGGGTAGATCGGGATTTTGCTTGCGTGCCTCAACCAATTGCTTTTGGATTGCCCAGGCGCGATCGTATTGGATTGGGCGATCGGTTTGGATCAGGTAGCAAGTTCGCTTAGTTGTTGCCATAGTTTTATTGCCGATCCTTGATTGTCAATTCTTTTACTGCATTTTTTATTGCCGATCGATTATTACCGATCGATCATTGCGTGCTCGCAGCGTTCTTTTTGGCCTCTTCTTGTTCCTGCTTGGCTTGCTCTGGTTGGAAATAAGCTTTCATCACCTGCATGGCGATCGGCCCAGCAATACTACTCCCACCACCACCGGAGTTCTCACCAAAGGCCACAACCAAAATTTCGGGATTGTCATAGGGGCCATAGACCGTAAACCAAACATGATTTTCCCTGGGTGGGTCTTCCGCCGTACCAGATTTACCCGCAGTCACCACAATATCGTCAATATTCAAGCCCTGACCAGTGCCATAGGTCATTACATCCCTCAGCCCCTGTTGCAATATAGCGACCGTTGAGGGTTTGAGATCAAGCGACTTACGCCAGGTTTTTGCTGCCACATCGTCGAGTCTTAAATGGGGTCTGACCATATAGCCACCATTGGCGGGTACTGCGGTCATTAGTGCTACTTGCAACAAACTGGCTTGCAGATCGCCCTGGCCGATCGACATATTGATTGTATTACCCACATACCACTGCTCGCCGATTACCTCTTCCTTCCAGGCTGGATCGGGGACTAAGCCTTTGGATTCCTCAGCCACTAGCTCAATCCCAGTGCGTGAGCCATAGCTAAACTTGCGTGACCATTCCGCCAGCGCATCAACGCCCACCTTACGCCCCACCTGATAGAAAAATGTATCGCTACTGTAGGCCATTGCTTCGGCAAAGCCAATCACGCCAAAGCCAGCATTATTATGATCCCAAAACTGAATCCCCCCCACCGATAGATAAGCAAAGGTATTGAGATAATCATTGGGGGAGTAGCCACCGGATTCGAGGGCGGCGGCGGTGGTAATAATTTTATAGGTACTGGCGGGTGGGAATGCCCGAAGTGCCCGGTTTACAAAGGGATTTTCTTTGGCCTGCAATTGCGCCCAGGTTTTTTCACTGATTCGGGTAGAAAAAATATTCGGGTCAAAGTTAGGATGACTGACCATCGCCAGGATTTCACCGTTCTGGGGATTCATCGCCACCACCGCTCCCTTAAGATCGCCCAGGGCTAGCTCGGCGGCCTTTTGCAATTCCAGATCGATCGTCACATAGACCGCATTACCAGGCTGAGGTGGTTTTTGCCCCAGAACCTGCAACACCTTGCCCACCGCATCAACTTCAACCTGTTGCCCACCCCAAACACCGCGCAGTTGGGTTTCAAAGGCAGACTCTATCCCCGACTTACCCACCACATCTTGCAAGCGGTAGGATTTACCATCCTCGTTCTCGTCACCGCTGAATTGATCGGCAAATTTTTCTAACTCGGCTGGGGTAATTTCGCCAGTGTAACCAAGCACATGGGCAGCAATATCACCATTGGGATAGTAGCGCACTGCCTCTGGGCTGATTTGAACACCGGGTAATTCACCGTTATGCTCGGTGATGTGGGTGACAATGCGGGGGCTGAGGGCGGTGGCGATCCGCACCAAGTTTGGTGAGTCGTAGCCCTCTTGGTCTAGTTTTTGGCGAATTTCCTCGGCAGTAATATCATCTAAAATTTCGGCCAGTTTAGCGATCGTGGTGGGCCATTCTTCCTCTGGCTGGGCGATCGGCCACAGATAGAGCGAGTGAGCCAGCCGACTGGTGGCCAGCAATTTACCATTGCGATCGAGAATCCGACCCCGTTCTGGTGCTTTGGCAATCAGGCGAATTCTGTTTTCATCGGCAAGCTCCCGATTACGATCACCCTCTACGAGTTGTAAATAAGCTAATCTTGATCCCAGAAAGCCTAGTAAAATCGAAGCACTAAGGCAAAATAGAACTATGGCTTGCGATCGCTGACCGATAGAACGCTCTGTTCCCTGGGTTGTGACTATTTTTTTTCTTGTCGATATAGCCATAGCACTTGCTAGAAATCTTGGGAGACCATCATCAGTGACATCATCGAAACCAAACCCAGAGCAACCACAAAACAATGCCTGGGAGGAAGTGGAAGTACAAATTAGCCAGGCGGAGTATCTGCTGCAAGACCTCAAGCAAAAGTTAGCACAGGTCAAGGTTGCTCAGGATACCAAAACAGAATTGCAAAAGCAGCAGCAAAAATTGGAGGGTGAGCTAGATCAGGGCTCTGGGGACAAAGAAGAACTAAAACAACAGGTTGATGAGTTGAGCAAACAAATCGAATCGATCGAAACGGAGCTGGCAAGTCGGTTTATTTCCTGGCGCAGCTTCCGTGAACCATTCTGGCAGATTGTCAGATTTGCGGGAGTGGGGGTGTTGGTTGGAGTGTTGCTAAAAAGTTGTGCTGCTTAAATCAGAGATATTGGTTTAGTAGAGTGAGCCTGAGCTTTTGGGAGCATAGACCTATTGCTCAGAGCCAAAATTAATCCCAGATTTAATAATTGGGCACTAGCTAAGTCCTTGATTTTGCTCTGGTTTAAAGAACTTGTTCTTGACCCAGCCAATCAGGCCGCTGGCGATCGCCCCTAGCATCATGATCCCAAGCACGGGCTGAATCACTGGCTGCCAGAGTCTTTGCCATAGCCCCAAGCCCAAATTAAGATCAAAGCTATCGGCAACTACTGCCGCCACAAACCAGAAAAAGAACCCAAACACCAGAAATAAATCGGCAATTAACAATCGATTTAGCCATTCAACTAGCTTTTCCATCAATTTTGCTTACCCTCTCAATTTTTATATAAGCCCTTACTAACCCCCTTAATAAACTAATGAGGGGCGATCAATCCCCTCATTAAAGGTAGCTAAATAAAGTATGTTTTTTAATAAGCTATATTAGTGCTTGACTGTACTATTTAAGTAATTTGAGCAATATTAATAGTCACTCAAAATTACCTATAGTTTTCTAAGCTTTTAGATTTTATATGTTAGTTAGGTGATGAGCCCTAAGGTAAGGCTTATTTAAAACCGATCGCCGCCTGCCAGACAAAGGCCAACAGCAAAAAGAAAATCGGGATTACTGGCAAAACATCGATCAAAGGTTCGGTGAACCGATATGCCTCAGGCAAAGTAGCTACGAGCATGTGCATCTAAAAACAAACCTCCTTTAAGATTTAATACGAATTTTAACACGCAGATAAGGGCGTAAAGTCGATCGTAGCGATCTTCTGCTTAAATTTTGTCAAACGTGGATTAGTGTGGATTAGTACAGACCGCCGTGAATCTGGCTATATGTGGCTATATGTGGCTATATGTGGCTATATGTAAAGATTAGTTCCTGGATCAGCGCTTACAATATGAGGCAATATCAATAAAATTAGCGATCGCCCTAAATATGCAATTACTAAATATGCCATTAGTATGTGGCTAGTATTTCAATATATAAACCATATAAATATGAACTTAGTATTTTGGCGATTTGCAGGGTAGCATCTGATTGAGAATGATATTTAGCTAGTTCTTGCAAGCGTTTATGCATATGCATCACATTCTTGATCTCATCGGTCTAGGCAGATTGCATTTATATCTATAATTTATTAATTTAATTTGCTTAATTTGTTTAATTGATTCAGTAATTGAAGAGTTTAGAAATCAAGAAATATGAAAAATCTTCTTAACCCCCTAATTAAAATCCTTATTCTTACTTCCATCTGTCTTAGTATTTGCCTGACTGCCACCTGGACTTTTGCTGCGCCAGCCTGGGCACTCACCCAAATCAAAATTTCCAAGCTTTCCTATCGCCCCTGTGAGGGTAAGAGCAATATGGTGCTTGGTGGTGGCGTAATGGCAGCTAATTGCTATATGGTGCATGGCACTGCCACCAATCCATCTGGCAAAATGGTGTTGAATGCGGATGTATTTGGCCGCATTTATGATGCCAATAATAATAATGTGATGCCGGAGCGCGGTCGCCTGGGTTCGATCGATGAGTTGCCACCGGGCAAAAGCGAGTTTGAAATCATGATTAGTGTACCGGCTTCGCAGGCTGAACCATTACAACTAAAGCAGTTTAAGGCATCTGGCTTTACTGGCGAGGTGCGTCGTTATTAGCTTTTGCAATTATGGCAGTTTTATTTTTATGCCACCATATGATTGATAGCTGATTTCTCTGGTTGGGCATGATCAACTGGAAAAATGATTAGCGATCGGATCGGTTACCCTGAATTGCCGATCGCTAGGACTTGCTATGATTAATCGCATCGATCGCATAAGTTAGCTCGTTGCTCTATGAACCCTGATAACTTTCCTGCTGCCAAAGATTCGGATAATTCGGATAATGCCAATCAGTTCTCTGAATTCGAGGCAGAAGATCTGTGGCAAGATTTGCATGATGATTTTGAAAATAATGATTCTGATGCTGCTAAGCCTAGTGAGTCTGAGTCGAAAGTTGCTCCTGACCAGCTGAATTCCGAGGAGAATACAATTAATCTGTCTAATCAGCCTAATGTCTCAGGTCAAGCAGATGACTCAGATAGCTCAGATCTATCAGACCTATCAGATCTATCAGACCTATCAGATCTCTTTGACTCCGACCTATCTGGGACGATCGATTCTAGTGAGTCTAAGCAGGAAGATGCTGTTAGACAAACTCAAGCTGATGCGGATGATCCCGATGTCGTGAATGAGGCCGTAAATAAGGATAATACCGATAGTCTGACGGGCGATCTCTATGCTTTGCTCGATCCGTTACCAGGAGTGGGTATGTCGATCGCTAACACGAACCCAGAAGCGCCTGTAATTGCATCAGATGTAATTGCTGATGCTACTGATAATAATGATGCTCCAGACGATGCTGGGACTGCTGATGATATTTTTACCGATCAGAGCGATCGGGTCAATCAGGCTGATCCGTCAGTTGAATCGCTTGAATCGATCGATCTTGAAAGTAATGAGAGCAAGTTGGGTATAGATGTTGATCTCGATCGGGAATTTGCTGATCCAGATATACCAGATACCGCAAATACTGCTAATGATGCTCCAGATGCCAGTTTTGAAGCTGATCTAGAGGCAGATTTATTTGCTGCTGATACTGCTGACACTAAGGATTTGGATTTGCCAACGGTTAACGAAGATCTCAACACCGCCAACCCAGAGCCAACCGAGCTAGAGCAAACAGCACCAGAAAGGTTGGATGCTGATGTAGATGCGAAAAATAAGGCAGATGTAGATAGAAATGATGCTGAGGAGAAGCTGAATCAACTTAATCAAGAATTAAACGCCCAGCAAGAGCAAGTTGCCGCCACTACCGATGCATTAAACCAGCTCAAACAGGAAGAGAGCAATCTACGCCTGGAAATTGAGCGATTGAAAAGCCAAAAGCAGAAAATTCTCCAATCGCAACTTGACCAATTGCAAGCGTCGATCGATCGCCTGGCCACGGAGCAAGTCTTAGAGTTAGAGCAAAAGCGCAATGAACTGCAAGCCTCGGTGAGCGTACTGCAGCGCAAGCAGGAGCGATTGCAAAAGGAAATGCGTACCACCTATGCGGGTGCCTCCCAGGACATTGCGGTTAGGGTACAGGGGTTTAAAGATTATCTGGTGGGTAGTTTGCAAGACCTCGTGGCCAGCGCCGAGCAGTTAAACCTGGCTCCACCTGCGCCAGAGCCCACCGTAACTGTTGAGCAAACACCGATCGAAGAACCACCCAAACCACCCGACTTAGCCGAGCAGAGCTTTGGTGAATATCGACAGCAGGTGGAAAAAATCCTCACCCAATATCGCACTCTGCCCGATTATTATGGCCCCCCGTGGAAGTTGCGCCGTACGTTTGATGCGACCCATGCCGAACGGGTTTCTAATTGGCTGTTTGAGCAAGCGGGACGCGGTGCAGTACGGACGATGGGCACCAGATTGCAAAATATTCTGGTGGCGGCAGCGGCAGTGTCGATCATGCGATCGATCTATGGCGATCGAGTCAGGATTTTAGTCTTGGCAACCTCCCCAGAGCGTTTGGGTGAGTGGCGACGTGGTTTTCAAGATTGCCTGGGCATTAGTCGTGATAGCTTTGGTCCCGATCGGGGGGTGGTTTTGTTTGAAGACCCTGACCCGCTTACGTTCAAGGGCGATCGCCTGGTCAAAGATGGCCTCAAGCCGATGGTAATTGTGGATGAGGCAGAGGAATTTTTATTTATTGATATGTTGCGATTCCCGATGCTACTGGCCTTTGGCCGCGATCCTGAAGCCAAAACTAGTTATGCCTCGCGGGACTATTACCGGGATTTTATGGATTTTTAACCTAGCCCTAACCCGATCGCCCCTAACTCAATTAACTAGATCGCCAATTCATGGGAAAATTGCCGTGGGATTGGTGATCCCTGATACAGTTTAGTTGTGGCGATCAAATGTAGGTGCTTCGGTTATGGCGATTGAATTTGGTTTGTTGGTGCTCGGCTATTTGCTTGGCTCAATCCCGATCGGCTATTTAGTTGGTCTATCCGCCGGGATTGATATCCGTGAGCATGGTTCCGGTTCTACAGGCGCGACCAATGTCTGGCGTTGTGTGGGCAGGTCGGCGGGTATCACTGTTTTCTGTGGCGATCTACTCAAAGGCGCAGGCTCAATTTTGATCGCCCAATATGTACTCACCCAATATCAAGCCCCCACCCCCTGGGCAGAGTGGTTTATTGTCGGGGCTGGCCTGATGGCGCTGGTAGGTCATAGCCGTTCCTGCTGGATTGGCTTTAAGGGTGGTAAATCGGTTGCCGCTGGCTTCGGGATTTTGCTGGCCTTGAATTGGATTGTTGGCTTGGGCGCAGCCCTGGTTTGGGGCTTAGCCTTGGCATTATGGAAAACGATTTCGCTCAGTTCGATCCTGGCGGCGATCGCTGCGCCAGTTTTAATGATCGTGACTGGTTCACCCCTGGCCTATATTTTGTTTGCGACTGTTAGTGGGGCGTTTGTGATCTGGCGGCACAGTTCTAATATTGAGCGATTGTTTAAGGGCACTGAGCCATCGATCAAGGAGAATAAAGAGAGCTTGAGTGAGGCGAAGTATCATTCTCAACCTAAGCAAAAATCTAAGCCCCCATCTTCTACTACTAAGCAACCATCTCCGGAGTCAGGTTCGGTTAGCTGAGTAATGGGTTGTTTCTAACTCAGGTCTGCTGTTACGGATAGTGATATTTAGCTATATGGTTGAGGCTGACTTAAAAGTAATTAAGAGCTAGGTCAAACCCCATTGCTCAATCATAAAAAAATGCGATCGCGGCAATAATCACAATCGCTTTTATTCGTTAACTATTTAACTGAATTTGAGATTATCTAGTAAAAAATCTTTGCTGCTCTATCGCCATGCAATCTGGTCTAACCAAAGCTAATCCGCATAGCCATAGGCAGTATCCTCCGACAATCGCCGCACTGCCAGCGAGCTACCCAGCACCCCCACAAACACCCCAAACCCGATCAATACGATCGGCAGCAAAAACTTAACCCGATAGTCGTTGAGCAACCCCGCCGTCAGCGATTGAATTAGCTCTGGTTGATTCACTGCGATCCCACCTACAAAGCTCAGCATCACCGATAGCATCAAATAGGCGATCGCTGCCCCCACAATCCCAAACGCCACACCCTGCAACAAAAAGGGGAAATAAATCCAGGTGCTGGTCGCGCCCACCAGTTGCATGATTTCAATTTCGCGCCTTCTGGCCAAAATAATCAAGCGGATCGTAGTGGTAATTACGGCCACCGTTACCATTGTTAATGTCGCCACCGCCACCACACTCATGCTGCTTACCCCCTGCCGCAATTGAGCCAAACGCTCGACTACTTCGTTGGTGTACCAAACTTCATCTACGCCCTTGAGACCAGAGATACGATCGGCAATTTCCGGCACGCGATCGCTACTGATGGCACTAACCTTAAATTCATCGACCAGGGGATTACCGCCCAATTGTCGTGTAGCCTCACCCAATTCAATTTGACCCAGATCCTGCAACAGGCTCTCCCAGGCTTGCTCTTTAGATACCAGGTTGACCTCCGCCACGCCATCCACCAGGCGCAGTCTAGGTTCCATTTCGGCGGGGCTCGTGCCTTCCACCAGGTAAACCGATATTTCTAGCTGCGATCCCATCTGGCCGAGGATATTATCCAGTTGCCAGGAAACCTGTAAGCTAGCACCAAACAGAAACAACAATACCGCCACAGTGCTAACCGCTGCCCAGTTCATCCAGCCGCCGCGCCGAATCCCCAAAAAAGTCTCGCGCAGCAAGTAGTCCGTTTTGGTTAAGGCTTTGAAGATACCTAAAAACTTGTTTAGAAAACTGGTGAAGAATGTTGCTAGGAAAGTGGCGAGAAACATAGCCGGATACCTAATCGAATTAATTTAAGTCAATGAAGTCTAATTGATTGCTGGAGCTTGCAGATGGGGCGATCGCGGCAATTATTTTCGAGATCGCTTTAGCTGGATAGATTAACTTGAAACCCTCATATTGCCAATATTTAACCGCGATCAGTGATCTTTAGCCTCAACAAGCTCAACATTAAGCCGGTGATTTGAGATTAAAAATATAGCCATCCTTAAGCTGAGCAACCGAGTGATTAGCCGCTCGCACCAATTGTTCATCGTGGGTGGTCACCAAAATAGTCACACCAAATGAATTTAGCTTTTTAAGGATTTTAATCACCTGCCAGGCATTTTCCGCATCCAGGTTACCCGTTGGCTCGTCGGCCAGGAGCAAAGGTGGTGTATTCACGATCGCCCTGGCAATGCTAACCCGCTGTTGTTCACCGCCCGACAGCTCATCGGGGAAGCAATCGGCCTTGTCGGTTAATCCCACCATTCTCAGGGCAGGATGCAAGCGCTTGCGGATTTCATGGGGTGGGAAGCCCTGTGCCATCAATACAAACGCCACATTTTCAGAAACAGTGCGCTTGGCCACCAGCTTATAGTCCTGGAACACAATCCCAATCCGTCGCCGCAACATGGCCAAATCATTACCCCGCAGATCGGTCACATTCACGCCATTGACCACCACCTCGCCATAATTGGCCTTTTCTGCGCCATAGAGCAGCTTTAGCAAAGTGGACTTACCGGAGCCAGAATGCCCAGTAATAAACATAAAATCGCCTTTGACGATCTCCAGGTTGATCCCATTCAAGCCAGATACGCCATTTTTATATACCTTCTTGACGTTTTCGAGCTTGACAATAATCGCCTTACCCGATGGGGTGGTGGGGATTTCCTGGTTGGCGGTGGGGGGGACTTTTTTACGGATTCCGATCGGCAGCTTTAGCATAGGTGCAATTTTAAGGTGTTCTATCTTGAGTTCTTATTTGGGCTCTTATGGGAAGTTCTTAGCTTGAATTTGGTTTGAATCTTTGAATCTGAATGGCTGGAATTATGACTAATATGATTAAGATAAATTTGTATTTGCAGCAGCTCGTTATCTATCGTCTAATAAATTGAATCAGCCAACTAGGGCGATCGCTTCAGCATTTGTTGCAGAGAGTATACAACGGCACTCCAAACAAAATAGGGTAATGCCAACATTCGCCGCCAGCGCCAGGGTTCTTTGTAAAGGCGATAGACCCACTCTAGGTGATTATTCCGCAGCCAGGCAGGAGCCCGTTCTTTGCGGCCAGACCAGATGTCGAAGCTGCCCCCCACCCCGATCCAGGTGGCGTTGGGGCAAAGCCGCCGCTGGGATTGAATCCAGAACTCCTGACGCGGTACTCCCAACCCGACCAGAATTAAATCCGGTTGAGTTTGTTTAATTTGCGCACAAATAAGCTGCTCCTGCTCGGCATCAAAGTAGCCATGATGATAACCAGCGATCGGCAACTCTTTCCCATCACCAGCAAATTTAGCCTGCCAGTTTTGTAACACTGCCTCGATCACATCCGGTGCGCCACCAATCAGGAAAACGCGCCATTGATGCTCGATCGCGGCTTGGATTAACTCCTCCGCCAGTTCGATTCCAGGACAACGCTGGATCTCTTTGCCACGGGCGCGACCATACAAAACAATACCTGCACCATCGGGGATCACTAATTCTGCGTTAGTAATTAACTGAGCTAGTTTGGGATCTTGCTGTGCCTGGATCGCCATTTCTGCATTCAAGGTGACAATGTGAGCCCCCTGGCGATCGCTCACTCGTCGTTTGGCCAATCCGCCATAATCATCTTGTAGATCCACTGGTACGCCCAGCACCAGCAGCTTTTGCGATTCCATTGCTAAACCCTGCCCACCCAAACTAATCCGGGAAATTTATCACTATGCAAAACAAATAGCTTGATTAAATTAACTTTAAGGCCATAATTTAAACCACCAAATCAATATCTAATCATGCCTGGCTAACTTTACCCGATCTAAACCAGCTTTGACCCACTTGATAATCTAAAATTTGCCAGACCAATTCAGCGATCGCAAGCGTCATTTAGCCGAGAGCGGGGCGATCGACCAGTTTTGAAGATACTTTGAGCCATAAACTTTAATAATTATGCCTACTCCAGCGGTTTTGGTGGCGCATTCTGGCAGTAAGGCAGATTAAGTCTCCAAGAGGCGATCGAAAAAGGATTTTAAATAACCTCTATGTATGATCAGGGCAATATTTAGAGGTATGCTTCTTTCTTTAACTTTGAAGTAATTGAAGTAGATGCGATCGCAAAGTAATAAATACTGTAGAATATTGATCGCTTAAAAATTTGGGCTGGCGCTTTTGAATAGGTAGTTGGCTTATTATTATTTTTAGTTTGTGTTGCTGCTTTAGTAAATAATAAATAAATTAAATCCTGCGGTCATGGTGGAATTGGTAGACACGCCATCTTGAGGGGGTGGTGGCTTCGGCCGTGAGAGTTCGAGTCTCTCTGACCGCATTTAGTTTTAGTTCAGCATTCATCGGATTGATGAGATCCTGCTGGGTATTTTGGCGCTATAGATCCAGCACAAATCTAATTTTAAAAATACTGCTAAATACTGACCAGATCTCGATTGGTTTAGGTTAAGTTATATATAGTTCGCGTGTCGATCGTGAGTTCTTACAATCATGAGTGCGATCGTGCCTAACTGCCTAAATTCAAGAAATAGCAAGTAGAGATTAAAAACAAAAAGTTAAGGTTAAATATAGGTTAAATATAGTAAGTATGAGCAAGCCAGTTACCCATGCTTTTTTTGTAGGAAGAGCCACCGCCGAAGCGATCGTCGATCGGCTAGAAGATACCCTAACTGACTTTCTCAGTGCCGTTGGCAAATTTGACGCGGAACGGCGTGAAGATTTTCGCAACTTTACCGAAGCGGTAATGTCAAAAACGGTCAGGGTGGAAACCACTGCTGCTGCCACCTATGGCACTGGCTACAGCTCTGCGGATTTGCAAGAACTAATTGATAATCTGCGCGCTGAAGTGGCTCACCTCAAGTCTGAATTGCAGCAATACCGAGAGCAAAACGGTATTTCACAGTAGAATGTAAAGGTTTGTTAAGTAGTTGAGCATTTTGCTGGTTGCCTGTGGCTATTGTGTCCGTGAACTCCGAACCCCGTTACCGTTGGAGTCGGGAAAATTATTCCGAGCTAGCGCGCACCATTGATATTTGGCGCATGGTTTTGACCTTCATTTATTTCATCTGGCTGGATGGCAAGAAATGGAGTTATGTGGGTGGTAAAACCGAGGCCAAGGTCAAAAAACGTACCCGCAATCGGGCGATTTGGCTGCGTGAAGCACTATTACAACTGGGGCCAACTTTTATTAAGGTCGGTCAGCTTTTGTCTACCAGGGCAGATATATTGCCATCTGAGTCGGTCGAGGAATTATCTAAGCTGCAGGACAAAGTGCCAGCCTTCAGCTACGAGAAAGCCAGAAAAATTATTGAAAAAGAACTGGGTAAGCCGATCGGTAAGTTGTTTGCCTATTTCGATCGCGTGCCAATGGCGGCAGCCAGTCTGGGGCAGGTGCATAAAGCTAGCCTGTTTTCTGGTGAAGAAGTGGTGGTGAAGGTACAACGCCCCGGCCTCTTGAAGTTATTTGCGATCGACCTGGCGATTCTCAAGAAAATTGCCCAGTATTTCCAAAATCATCCTAAGTATGGCAAAAACCGCGATTGGGTGGGTATTTATGAAGAATGCCGCCGCATCCTCTATGAAGAGGCCGATTACCTCAATGAAGGTCGTAATGCAGACACCTTTCGGCGCAATTTCCGCCATGTAGGCAGCATTATTGTGCCCCGGATCTATTGGCGTTATGCCTCCCGCCGCGTGCTGACCTTGGAATATTTGCCAGGAATTAAAATTAGCAATTATGATGCGCTAGAGGCTGCGAATATCGATCGCTCTAGTATTGCTAAAATCGGCGCTCAGTCGTATCTGGAGCAATTGCTCAATCATGGCTTCTTCCATGCCGATCCCCACCCTGGCAATCTGGCCGTCACCAGCAGTGGCCAATTGATTTTCTATGACTTTGGTATGATGGGACAAATTCAGTCCATCACCAGAACCAAGTTGATGCGCACTTTCTTTGGGGTTGCCAAAAAAGACGCTAATGAGGTGGTCAATTCCCTGGTGGAACTGGGAGCATTGAAAATTACGGGTGATCCTGGCCCGATCCGGCGATCGGTGCAGTATATGCTCGATAATTTCATGGGTGACCAGAATGGTGAAAATAGCCGAAATGGCAGCAGCACAACCACCCTCGAAAGTAGTTCGATCGCTGAAATTAGTGATGACCTATACGACATCGCCTACGATCAACCCTTTCGCTTTCCCGCCACATTTACCTTTGTGATGCGGGCACTTTCCACCCTCGAAGGGCTGGGTAAAGGATTAGATCCAAATTTTGATTTTATGGCAGTGGCCAAACCATTTGCGCTAGAACTTATGGAAAACGGTAGCTCAAGAGATTCTGGTAGTTTGCCCTCAGTGATTTTTGGGGAGTTGGGCAAGCAAGCGGCGGCAGCAAGTAACTCAGCGTTGAGTTTACCTCGTAAAATAGAGGATACAATTGAGAAACTAGAGCGCGGTGATATTCGCCTGCGGGTGCGATCGCAAGAGAGCGATCGGATGCTGCGCCGGATTGGCAATGTGGCGATCGGTGGTATATTTGCATTCTTAAGCGCAACCTTCACCCTATCGGCTACAATTTTGCTAGTTAATAGTTGGTATTGGCTGGCAGCAGGATCAATGTTGCTGGCGCTGTGCTTTTTGATCATTGTGCTGAGATTGATCGCCCGGCTCGATCGGATTGAGCGCATGTTTTAAACAAACCCCCACTTCTGTAGTCTTTCGCTATGAAATTAAGTTTTGCAGGTGATACTGATAAGGGCTGTGTGAGAGCGGCAAATCAGGATTCATATTACATCGACCCTGAGGGACGCTTTTTTATTGTTGCTGATGGTATGGGTGGTCATGCTGGGGGCGAAGAAGCCAGCCGGATTGCCACGGATACGATCAAAGCCTATCTAGAATCATCCTGGAATAACGGCTACACCCCTGAGCAACTCCTACGTGAGGCGGTTTTTAAGGCGAATCAAGAAATTCTGCTTGATCAAACCCAAAACCCGATGCGTGGGGATATGGGCACAACCGTAGTGGTGGTGGCGATCGACGAAAAAGAGCAACCCTGGTTCTGTCATATTGGTGACTCGCGGCTCTATCGGCTGCGGGGCTCGAAACTAGATCAAATCAGCGATGACCATACCTGGATTGCCAGAGCGATCCAAACCGGTTCGGTGGCAATCGAGGAGGCACGTACCCATCCCTGGCGGCATATGTTGCTGCAATGCTTGGGTCGAGAAGATATAAATTTATTTCAAGTGCAGCCGGTAGAATTGCAACCGGGCGATCGCCTGCTGATTTGCAGTGATGGCCTGACCGAGGAATTAAGTGACGATCGGATTGCCTATCGACTCAAAACAATTCGATCGGCGCAACAAGCTGCTGCCTCATTGATCGACGAGGCCAAGTCGCGTGGTGGCCGCGATAATATTACGGTGGTGATTATTCATTCGGAAATGGGTGAAGACTAAAATTGCGGTGCGGCTGTATTTATAGTCAACCATGGCAAATTCTGTGATATGGTATCGCCTAATTCAGGCTCAAAAATATGTAATTAGTTCAGGTTTAGTGATTGGATGACTGTGCTTTAAGTCATGATTACTTCTTAATTAGAGCCTGAGCTGCTCCATATTTGCACTATGTTGTTGGAGTTGTTAATGGCGAGACACAATAGAAGAAATAGAGCTTTTCGCAGATTTAACCCTAAGCATCTGCTGCACCTAGCGATCGTTTTACTGGTGGTATTTACTTGCTTACCCCCGGTCGCCAGTCTGGCTATTAATCCCTCTCCATCAGTTCATCAGAGCCAGCAAAATGCCTCCCCGTTACAAATTAGCGATCAAGCTGCTCGATCTCCTGTGCTGGAGCATAGCCATCCAGAAACCTTAGCCAAGCTGCCCAGGTTACCCAGATTAAAACTACCGCCCGGAATTGTAGAAGATACCACCGCCAACGCTTGGGGACAGGCAGGAGTGATTGCCTACAAAGCTGGTGCTAATACAATGCAGGCTCGTAATGGCCAGGGAAAAAGTTTAGATATTGGTCAAAAACAGGCGCTACGGCCTCATTTTGGCAAGCTGGTCGATCGGGTGCGGGTCAGCTATGGCGCACAGATGCTCGATCGCTGGGAGGTAGACGGCAAGCCCTTGTTACTCAGCTCAGTGGAGTCGTCAGCCCAGGCTTTTTGCGATCGCATTTATGTCAAAGCACCCTATGCTAAAAACGCTCCCAATCAATTAATTTTGCTCGCCCATGAACTAGTGCATAGTAAGCAATGCCAGGATTTAGGTGGGATCGAAGGTTTTGGTTATGCCTATTTCAAAGCTTATAAGCTGGCCAATCAAGTCTATCGAGACAATAAATTAGAGGTTGAGGCATTTAAATTTCAAAACCAGTTTGCCAATCAGCTAGGCTATCGGCTTGTAATTCCTTAACTGTTTGGCTTATGTTTGGCTTACATTGAAGCTTTAGCTGAGTAGCCCAATAATTATAGTTGGAGCGGGTTAGGTGGATTGCTTCACCAATTTAAATAAGCAAGATCTCAGGATCCCAATCTAGAATAAATATCTACTCGCTCGAAGTAGCAGCCATGCTAATTTTCCCGGCCAATTATTAAAGATAAGGGATTTACAAATTCTTGTGTTGTCTAGCCTTGCCCCAATCTTCAAATATTCTGACTCGATTGATGATCTAGTTTTCCCATAGCTTAAGCTTAGTATCTGGGAATAGTGCGATCGACCGCGATCGAATAGGCATCAATCCCACCGATCACATTTTTGACATTACTAAACCCCTGCCGCGCTAGCCATTGACACATTTGTTGCGATCGCATCCCATGATGACACATCACCAGGGTGAGGGCATTGGGATCAAGTTTCTTTGCTACTTGCCCCGACCACTCGGCAAATTGGCTCAGCGGCAAGAAGGTAAACCCTGCCACATGGGCGATCGCAATTTCATCTGGTTCGCGCACGTCGATTAATTGCAGGCTGGGATCGGCTGCGGCGATCAAGTCAGCTAGCTGATCAACATGGATTTGGGGAATTGCTGGTGGTTGTTCGGCGTAACTCATAAGGCTTTGGCAAAGAGGTTGAAATGTTGCGATCGATATGATTTTGATTTTAATTAACTACCCTGACTATGCAACCAGGAAAGACCTTGATTGCCCTAATGATTAAACATAGAAAAAATAAACGATCTTAATTCTCAGCCTAAACCAAACCCGTTGCCATCACAATTCAGTTTTCCTATTGTATCCATCAGCTAGCTACCGCAAATTAGTCACTCGAATAGATGAGAATCACTAGCCGAATAACGATCGCATCAATAAATTTATGTTTGATCTCAACTGCAAATCTATGGAGCTACCGATCGACTAGCGACCGTTTGATCGCCCCCGAGAACATTAACAAAACCCTAAGATTGCCCTGATCTAGCCTGGCTTGTGACTTACCCTACAGGATCTTCTAGGTAATCTCACTTATACTGACAAATGCTGTGGAAAAATCCAGACAAGCAGCATTGCAGCTAACTAGTTTGGTGAATATTATATGCAACTAGCAGACCGCGTAAAACTGACATTCCCGAAAGCTGCCGACATTCCGGCAGAATTTGACATCCCCAAGCCGATCGATCAAAAGCTATATCTGATCAACGGCGAACTCCGTTATTGGGAAGGTGCTCAGGAAGAAGCATATTCGCCCATTTATGTGGGTGGGGAAAGTGGCTCATCGCCCAAACTAATTGGTAAATTTCCACTCCTAACCGAGAAAGAATCCCTAGAAGCCCTGGATGCAGCAGTGAAAGCCTATGACAAGGGGCGTGGCATCTGGCCAACCATGTCGGTTAGCGATCGCATTGAGCGGGTGCAAGATTTCGCCTATCGGATGGAAGAGCGCCGCGATGAAATTGTCAATTTGTTGATGTGGGAAATTGGCAAATCTTATAAGGACTCAGCCAAAGAATTCGATCGCACCATTCAATACATTGGCGACACGATCGATGCCCTCAAGGATCTCGATCGCAGCTCATCGAGGTTTGTAATTGAGCAGGGGATTATTGGCCAAATTCGGCGATCGTCCCTGGGGGTGGCGTTGTGTATGGGGCCATCCAACTATCCCCTCAATGAAACCTTTACTACCTTCATTCCGGCGATCATCATGGGTAACACGGTCGTGTTTAAGCCACCCCGCCCCGGTGTGATGCTCTATTATCCAATGCTGGAAGCCTTCCGTGATTCCTTCCCGCCTGGCGTAATTAATACCATTTATGGCGCTGGCCGCGAAGTGATTCCGCCTTTGATGCCCACTGGTAAGGTGGATATTCTGGCCTTCATTGGCTCTAGTAAGGTGGCCGATTCCCTCAAAAAGCAACATCCCAAGTCCCACCGATTGCGTTGCGCCCTGGGTCTGGATGCCAAAAATCCTGGGATTATTTTGCCCTCGGCGGATCTGGACTTAACCGTTCAAGAATGCCTGCTCGGCACGCTTTCTTATAATGGCCAGCGTTGCACCGCTCTGAAGATGTTGTTTGTGCATACGCAAATTCTCGATCGCTTCCTGGAAAAGTTTACCAAGGCAGTTGATGGCCTCAAATGTGGGATGCCCTGGGAGCCAGATGTCAAAATTACGCCAGTGCCAGAGGGTAGGGCTAAATATTTCCTGGAGTTGATCGCTGATGCGGAAAAACATGGCGCTCAGGTAATCAACGCCGATGGAGCCCAAACTAGCAATACCTTCTTCTCGCCGACAGTGGTTTATCCGGTGAATAGTCAAATGCGTCTATATCGGGAAGAGCAATTTGGCCCCGTGGTGCCGATCGTGCCGTTTAATGACATCGAAACACCGATCCAATATATTGCTGACTCCCAGTATGGCCAGCAGGTGAGCATTTTTGGTCAGGACATTGATCTAATTGCCAAATTAATCGATCCGCTGGTGAATCAGGTTTGCCGCGTGAACATCAATAGCCAGTGCCAGCGGGGCCCCGACAGTTTCCCGTTCAATGGCCGCAAGGACTCGGCGGAAAGCACTCTTTCGGTATCTGATGCATTGCGTACCTTTTCGATCCGCACGATCGTGGCCACCAAGGAAGCAAGCGCCAATAAAGCAATGGTGACCAAGATTGTGCGTGAGCATAAGTCTAATTTCCTCTCGACTGACTTTATTCTCTAAGTTAGTTTTAGGCACGTGAATAGCTAATTTACATTGATATATGTAATTGATTGAGGTGGGCGATCGCTCACCTTTTTTATGTTTTTATGTTTGATTTTAAATGGGGATTTAGATCGGTTTTGATATGGCATGAGTGTTGATGTAATTACAGCCCAAATAGGCCGGTAAAACAATATTTCTAATGCAGATTGATGCAGCGATCATGCCCATAATCGATTGAATAGTGGTTTTGATCGACGTAATTCCAGTTGGTTTATGCATATTTGTGTGTATTAAAATTACACTTTGCAAGCATACTTACCTGTCTATTTAAATTAGTTTTGCTGGTAAATCAATTGCTATAAAAATTAATACTTACGATCATAAATCCAAGTAATGCAGTGCTTGATTAGTTAACACCTTCGATCGCTAATTTGAACGCCAAAATAGGCAACACAAACGGCATAAATAATAATTGACTCCGACTTGAATGTGTAGTAGCCTGCCTATCCAGAAGCCTATGCTTTTTTAATGCATAATTAATGCGTTTCTAGGGCACTGCTTCGGTCATATTGTGGTTTAGCATCTGAGGGGCATCGCCTATGCAGTCCCATTTAATTAGTAGTGGCAATGGAGCTAAAACCGTTGCCCTAGTTCCCGGTGGCATGCCAAGTCGGAGCATTCTGGGCATCGATGCCAGCGAGTTTTTGGTCGGTTTAATAATTCTGGTGATTTAGCCTTATTTATTGAGTCTGATGGGGTGGAGGGAATTAGCGATCGGGATGATTTAGTTGCCATATTTACTGGCCTTAATTCTAGCGATCAAATCACTCAAAATCTTGTTTTTATTTAGCAGTAGCGATCGCAAAATAAAGCTAGTTGTTTGTTCAGAAACTTAGAAGACTTAGAAGACTAAAAAGCTGAAAGATTAAAAAGACTAATTAAATTATTCATCTTTAATTACTGTCTAATTGAAACTATCTAAATACCGATAGAGATACCAATGGAGCTAAATAAAAAGCTGTTAGTAAATATATTTGACTCTAATTTGTTAGTTAATAAATTGTTCTTTGTTGCCCAATCTAACTGCCGGAATAACTACCAGAATAACTACCAGGATCGCTCCCGATTAATTGCCAATTAATGATCAATCTGTATTGCCGCAGTGATTCTCGCCAGAGTCAAGCGCGATCGCTGAGGAGTTAATTAGCCAAGCTGCCTTGCCTTAATTCACAAGTTTAGATTTGCAGGCTTAGATTCATAAATCTTAGTAAGAGAAAATCATTGCCCCATCGTGTGACCGAAAGTTTCTAGTTCAAAGAGGAGTGAGCAGGAGAATGGCTGACCAAAACCAAATTTCGTTGACGACACAACTACCTATTACAAACGATCGAGACCTGGTAGCTGCTTTACCATCACCTGTAGCGGCGATCAGCGCCCCGACCTTTGATATTGACTTCGAGGGCATCACCAGTAACGAATCTGGATTCATCCCGCCCGATCCGAATGTGGCTGTGGGGTCCAACCATGTGGTGGGGATCGTTAATTCCAATCTGGATATCTATGCTAAAGACGGCACCAGGGATGCTGGCTCGCCCCAAACCCTTTTTGACTTTTTCCCTGCTGGGGTGAGAATACCTGCTGGTAATAGTCCCGGTGAACCCTTTGACCCCAAAATTATTTTCGACCAGTTCAACGATCGCTTTGTGGCGGTGGCTTCACAACTTTCTGGCTTAGATACTGGCGAAACGTCTGATGATCAATCCCGGATTCTGGTGGGTGTTTCGGAAACGGATGATCCCACTGGTAACTGGAATTTTGGTTTTATTGACTCAGCGATCGATATTAACGGTATCGACAGTTGGGCGGATTTTCCTGGGCTGGCGATCGACGAAGAAGCTGTTTATATTACCTCTAATCAGTTTGGCTTTGGTGCGGGGAATGACATCTTTCAGGGATCGCGGCTGTGGATTGTGCCCAAGGGCGATGGCGGCGGCGGTATTTATGATGGCGGTGCACTTAATCCCAGTGAAGCGTTTGATCCTTCGACCGAGGCAGGCATTACGCAGCAGTTCACGCTGCAACCAGCGCATATTTTTGGCAATACCCCTGGTGATGTGGGTACATTCCTGGTTAGCTCGGAGGTCACCAATGCCACCGATCGCCTCAGTGTAATTCGGATCGACAACCCCTTATCAATTACCCCCGTTTTCACTGGTCAATTTGTGGATCTGGGTGGGGATATTCATGACAATACAATTCCGTTTCCGGATGCGCCGCAGCTAGGCGGGGGCACTGACATTGATACGGGCGACGATCGCATTTTGCAAGCAGTATGGCGCAATAGTAGCCTCTATGCCGTGAATACGATTGTGCCTACGGCTGGAGTTGATGTTGGCGAGGCAACCGCCCATTGGTATCAGATTGATACTACGACGCTGGACTCATTACTAATCCAGGATCAAGGTGACATTGGTGGACTTTTGCTACCCGCGAATACCAGCACTTTCTATCCATCGATCGCCGTAGACAACCTCAATAATCTGGGTTTTGGCTTTTCGGCCTCTGGGCCTAATATTTTCCCTGGTGCTTTTTACACGGCCAGAGCTACTACTGATCCGGCCGGCACAGTTCTGGATACAGTTACTTTACGGGCAGGGCTAGGCAACTATGAATCCCTGGATATCAATAATGACAATCGCTGGGGGGATTATTCTGGCATTGCCCTAGATCCCAGCAGCAACTCCTTCTGGATTTTTAATCAATATTCCCAAGATCCCGCCCTTGATGCCGATCCACCCAGCCCAACGACTACTGATGATTGGCTAACTGTATTTGGCAGCTTTGCGGTAGAAGATCTGCCAGATTTGACCGCCACCAAGACCGATAGCGCCGATCCAATTACTGCCGGTGCGCCACTGACCTATGACATTACTGTCACCAATAATGGTGGTTTGGTGGCCACCAACATTGAACTCACCGATACCTTGCCGGATGGGTTTGTGGTCAATACGATCACCAATTTGGATGGTGGTGGCTTTATAGTAGATAGTCAGGTTGGGCAGGTAATTACCTTTACCAGTGGCACTTTGATGCCTAGCCAAAGTAGTATTCTGCGGATCGAAGGCACTGCACCAATCACTGAAGGGATTGTCAATAATACGGTGGTGCTTGATCCCAATGACCTGATCGCGGAAGGGGACGAGGATAACAATACGATCGTTGAAACCACCGAGATCCTGCCGCCCCCGGCCTTTTCGATCGATGATGTAGAAGTGGTTGAAGACGATGCGGGTACGGTGAATGCCGAATTTACGGTCAGTCTGTCCTTTGATCCCCTTAATCCGGTTACGGTGGATGTGGCAACTGCTGATAATACTGCCACCCTGGGCGATGCTGACTATGTCCAGGTGCCCACCATGCAGCTTACCTTTAATCCCGGCGATCCACTTACCCAAACTGTCACCGTAGTCGTGAATGGCGACGGGACGATCGAGGATAATGAAACCTTCTTTGTCGATCTAAGCAATGTCAGTGCCAATGCCACGATCGATGATGCTCAGGGGATTGGCACGATTATTAATGACGATGGCCCCACCTTCAGTGTTGATGATGTGGCAGTGCTGGAAGGGGATGTAGGTACTGCTGACTTGATGTTTACGGTGAGCATATCTGAAAATCCCGCTGCTGCTGCCACTGTGGATGTCGCCACCGCTGATGGTACCGCACTGGTGGGGTTGGGCGACTACAACGCTCTGGCCACGCAGCTTACCTTCAATCCCGGCGATCCGTTGATGCAGACCGTCACGGTGATCGTCAATGGCGATGAAGCCACAGAACCGAATGAAACCCTTTTCCTGGAACTGAGCAATGCCACCAACGCTAGTATCTTTGACGATCAGGGAGTTGGCACAATCACCAATGATGATTTTCCAGAACTGAGTATTAACAATGTCTCAGTAATTGAAGGCGATGATGGCACGACCGCGGCTACCTTCATGATCACCCTATCGGAAAATACACCGATGGTGGTTGAGGCTGATATTGCCGTGAATGATGGCACCGCCACGATCGCTGATAACGATTACAACCCACTGGCGGTTAATAAGGTGATCTTTAATCCCGGTGCGCCTTTGGTACAAACGATCACAGTTCAGGTCAATGGTGATACGGCGGTAGAACCCGATGAAACCTTCACGGTGGATTTGAGTAATCCAGTTAATGTGGTGCTGAATGATGACAGTGGCCTGGGCACAATCCTGGATGATGATGCAGTGATTCCGCCGCCACCTACCTTGCCCAATCTCAGCATTGACAATGTCAGTGTGACGGAAGGGGATGATGGCACTACGGATGCCACCTTTACGGTCAGTTTGGATGCGGCTGCGGCAGATACTGTGACGGTGGATTTTGCCACCGCTGATGATACGGCCACCAGCTCCGACAATGATTATGCTACCAACGCGGGTATGTTGACCTTTGTGCCTGGCGATCTGACTGAGGAGATTACTGTGCAGGTCAATGGTGATACTACCGTAGAACCCGACGAGACCTTCCTGGTCAATCTCAGTAATGCCATGAATGCGGCGATCGCTGATGGTAGTGGCACTGGCACGATCGTCAATGACGATGAAGAAGTCGCACCGCCAGAACCGGCTGGGATTACAGTTGAATTGCTAACCGCTGCCCTGACTAATGAAGCTGGAGGGAGAGCCAGATTTTCAGTCGTCCTGGATAGCCAACCAACTGCTAATGTAATTATTGCGATCGCCAGCGATGATACCTCCGAAGGTAATGTCTCACCCACCAATTTAATCTTTACGCCCACCAATTTTAATCAGCCCCAAACTGTGACAGTGACAGGCGTAGATGATGATATAGTTGACGGCAATATTTTTTATTCTGTGCTGACAGCCCCAGCCGTGAGCGCTGATAACAGATATAACGGCCTAAACGCAGACGACATTGAGCTAACCAATATCGATAATGACTTTAGTAGTGATATAGATGAGCCAGTAGATATGAACCCAACTCCAACGCCTTCCCCAATCAACTTTGTGCAAATTTTTGGTACTCCTTTTAATGACACGATCGTCGGTAGTATTAATAACGACTCGATCGCAGCTCTGTCCGGTGAGGACGTAGTTGCTGGACTATCCGGTGCTGATTCGCTCAAAGGTGAAGACGGTAACGACTCCTTGAACGGCAACCAGGGCAATGACACGATCTTTGGTGGCAACGACAATGACACGATCTATGGTGGCCGTGACAGCGATACGCTGTTTGGCAATCTAGGGCGCGATGTGCTCAATGGCAACCTGGGTGATGATGTTGTGCGCGGCGGCAAGGGCAATGACACGGTACGCGGTGGCAAAGATAATGACTTTTTGTTTGGCGATCTTGGTAGCGACTTCCTGCTAGGCGATCTTGGTAATGATGTGCTGCGCGGCGTGGCCGATCCCTTTGACTTCCTCAACACGATCGACCTAGACGAACGCGATACCCTGGTGGGTGGTCAGGGCTTTGATACGTTTATTCTGGGTGATGAAACCCGCGCTTTCTATGATGATCAAAACAACACCAACCCTGGGGTTGATTCCTATGCTACGCTGCTGGACTTCAATATCAATGAAGATACGATCGTCCTGAATGCATTCCGTGAGTATTTGGTGCTGGATACGCCTTCTGGTTTCCCACCGGGCGCAGCGATTTATATCCGTGATGGTTTTGGTAATCTGAGTGCCAACAATGAGTTAATTGCAGTGTTGGAAAATGTCGATCCATCGACGGGGATTGAATCCAGGTTTGTATTTGTCTAGGCAATCGGCCAGGTAATTACCTAGAAACCAAAATTTAGCGATCGAAGCTGGTATGGATCTGGATCTAGAAACTAGAAACTAGAAGTTGCGATCGTTAAAGGTTAATTGTGAAAGTTTAATCATGAAAGTTTATAAGGTCTAAACCACATAAACTCCCCTGAGGGGGAAGTGGCGGTATGCTAGCGCTAATTTCAGATTTACCTACTTCAGAAATGGAGGCGGCGATCGCAAATTAGTCAGGGCATATCGCTTTTTATTGCTTAAATGTGATCAATCTAAGTGCGATCAATTTAAGTGTAATAAATTAAGTGTAATAAATCTAAGTTCACCGGATCTTTGTAATCCCTGACAGACTTTGACCGGAGAGTCTCTGAAAACCCTATTGCACTGTCAGTGATCGTTTTTTGTTGAGCTGATGTTGATTGAGTCTGAGCAAATCTCTAGGCCAAGGTTAAAGCTAATTTGCTAAACTCAATTTGCTGATCTTGTCGTAATCGCAAACCACGAAAATCATTGTGGATGTTGATCGAGTTGTTCTAGTTGAGTAGACATCTGCTCTCGATCGCAATTCCTTGTTAATTATTGTGATACAAAAATCAGCATTAGCAAGACTTACTTCTGGAGTGATTGAATATGGGCGATCGCACACTTTTATTAGTCGATGGGCATTCCCTGGCCTTTCGCTCCTACTATGCCTTTGCCTATCGCCAGGATGGCGGCCTGCGCACCTCCACTGGTATTCCCACCAGCATTTGCTATGGTTTCTTAAACTCGTTGCTGGAATTCCTCAAGCGCCAACAACCCGACGCGGTGGCGATCGCCTTTGATCTGGCTGCGCCAACCTTTCGCCACAAAGCCGATGATACCTACAAGGCAGGGCGACCGGAAACCCCCGCAGATTTCATTCCCGATCTCAAAAATTTACAACGACTGCTGGCGGCGATGAATATCTGCACCACCACCGCCGAGGGCTATGAAGCTGATGATGTAATCGGGACGCTCACTAAAAAGGCGATCGCCCAGGACTATGCGGTCAAGATTTTTAGCGGCGATCAGGACTTGTTTCAATTGATCGACGATGCTAAGCAGGTTTCGGTGATGCATCTGGGACGAGGTGACAAAATGGGCGAATTCCACGCCGCTGAAGTGGTCGAAAAGCTGGGCATCACGCCGGAGCAAGTGGTTGACTATAAAGCTCTGTGTGGTGATAGCTCCGATAATATCCCTGGCGTAAAGGGCATTGGCAGTAAAACGGCGGCGAAGCTGTTGGCGGAATATGGCAGCCTGGAAAATGTGCTGGCGGCGATCCCCACCATGAAAGGGGCGGTCAAGAAAAAGTTGGAAGCAGGAGTCAAGGCGGCGCAGCATTCGCAATTTATGGCGCAAATTGAATGCAACACACCGATCGAGGTGGAACTGGAGCATTGCCAGTTGGTGGGTTTTAATGTCGATACGCTAATCCCATTGTTAGAGGAATTGGAGCTAAAACGATTCATCAGCACGATCGATAAGATCCAGGTGAAGCTGGGCGGTGAGCCGATTGATCCAGATAGTAAAAGTAACAACAAACCCAAAAAGATAGCTACTAAGGTTAAAAATTCAGGGCAATCAGATCAGAGCGACGACGATCTCTGGTTTGATTTTGAAGAGCCCGATCCCGATGCTATGGATACAGCCCAATCGATCGAGGCGATCGCACTGGATGTCCAGATCATTGATACTGAGGCAAAACTAAATGAGCTAATCAATAAAATTAAAACCGCCACTCAACCGGTGGCCTGGGACACGGAAACTACTTCGCTCAACCCACGCCAGGCCGAAATAGTGGGGATCGGCTGCTGTTGGGGTGACACGATCGCGGATGTGGCCTATATTCCGCTCCGTCATCTGATCAGCGCCGAAAATACTGAAAATACTGATAATACCGATGCGGCTGAAAAAGATCCTGAGACCGCTAACAGCCAAAATCTTGATCCAGACATAGCGATCGCTGCCCTGCGGCCAATCCTGGAGAGTAATCAATATGCCAAAGTATTTCAAAATGCCAAATACGATCGGCTGGTATTTCGCAATGCGGGGATTATGGTGCAAGGGGTGGTGTTTGATACCATGATCGCTAGCTATGTGGTTGATCCAGAGGCCAGCCATAACCTCAGTGATATGTCGCGGCAATATTTGCAAATCAATCCGGTGGGCTATAAGGAACTGGTGGGGAAGCGCAAGTCGATCGCCGAGGTGGAGATCGCCGCAGTGGCGCAATATTGCGGTTGTGATGCCTATACCACTTATAAAATCAAACCAATTTTGCAGGCCAAACTAGAAGCCGAGCCAGATTTATTAAAGCTGTTTCAAGAGATTGAACTGCCCCTGGAACCAGTCCTGGCCGAAATGGAATGGACAGGCATCCGGATCGATAAAGACTATCTCGCCAATTTCTCGCAGGAGCTAGAAACCGACCTGGAGTCGATCGCCGCTAAATCATATGCTGCTGTGGGCAGGGAATTTAATCTTAATTCGCCTAAGCAACTGAGCGAGATTTTACTAGAGCGGCTGGGCGAAAAGTTCACCAAGAAATCACGCAAGAGCAAAACTGGCTATTCCACTGATATTAATGTTTTGCATAAGTTGCAGGGTGAAGACGAGCTGATCGACCTGATGATCGAGCATCGCAGTCTGGCTAAACTCAAGTCTACCTATGTGGATGCCTTGCCCGCGCTGGTGGATAGTCGTAGCGATCGGGTGCATACGGACTATAACCAAACCGTGGCGGCAACGGGGCGATTGAGTAGTTCTAATCCCAATTTGCAAAATATTCCGATCCGCACTGCCTTTAGTCGGCGGATAAGGGCGGGTTTCTTGCCTGAACAAGATTGGCTACTGGTTTCGGCGGATTATTCCCAGATCGAATTGCGGATCCTGGCGCATCTGGCGCAAGAGCCAGAACTGGTCAAAGCCTATAACCAGGGCGATGATGTGCATACGCTTACGGCACAGCTATTGCTGGAAAAAGAAGAAATCAGCAGTGAAGAACGTCGCCTCGCCAAGATCATTAACTATGGCGTGATTTATGGCATGGGAGCCCGTAAGTTCAACCGTGAAACTGGGGTTTCGGTCAAGGAAGCACAGCAGTTTATTGATGCCTTCTATCAGCGCTATGCCAAGATTTTTGAATATATGCAAACCGCAGAAACAGAAGCAGAAGCCAAGGGATATGTCACCACGGTGGCGGGGCGGCGGCGCTATTTCCGCGATCTCAAGCGGATGAATGGCTATCGCAAGGCGGCTTTGTTGCGATCGGCGGTGAACACGCCAATTCAGGGCACAAGTGCCGATATTATCAAAATTGCGATGGTCAGTTTGCATGAACTAATGCAGGCATACGAGGCGCGATTGCTGTTGCAGGTGCATGATGAACTGGTGTTTGAAGTGCCAGAAGCAGAGCTAGATGAATTGTTACCCCTGATTAAGTCCACGATGGAATCAGCCCTACCGCTGTCGGTGCCCCTGGTGGTGGATGTGCATGTGGGTAAAAACTGGATGGAGGCGAAGTAATCTAATTAACCTCATCAAGCCAATTGGTTTGGCATAGGCGATCGCTATTATTTGGGGCAATATCCCTAATGGTTAAGCACGAAAATTATGATGCTTGCTGCTCTGATCGAGTAATTACCATATCTGGATTACGATCCCTCATATTTACATTGGTCGAATACGACCGATCTTAATTATTTACTAACTAAACACCCGACCCTGTTCTACCTGCAAAACCTGGGAATCCTGCAGCCATTGGGCATCAAACGAGCCCAGGTGGGTAGTGGTAATAATAGTTTGCACCCGATCGGCGATCGCATTGAGCAGGCGATCCTGGCGGGTCAGGTCTAGTTCTGCCAAGACATCATCCAGTAATAACAACGGTGGCTCACCAATGATCGTCTCGATCAATTCCAACTCCGCCAATTTCAACGCCAATACCAGCGTGCGTTGTTGCCCCTGGGAGCCATATTCCCTGGCCGGGGTTTGATTGATTAATAAATTCACTTCATCGCGGTGCGGCCCCACCAACGATCGCCCCTGTTGCAACTCCGCGATCGCCTTATGTTTTATTTGCGCCAGCAGAGCAGTTTGAATTGCTTCGGCGGCATTTTCCTGATTAAAGTCAACGGCTTGATCCAGCTTGGGGGCATAAACTAGCTCCAACACCTCGCTACCACCACTGATGCTGTGGTGCCATTTTTTGGCGATCGGTGCCAGCCGTTCAATCAACCGCGATCGCCGCCGCGCTAATCTACTACCTGCGATCGCCAATTGGGCATCCCACAGTGCCATCTGTTGTGGATCTGCTTTAGGTTGAGTAGCAGGGCGATCATTTTGATCAAATTTATCAAATTTATCAACGCGATCTGGCTCAGCGACGCTATATTTTGGCGATTGCCATTGCTCAGCATGTTTTTGCTGATTCTGTTGGTGTTGTTGGTTTCTCTGGCGCATGGACTTGAGCAAAGCATTACGCTGCTTGAGCACCTGGTTATATTGCTGCAAGATGCTGGCATAGATTGGTTCCAGTTGCACCAACACACTATCGAGCCAATTACGCCGATTTTCGGGGCCACCCCTCACCAGGTCTAGATCCAGGCTGGAAAAAGCTACCGCATTGAGTTGACCCAGAAACTCAACCTGCCGCCCTACCCTCACCCCATTCACCGATAGACTTCGCCGCCCAGAGCTACGCAATTTTAGGTCTAGTTCAATCGGCGCAAAGACCCGATCGCAACTGGCATTGATCTCAGCGATCGCGGCATTATTTTGCACCAGATCCCGATCGCGGCTCACCCGATAGGACTTGAGCGTGGCCAGTAATTGCACTGATTCAAGCAAATTAGATTTGCCCTGGGCGTTATTGCCCACAATAATGGTCTTTGGCGTGGCAAACTCAACGATCTGTTGATCATAATTGCGGAAATGTCTGAGCTGAAGGCGATTGAGATACATTGAAATAATTGCCGCAAATTGAAGCGTCTTAAATTATGCGCAAGTAGCATCATACCCAATATTGAAGTTAAGGCTTTGGGTTTGCTTAACGTTTTAGCGATCGATCGCAAGCTCATCCTATTTAGGCGTTACATAATCGAACCCTTGCAAAAGCCTAATCTTGCAACTATTGCAACCAGAGGATAATGACCAATTTTACCTATTCCAGCATCATTAGTGCCCCCGTTGAGACTGTATGGAATTTCCATGAGCGCCCCGATATTTTAGAACTGCTCAATCCACCCTGGCAATCGATCAAGGTGGTGCGACGTGAGGGTGGTTTAGAAGTAGGTGCAACTTCTGAGTTTAAAATTTTTGTGGGGATTATTCCAATTAAGTGGATCGCTAAGCATGTGGAGTATGAAAAATTTCGGTTGTTTGCCGATCAGCAAATTGAAGGGCCGTTTCAAAAATGGTTCCATCGCCATGAATTCGAGCCGATCGATGCAAACACCATGAAGCTGACCGATCGGGTGGAGTTTGTGTTGGCGGAAGGTTGGCTGATCGAGCAAATTAGTGGCAGTTGGGTATCAGGCCAACTCCAGGATTTGTTTACCTATCGCCACATGGTGATCAAACGTGAGTGCGAAAAGCAGGGCTAATCTTTCTGCTGGAATTATTTACTGATTATTTACCTGTGTTCTTGCGAGTTGCTACCTGATCCATAAAATATAGAATATCCATGAGCCGCGATCGCCACCCAATCGCCACCCAGCAGATTTTTTTTCAACCCAGAAGTTTTGTTTAGGTAGCTTATAAGTTAAGCTAGATCGGTTTGCAATCCATGCATAAGTGCTAGAATATTAGCCCGCAAGAATTTTTGTTTGTAAACCTCTGTAGTTTAGTTGTTCTATAGTCTCGCTACTTCAATATCATGCCTAAAGCTGACATCCACCCCCAGTGGTACCCTGAAGCCAAAGTAATTTGCAACGGCGAAGTTGTCGCCACGGTTGGCTCCACTCAACCCGAATTGCAAGTAGACGTATGGTCAGGCAATCATCCTTTCTATACTGGTACCCAAAAAATCATTGATACGGAAGGTCGTGTTGAACGCTTCTTGCGTAAATATGGCATGTCTGGTGGCCCAGAAATTCAAGGCAAGGAAAGCGCCAAAAAAGACGACGAAAAGTAGCTAGGTACAGTGTGATTTAGCATTTAAGTATTATTGACATTACTGTGCTTGATATTACTTAAGTGGCTTGCCCATAATTACGATCGCCTCAACTGCTA
This sequence comes from Pseudanabaena sp. PCC 7367, assembly GCF_000317065.1. Classification (GTDB taxonomy): domain Bacteria; phylum Cyanobacteriota; class Cyanobacteriia; order Pseudanabaenales; family Pseudanabaenaceae; genus Thalassoporum; species Thalassoporum mexicanum. The sequence continues at coordinate 2,344,559 of NC_019701.1, forward strand.
CCCATACTTAATTCCTATGCCTGCTCCATACCTGCTTCATAAGCTAGAGTCCGTTGAGCAAACCTTTAGTGAACTCACTCGCCGCATGGCCGATCCGGATGTGGCAACCGATCCCTATGAGTTTCAAAGGATCGCTAAGCATCGGTCTTCCTTGGAAGAAACCGTTAATACTTACGAAACCTGGCAGAAGATGGATGCTGATCTCAAATCAGCCAAAGAATTGCTCAAGGAGTCAGATGATCCGGAAATGAGCGAACTGGCCAAGCTGGAAATTGAGGAATTGAGCGGACAACTGGAAGAACTAGAAGAAAAGCTCAAGGTCTTGCTACTACCCCAAGATCCCAACGATGAAAAGAACATCATGTTGGAAATTCGGGCTGGCACTGGTGGCGACGAGGCTAGTATCTGGGCGGGCGATCTACTCCGGTTCTATAGTCGCTATGCTGAAACCCAGGGTTGGCGAGTAAAACTAGTGAGTGAATCACTGGCGGATATGGGTGGCTATAAGGAAGTGATCCTGGAAATCCAGGGCGATCGGGTCTATAGCAAACTCAAGTTTGAATCGGGTGTGCATCGGGTACAGCGAGTGCCAGTCACGGAAACTTCTGGGCGGGTGCATACTTCTACGGCCACAGTGGCGGTGATGCCAGAGGTGGAAGATGTGGAAGTACATATCGATCCTAAGGATATTGAAATTTCCACGGCGCGATCGGGCGGTGCTGGTGGTCAGAACGTCAACAAGGTAGAAACCGCCGCTGACCTGCTCCACAAACCAACCGGAATTAGAATTTTTTGTACCGAAGAGCGATCGCAACTGCAAAACAAAGAACGGGCAATGCAAATTCTGCGGGCCAAGCTCTATGAAATGCAACTGCGTGAACAGCAAGAAGCAGTTACCTCAATGCGGCGATCGCAGGTGGGGACGGGGGCGCGATCGGAAAAAATTCGCACCTATAATTATAAAGATAATCGAGTTACCGATCACCGTCTGGGGTTAAACTTCAACCTACCCCAGGTATTGGATGGCGACATTGAAGAATTGATCCAGAGCTGCATTTCCAAAGACCAACGTGAGCGATTGAAAGAATTGGCTGAGTCGAACGGCGAAGTAGAAGAAGCTCTGTCAGTTTGATGCGGGTTTGATTGATGCGGGTTTGATTCAGCTAAAATTAACCAGCGCCGCTACGATAGATTTTTTTTAGCGATCGTTTGTAAAGCTTAAAGCCTCAAGCCAATCTCCTGAAGAATTCTATGTCATCATAGAGCCATTATCTAGAGATATCGAGGATCTTAAATTAACTAGAACTAACCAGCCCAGTGAGGTAGCAATATTTTGGCGATCGCGCTAATATCCTGGGAATGAAAAGAGCGCTCAATGTATGTACTATCCCACCACCAGCGAACAAAAGTCAGCAAGACAAGAAAAAGTAATCAAAACTCTCAAACGTCTGATTTGGGCTTATTTTTGGTTACTAATTTTTGAAGGTGCATTGCGCAAGTGGATTGTGCCTCCCCTATCTACGCCATTATTAATTGTGCGTGATCCGATTGTGCTGATTGCCTACTTTCAGGCGCTAGAACATGATCTATTCCCCAAAGATAGATTTACCAAATCGATCATCGCTATGGCCTTTCTATTTCTGTTTGTGCATTTGGGGGTGCTGATTATGGAGGGGAATAATCTGCTAAATGTGATCATATTTGGGATGCGCACCAATTTTTTGCATCTGCCCTTCATTTTTCTGATTGCTAAAATATTTGATCTTGAGGATGTAAAAAAGGTCGGCAAATGGGTTTTAATCCTATCGCTGCCGATGGCGCTACTCATGGTGCTGCAATTCAACGTATCACCCGAACATTTCTTAAACCGGGGTGCAGGTGGTGATGGGGTTGGTCAAATTACTGCCAACTTTGGTAAAATTCGCCCCCCTGCTTTATTCTCTTTCTCTAATGGGGTGACTTTTTTCTATGCGCTAGCTACTGCCTTCTTTTTGTTTGGTTTGGTAACCGTCAATGCCTATCCCAATTCTTTAATGGTCTGTAGCGGGATTGGTATTTTGACTGGAGCGATGGTATCGGTCAATCGCGGCTTGGTTCTATCGATCGCTCTGGTAGTAATTGGCTGGCTTTATGGTATCTGGCGGCAAGGAAAACTGTTTGGGGCTACGACTAGGTTGATTGGTTTTGCTGGCTTTCTGGCTATGGTGCTTAGCCTCACGGATTTCTTCCGCAAAGGGCTTGAGGTAACTACCTATCGATTTGAGCAAGGTGGCACAGGCAGAACCATTATTCAGCGGATTTTTGATCGGGTAATCAGCACCATGACTTCTCCATTCCAGGATTTGGATAATGTGCCTCTATTTGGCTATGGCATTGGCATTGGCACTAATGCGGGCTCCAAATTGATCTTTGGGCGGGTCTATTTTTTGGTTTCCGAAGCTGAATGGGGCAGGATTATTTATGAAAGTGGTCCGATCCTGGGTAGTTCTTTCTTGTTGTGGCGCTGTCTTCTGGTTATCTGGCTGGGATTATTTTCGCTCCGCCAACTGGCAAAAGACAATATTTTACCAACGCTGATCTTCAGTGCCACTGCCTACAATCTACTTTTGGGGCAATTTGGGCAGCCAACCGCACAGGGGTTTGCGGCGCTTAGTGCTGGCTTAACCTTGGCAGCTTGCAGGTTACCAGGGGAGAAGCTTTCCTGGCTGTGAGATCTGAGCTGATTATATGCATAATTCAATTTATCAATGCAATGTGCTGATCAATAGTTGCAGGGCTGGTAGATCGCAATGGCTTAATCTCAAAATCATTATCTTCAGTTTGATCAAACAAATCGCTGCTGAAGTAATAGGGCTGCCAGGCGATCGCCAATAAGGACAAATCGGGGCGATCAAGATTCAGTTGAACTTATGTTTAATAACAGGTCTAATAACAGGTTAATCACAACTATCTAGCGCAATTTCCAGAGACCTGTTTAGTAAGAATTAAGAATATTGATCATCTATGTGCAAATATTGCTGCTTCATATCAAGATTACACAATACCTCGCTCAAATAATCGCTAGGCAGAGAGCACAAGAGCAGAACTGGATTAAGGTATTGCTGAATAGATGGTAAGTAGATGGTAAAAAATCAACTATGAAAATCTTGCTGATAGGCAACTACTTAATCGATCGCCAGGAAAGTATGCAGCGGTTTACAAATATGCTGGCAGCGGGGTTGGTCAATCTGGGGCATGAGGTCAGGGTGATTCGGCCAGAACCATTTTGGATTAAGCTTGCATCTAACTTTGCTGGTGGACTGGCTAAGTGGTTCGGTTATGTAGATAAGTTTTTGGCCTTTCCGATCGCCCTCAAACAAGCGATCGCCTGGGCAGAGGTGGTGCATATCTGCGATCACTCCAATGCTTTTTATACTAAATATTTACAGCATGTTCCCCATCTAGTCACCTGCCATGATCTTGCGGCGGTGCGTGGGGCAATGGGCGAAGATACTGATTGTCCTGTTTCCACTACGGGCAAAATTTTGCAAAGCTGGATTCTGAATGGTCTTAAACAAGCCCAACTGGTTGTGTGTGATTCCAGCCATACCAAAAAAGACCTGGAGCGCCTGGCGGGTGGGCAGATGGCGCAGCGCAGCAAATTATTATTACTGGGTTTAAATCATACCTATGGACAAATTTCAGCGGCGGCGATCGCGCAACGCCTGCAAGCATTCCCGCAGTTAGATCTGTCTCAACCATACTTGCTGAATGTCGGTTCTAGTTTGCGGCGCAAAAACAGAGAAGGAGTTTTACAAACTTTTAAGCTAGTTTGCACAAAATTAGCTGCTCAAGCTCCCGATTCAGATTATTTAAATTATGCAGATGATGCTAATGCTCCAGAGATTCTAGGTAGTTTAGATCAGCCAGATAATTCGATCGCGCCAATTACTAATCCTAATCCCCAGCAGATGCAATTAGTATTTGCCGGCTCACCCCTTACCGCCGAACAGGAACAATTAGCCCAGGAATTAAACCTAAGCGATCGGATTGTGCAAATTATCAAACCCGATAATAATCAGCTCGAAGCGCTCTATAATCAAGCTTTTGCGCTGTTATTTCCATCTAAGTTTGAAGGATTTGGCTGGCCAGTGATCGAAGCCCAAGCCTGCGGTTGCCCCGTGCTCTGTAGCGATCGCACCTCCTTACCAGAGGTAGCCGGATCTGGCGCGATCCTGCGAGATGCCGATGATGCAGCAGGGTTTGCCGATGCCGTATTAGAAATATTCAATCATGCCCAAAAACGCCAAAATTTAGTTAGTCTAGGGTTTGCCAATATAAAACGCTTTGAGCCAGCGATCATGATTCAGAAATATGCGGATATTTATGCTGAGCTATTGCATCATTGATTTGTTGAATTCTAGAATCATCGCATTTTCTTGATTTTAAGGGCGATCGCGCTACGATCGTCAGGTAAACCAACCCGATTCCGCCACCCATTAATCCCTCTCATCCAACAGGAGTGAACCATATGCGCAATCTGATTATGGCGATTAGCTTCTTTTTTCCCTGGTTTATGCGCCGTTGGATTCTCAATACATTCTTGGGCTTTGAAATTCATCCCACCAGCCGGATTGGTTTGGCCTGGGTGTTGCCGCGTCGTTTGATCATGGAAGCCCACACCAGCATTGGCCATTTGACTGTGTGCAAAAATCTGGAACTGATCCATATGCATGAATATGCGGTGATTGGTCGCGGTAATTGGATTACTGGCTTTCCACCGATCGAATCGAAGCATTTTGCCCATTTGCCCGATCGTCAACCCCAGTTAATTATGGGCGAACATTCCGCCGTTACCAATCGCCATCTGATCGATTGCACTAGTAAGGTGACGATCGGTAAGTTTGCTACCTTTGCTGGATTTCGATCGCAAATTATGACCCACAGCGTCGATATTGAAAAAGGCCGCCAAACTGCTGCCCCCGTATCGATCGGCGATTATAGCTTTGTTGGTACCGATTGCGTGATTCTGGGTGGTAGCACCCTGCCCAACTATTCCGTGATGGGTGCAAAATCCCTGCTCAATAAAGAATACGAAGAATCCCACCACTTATATGTGGGAATCCCTGCTCGCCCAGTTAAAGCTCTGCCCCAGGATTATCAATACTTCTGCCGCGAAACCGGATTTATTTACTAAGCAAGGGCGATGAAGATTCTGAATGTTATCTCCTCCACTAATCCTGCTAATGGTGGGCCGATCGAAGCGATTCTCCAGATCGCACCACTGTTGATTGAAGCCGGACACACCAGCGAGATTATTAGTTTTGATTTGCCCGATGATGCCTGGTTAGCTAATTATCCGCTCAAGGTTCATGGGATCGGTCCCAGCCAGACCAGCTATGCCTATTGCCCTCGGTTCTTACCCTGGCTGCGGCAAAACGCCAAAAACTACGATCGGATTATTGTGCATGGCCTGTGGCAATATTGCGGCTTTGGCACCTGGTTAGCATTGCGCGATCGCAAATCTAATCCAGAGTTACCACCCTATTACGTCTATCCCCACGGAATGCTCGATCCCTGGTTCAAGAAAACTTATCCGCTCAAGCATCTCAAGAAATTGCTCTACTGGTTGCCGATCGAATATTGGGTGCTAAAAGATGCCGCCGCCACGTTTTTTACTTGCGAAGCCGAAAAAGAACTAGCCAGACAATCATTTGCCATTTATAAATGCAATGAAGTGGTAGTGAATCTGGGCACTGCCAAGCCTCCGGTTGATCGCCACCAGCAACAGCAAGCCTTTTTCGATCAATTCCCCCATTTAAAGGAAACCAGGATTTTACTATTTCTGGGGCGGATTCATGTCAAAAAGGGTTGCGATCTACTCATAGAAGCCTTTGCCCAAATAGCGAACCAAGATCCTAACCTTCAGCTAGTCTTTGCAGGCCCCGATCAGACCAATTGGCAGGCAACTCTGGAAGATCGCGCTCAGGATTTGGGCATAAGTAGCCGGATCACCTGGACAGGGATGTTGCTGGGCGATTCTAAATGGGGTGCATTGCACGCTGCCGAAGCCCTGGTTTTGCCATCCCACCAGGAGAATTTTGGTTTTGTGGTGGCGGAAGCATTGGCTTGTGGTACGCCAGTGTTGATTTCTAATAAGGTGAACATCTGGCAGGAGATCGAAAGCGATCGGGCTGGAATTGTGGCTAACGACGATCTAGCCGGGACGGTGAGCTTGTTGCAACAATGGTTGGCGCTTTCACCGGAACAACGGGAAGAGATGGGACAAAGGGCAGGTAGTTGTTTTCTCGATCGGTTTGAAGCTCATCAAGCGGCAGCGAATTTGATTCAGGCATTAAATAAAAACTAATGTCAATCAATCTATTACACATTACCTATTCGTGTTTTTTGCATTATTTGGTGCGTGATCAACGTTTAACAAGAGCTGGTTTAACGCTAAAGTCGTGTATAATTGAAGTGGTTCCTTTTAAGTAACCATTGTCCATAAAATAACTCTAATTAATTACATAAGAGAGGTGAGTAATCATGTGGAAAGTCCTTGCAATCCTTCAAAACACATTTTTGTTGGAATTGCGGATTGACGATGTGCGATGAATAGTGACTTTTAAAGGAGTCAAGAAAAGTGTTGACCGATTACTTAAATGAAGAGACAAGAGCTAGCCCAAGTAAAAAACACTCAAGGAATGAGCAAGATAAAACGATTAAACGTTTATCCCTTAGTCTCAGTCCAGAACTATATCAAGTTTTGGATTCCCTTGCCGAGTCACAGTCTCTAACTAAAGCTGAAGTTTTGCGTAAAGCAATTGCGACTGAAGACTATATTCAGCGACAAAAAAAAGATGGAGCACAAATCCTGATTAGGCGAGGAGATGAAATTAGTGAGATTGTTTTTCGTTAGCTAGATTAATGCATGGCTCTTGCCTCTAATTGAAAAACCATTAGAGGATAATTGATAATGACAAATCTTGCCGATCGAGGCACAAGGGGCAGTGAGGTGGTTTATGAGGATATCTCCATTGAGTCAGAGTATTTATCTGAACCAGAGGAGTATCCTCTACCCAAGGAAATTCAGCGAGACATCATTAAATCTCTTAACAGAGAACAAGAGAAAACGCGTTCAAAGATAGCTATTATCTTGATTGCTATCTATGGGACAACCCTTCTGGCGTGTTTTTCTGTGTTAGCCGTATCTGTCTTTGATGAGAAAGCAGATAAAGCTTTGGCAAAAGATCTAGCCATAATTTTACTCAATCCAGCAACTGGCATGGCTGCTGGTGCAGTTGGATTCTACCTAGGTACTAGGCAAAAAAAATAGTAAACAATTGATCTCATGTTCAGATTAATGAAAGCTCAGACCCCTGTCTGGGCTATTTTAATAGCTATACGCCATATTAAATAACAGCGATCGATAATCCCATCAAAAATATTAAATGAACAGCTTAAAGAGAGGAGATTACTAGCAATCTCCCGCTCCTCAATCTTCTAGAACGTAAACGTAGTCCGAATTACACCTACAGTCGTAGTATCGTTATTGCTATTCCCCTCTGGGTTAAACAGCACAAACGCACCAGGGGTGATGCTGATATTATCATTCACCTGAAAACGGTAATAGGCTTCCAAATGGTAAGGAGTAGCTCGATCGATGCCTTCCGGTGAAAGTCGCGCAGCACCACTGGCATCAACCCGATAAAGCGGCTGACCAAAGAGCAACCCGGCATTATTCCCTGATTTGAATAAATCGCTGAAGTGAATCCCTGCCATCCAGCTTGTCAGCGTAGTAGAAGCATCCACCGCATTAGAAGCATCATCAACAAAAATGGCTGCACCATAGCCAGACAAGGATATCTTGGGAGACAATCGCCAGTTCACGGTACCACCAAAGGAGTTTAGGTTGACTGGGGTGCCAGCAGATACACCGGCTAAGGAACCAATGTCAGCAGTAGATAGACCTGTACCTAGAATATTGATTTCATGATAACTATTGGCGTAGTTCAAGCCAATATCAAGACTGTCATTGGGTCTGAACGTCAACTGGGTCGCAAAAATGGTACTGCCACTGAATAAACCTGCCCCTAGCGGCGTGGTAGAGACTCCTGGTAGCGCCTCGATCGGTGATTTTTCGGGCAAGCTAGCATTAACACTAGCGTACAAAGCGCGCCAATCTACGCTGGGGGAAATGTCATAAATAAATCCTACCGCTGATGCTAAACCAGAACCCGAAGTCCCACCCGAAACCCGCAACACCGGATTTAAGCTGGCAAAACGAGAAATTGACTCACTCCCTTCACCATAAAAAGGCGTAATTGCTGGGAAGGCATCTGATGTTTCCGCCGCAGTTCCGGCAAACATGGTTAATTTGTCAGCCACAGGAAAGATATACAGCAGTTTGTAAAGCTGAACACTGTTCGCGCTAATACTCTCTAAGGTATTAACATCTACTCCTGGGAATTGGGGCTCAAAGCTGGTGCGCGCGCTACTAGCACTTAACAGCGGTGACGCTAACCCTAAGCTTTCCTGTAGGCTCCCCTGCCCATCAACACCACCCATAAAGTTGTGAGATTGCAATCCCGTAATCAATAAGTCATTACCAGTAAAGCTAGTAGATAAATTCAAGCGTAGTCGATTGACCAGGATAATGTTTGGATCGCCTTGATTTGGAGCGCCACCAGTGGCACCAATCGCAGCAATGATCGCCTCTCCGCTCAGCTTAGTAGTGGTCGAGAACTGTTGCGCTTCTAGTTGGGTTGTTTTGGCTTCGAGCACATCAACGCGACCGCGCAGAGCCGCCAGCTCAGCCGCAAATTCTTCCTGTAGTCTTTGGAGTGCTGCCAAGTCTTCTTTACTGACTTTGTCGGCCAGACCAGATGAAATAATTTCGTTGATTTTATCCAAGCAAGCATTCAAACCAGCCGCAAACTCGTATCTGGTCATGGCGCGCTGGCCACGATAGGTACGATCGGGATAACCGGCAATACAACCGTAGCGTTCTACCAGGGATTGCAACGCCGTGAAGGCCCAATCAGTGGGTTGTACATCCGATAATTGAGATACAGATGTTACTTGGCCAAGTTTGACTGAGGCTCTGGATGAATTTACAAATGATGGCGTGACCGACGACAGGGGGCTAACCGCAAAATCTTGACTTTTTTGCAGTTGGTCGATCGAGGTTAAATCTTTCTGGTTCTTGTGCGGGAAGGCTTGTACAGGTAATGCACCGAAAATGAGACACAAGAATCCTATGCCACTAGCATAAGCTAGTAGATGTTTTGCCATGATAACTCCTCGTATTTATTAAGCTTGATGGAAGAAATTGTGATTTTTAGATATGCTCGTAAAGCGAATTTTAGGCCGATTGAGTAATAGAACCTCTTGGGCTTTGGATTCTAGATATTTACTTGTTTTGAACTAACATGTGTTTTTATAGATAATTGTTTATGGTAGGTGCCTTTGCCTCAAGCTTTTGTCTATATATCTATAGTAAATACTATTTGTGTCAAGAATTAACCACAAACAATATTGATAGTTCTTATGATTGTCATAACCAAGCAACATTTGCGTGATTCTGCGTTTTATGATGCTAGGGGTTCACACAATAACTCGTGGTAGCAAAGCCGATCGCAGTTATTGATATTAGAGCTGAGGTGATCAGTTATTCTTCTGCGATCGATATCAAGGCTTAAGCTGATTCGCAAAGCAAATATAAAATTTTATCAATGCTCTAGCTGCGAGCCATATAAGAGATGATGGATTATAAAGCCTGGAGAAGCTTTGTAAGCTACGCCGAATAAAGCTTACAAATACCAAATTGCAATAACAATCCCAGCATTTATGCAAAAAGTCTAATTTAAAAACTAAAATATAGATCCAAGAGTGACGCATAATGACAACAGAGCTTAACCAAACCCAGATGCAAGATCTGGTGCAGAGTCAATTTAAACCCGGAAGCACCAATCATCCTGCCAGTGATACCAATCGCAGGAATGGGCGAACCAACCAAGTTGACCAACAGCTACTAGATTCAAAAAACGTGACTAAATTTCCAGTGCCAGACCATGTGGATACCATGGTGCACCAACGCAGTACCTGCCCAGTAGAATCGACCCTGGGGGCGATCGGCGGCCGTTGGAAGGTTTTAATTCTCAAAGAGCTATTCGATCGCACTAAACGCTTTGGCGAGTTGCACAAGGCTTTGCATGGCATCACCCAGAAAATGCTGACCCAGCAATTGCGCGAGATGGAGCGGGATGGCCTGGTCAATCGCAAGGTTTATCAACAAGTGCCACCAAAGGTGGAGTATTCGCTTACGGAAATGGGCAAAACCCTGGAACCAGTGTTGGAGTCGATGCATCGCTGGGGAATTGATTTCATTGAGCATAAGCAGGAGTTGGAGCAGGCGATCGAAGAGGAAGAGGGCGATCGTTGAGTAGTTAGAGTAGAAACCATCAAATTAATTCACTCAATCGCATGGTGTAGATTGAGGCGGTTTGGCGATAGGATCAAAAACCACCTATTTGTCCAACCGCACCAGACAGGTAACAATGCGATCGCCCCAACCCTTAGCCAGTCAAGCCGATCAAAAATCCCGATCGACTAGCAAGCAACCCCTCAAGCGACTCCTTGCCTACGCCAGCAACTACAATCGCCAGATCCAACTAGCTTCGCTCTGCTCGATCCTGAACAAACTCTTTGACCTCGCGCCCCCGGTGTTAATTGGGATCGCCGTAGACACCGTTGTCAAACAACAGGATTCACTGCTCGCTAATTATGGTCTAACCTCCGTTAGCAGCCAATTGATCGCCCTGGCAATGATTAGCCTGGTGATCTGGGCATTTGAATCGATCTTTGAATATGCCTTTGCGCGGTTATGGCGGAATCTGGCGCAAACAATCCAGCATGATTTGCGGCTCGATGCCTATAGCCATTTGCAAGAATTAGAGCTAGCTTTTTTTGAAGAACGCAGCACTGGTGGACTGATGTCGATCCTCAGCGATGATATTAATCAGCTAGAGCGGTTTTTGGATGTGGGGGCGAATGAGGTGATTCAAACCCTAACGACGATCATTGTGGTGGGTGGGATTTTTATGGCGATCGCGCCGGAGGTGGCCTGGTGGTCAGTAATTCCGATGCCATTTATTTTGTGGGGGTCGATCGCTTTCCAGGGATTGCTTGCACCGCGCTATGCCAATGTGCGCGAAAAGGTGAGCCTGATGAATGGGCAGCTTTCCAATAACCTCAGTGGCATTACTACAATCAAAAGCTTTACCACCGAAGATTATGAAATCAGCCGAATTGAAAAGCTCAGCGATAAATATCGCCAGAGTAATCGCCGTGCGATCGCCCTCAGCGCTGCGTTTGTGCCTTTAATTAGAATTCTTATTTTCATTGGTTTTGTGGCTACCCTGGTGGTGGGTGGCTTACAGGTGGAGGCAGGCACGATCGCGGTCGGTTCCTATAGCGTGATGGTGTTTATTACGCAGCGCTTACTGTGGCCGCTGACCAGACTGGGCGAAACCCTCGATCAATATCAGCGGGCGATGGCTTCTACCAATCGGGTGATGGATTTGCTCGATCAACCAATCACGATGCATCCCGGCCACATTGACCTGGGTGAACAACATGCGATCGATGCCAAGAACTTAGCTCAGCCACTCACGGCTACCAATGGTGAAAAGAAAGAGCGATCGGCGCAAATTCAAATTCGTGGCGAGGTGAACTTTGAGCAGGTCAGCTTTGCCTATCCCAGCAGCCCTGCTGTAATTAGCGATCTCAGCTTGCAAATCCCCGCTGGCCAGACGATCGGCATTGTGGGGGCAACGGGCTCCGGTAAAAGCACACTGGTAAAACTATTGATGCGATTGTATGAGATTAACTCTGGCCGGATCACCCTCGATGGCATGGACATCAGTGAGATAAAGCTGCGTGATCTACGCGGTTGCATGGGTTTGGTCAGTCAGGATGTATTTTTGTTTCATGGCTCGGTGTGGGAAAACATTGCCTATGGGAGTTTTGATGCCAGCACTGAGGCGATCGAAGCGGCGGCCAAAATTGCCGAGGCCGATGATTTTATTGCCAAGCTGCCCCACGGTTATGACACGATCGTGGGTGAACGGGGGCAAAAGCTCTCCGGTGGACAACGGCAAAGATTAGCGATCGCCAGGGCGGTATTGCGTGATCCGCCAATTTTGATCCTGGATGAAGCCACCTCGGCGGTTGATAATGAAACCGAATTAGCAATCCATCGATCCCTAGAAAAAATCACTGCTAATCGTACTACAATTGCGATCGCCCATCGGCTCTCCACAGTGCGTAATGCCGATCGAATCTATGTAATGGAGCATGGCCGATTGGTTGAGCAGGGCACCCATGATCAACTCAATGCGATGAGTGGGATCTATGCGGAGTTGTGGCGATTGCAAACCGGACAGTTGGCCAGTTAGCTAGTTCAATGAAAAAACTAGTTGCGAAATATTAAGTTTGCAAGGGTTTACCTGCTCTTTATTTGCTCTTTACTTTCGTGCTGCAAAATAAGAAATGATGATCCATCATAAACTGAGACAGCCTCTCAGCCCCAAGCGTACCTTGATTGCTTTGCAGTTATTGAGGTGGGCTTTTTTATTGGCGGTGCGGCTAAAGTTCTAATTGTGATCGATGTCACGATCGATCGCTACCTGGATCACACTAATTTATGGCAAGAATCACTACATTGAAGAGGGGGGAATCACTACAGATTCAGTTGCAAAGGGCGATTATAGTTACATCAAAGAACTTAGTTACACAAAGTTAAGTAACGCTAAGTAATCAGTCCTTTTGCAGAGTTTGCCGAATTTGAGTTATGGAAATGTCTATTTATTGTTGGTTGAATCAAGTGTTCAGGCTTTTGGCCGTTTCGATCGGTGGGTTTATTGTGATCAACTATTTTCTGGCGTTTGCGATCTAGTCTTACCCGCTACGAATAATTAAGACATGGAAGAGGGTTGTTGCGAGATGTGAATGGAAGCGATCGATCGGCAACAAACTCCCGCTAACAGCGTCAATGAAACCAGTTAGCAAATAATTAAAGTTTTTCCCAACGTTGTCTACGAATTTCCGTTAGTTAAGTCGAATCTCCTAAATCTTATCTACCTCTATGGCTTAGTTGATTGGTTGATTACCACAGCTCAAGCCGATTGCAAAACCAGTAATACATGCGCTAGTGATTTATTTCATTGGCGTTTTTTATTTAATGAAACTGCCTGGAATGAAACTGCGCGTAGCGCCCCGCCTGCTCCAGTAACTCCTGATGCGTGCCCGACTCAATAATTCGCCCCTGCTCCATCACAAAAATCCGATCGCTATTCCTGACCGTGGCCAAACGGTGGGCGATCACAAACACTGTCCGCCCCTGCATCAACCGCTGCAAAGCCTCCTGCACCAGTGATTCCGATTCTGCATCTAGCGCCGAAGTGGCCTCATCCAGAATTAAAATTTTGGGATCAAAAAGCACTGCCCTGGCGATCGCAATCCTTTGCCGTTGCCCGCCGGACAGGTTAACGCCCCGCTCACCGACTTTGGTTAAATAACCATCCGGAAAGCTAGTAATAAAATCATGGGCATTGGCGATCTTAGCCGCTTCTTCTACTGCCTTGAGGTCATAACGCAATTGACCAAAGGCAATATTCGCCGCAATCGTGCCCGAAAACAGGATCGTCTCCTGCGGTACGATCGCCAGTTGTTGGCGCAAGCTAGATATGGTCACATCCTGAATATCAAAGCCATCAATCAAAATCTGGCCAGCGATCGGCTCATAAAAGCGAGTCAGCAAATTCATCAGCGTTGATTTACCCGCCCCCGAAGAACCCACCAGGGCGATCACTTCGCCGGGGAAAGCCAGGAAGCTAATATCTGCGATCACCATGCAATCGGGCGTGTAGCAAAAGCTGACCTGCTTATATTCCACCTTGCCCGTAATTTCCGGCAGGGTCACCGCATCAGGTTTTTCGCGGATTGAAGGATGGATCTCAAAAATCTCAAAGATGCGATCGGCGGAGGCTTCAGCTTGCTTAATTTCGTTGTAAACCCCGGTGGTATTCACGATCGGATCGATTAACAGCAACACCCCCGCCGCAAATGCCACAAAATCACTACCGGATAGCTGTCCGGTTGAAATTTGCCAGGCCGCCAACCAGAACAACACAATAATCCCCGCCGCTTGCAGGAAACCCACCAGAGGCCATTGGATCGCCTTAATTCGTTCGGTGGCATATTTACGACGGCGATCCTGGCGCGCCTCCCCCCGAAAGCGATTGATTTCATAGGCTTCAGTATTAAAAGCCCGAATCAGACGAATGCCGCTGAATACCTCCGATAGTAAAGAAGACAGATTCGAAACCTGTTCCTGACTTTGGCGCGATAAGTCCAGCATTTTGCTGCCAAACCAACCAATCATATAGGCCAGCGCAGGCGCAACTAAAAGCACCGTCAGGGTCAATAGCCAATCGAGATAGAGCATATAGCCCAGCACAAACACCAGTTGCAATACCGAGGGCACAAATTGATGAAAGAATTTGTTGATTACTTCGCCAATCCGATCGATATCTTCGGTGAGACGATAGGAAAGATCGCCCGTGCGCGATTCCGCAAAATAGTCCACATCCAATGTATGCAAGTGGGCATAGACATTCACCCGCAAATCCATCGCCACATTCAGCGCCGCTTCGGCCATCAGCACATCCTGGCCATATTGAAACAGCCCCCGAAACACAAACATCACCAGGGTGACCCCAGAAATACGGGTAATGCCAGGGACATCACCGCGCCCGATCGCATCGGCGGCCTGACCCAAAAAATGCGCCAGCAATGGCATCGTGCCAATAAAACCAACTGTGCATAAAAAGGCTTTGGTAATTAACCACCAATGCTGCTTGATGTAGTCAAAAAGCTGCCAATAGATCGAAGTTGGCGCGGCACTGGTTGGAATGTTTCGATTGCGATCGGATTTACTCAACTGTCTAATTGCTTGCTCTTGATAATTACTCGATACTTATATTTTTATATTTATTGATGCAGACTGTTTGAATCCTGGCGCAATTGTTCTAACAAAGGCTGAGAGCTTGATCATCTCGACCCCTGCTCCAACTTTTGCAAGAGTTTGATTGAAACTAGATCTGAACCGTGTTTTTATCTATGCCTCATCCAGTCAGTATAGCGAGGTGGGTGGCGATTATAAATCTTGATTGGGTAGCGCTGGCATAATTGGGGCAGCGGGATTTGTGGATCTGCTTGATATGCCTGGGTTATGGTGAGCTTATTGCTTAAAATTCTTTGCCATAAATAAAAGCTAGCTTAGGTGGCAGAGTATATTTAGGCTGAGAATATTAAAAGCATTTACAAATCTGATTATCAATACCAAAATCAGTTATAACTGACAGAGGCATAATGGAGAGAAAGATTGGTCAGAGTTAGCCACTACATCACAGCACCGGGAAGAAAATATGGGGCTAAACCATTCTTGAAGTGGGCTGGTGGGAAACGGCAATTGATCGCCAAAATCCAGGAATTTATTCCCGCTAGTTTTAACACCTACTTCGAGCCATTTGTGGGTGGTGGTGCGGTTTTATTTGACTTGCAACCAACTCAAGTAGTGATTAACGATCGCAACGCAGAACTGATCAATTGCTATCGGGTGATCAAAGATTCAGTCGAAGCATTAATTACGCAGCTAGAACTACATAAAGCCCAGAACACCAAAGATTATTATTACCAGATTCGGCAACTCGATCGCCAATCTAGTTTTTCGCTTGAGCATGACAATATTGCCAGGGCGGCGCGGATTATTTATCTCAATAAAACTTGCTATAACGGCTTGTTTCGGGTTAATTCGCGGGGGCAGTTTAATGTGCCGTTTGGTAAATATGCGGCTCCGGCGATCGTCGAGCCAGAGGTCTTACGGGCGGTCAGTGCATATTTAAACCAGAACCAGGTCACGATTGTGAATACTGACTTTGCTGATGCATTGGCACAGGCACGATCGGGCGATTTTGTGTATTTTGATCCGCCCTATGATCCGGTTTCTGATACGGCTTCTTTCACTAAGTATGGCGCGAGTGGGTTTGGCCGCGAAGAACAAACCAGGTTGCGGGAGGTCTTTGGTCAGCTCGATCGATGTGGTTGCAAGCTGTTGCTGAGCAATGCCCAGACTGAATTTATTCAAGAGCTATATCAGGGCTTTAGTTGTGCGGTTGTTAGTGCCACCCGATCGATTAATTCCAATACTAAAAAACGGGGTCGGATTAATGAGGTTTTGATCAGCAATTTTGAGATTTAATTCTGGGATTTAATTCTGATAAGAGGCCTATCACTAATAGTTTTGCTTGCACTAGTTTTGCTTGCACAGAAGCTCACATAACAGTTTAGATCGTGATTATCTGACTACCATATTAATATTTTGCAAAAGTTCTGCTCTCTAAGTATCGTTCTTGGATGTTGAGAATTATCAACCGATCGCAGTAAAGGGCGATCGCCAATGCCAGAATAAAAAAGCGCTCCGATCGCATAGACTCACATAGAATCGCATAGATTAAGCAAAATGAAAGCAGGTCGATATCTCTACGAAAAATCAATATCCTACCAAGGGCATCTAGTCATTCCCTTTGTACGCAGTCGGGTCAATCGCCAGCCGATCTATTCCTATGCGCTGCTTTCGGAAATAGGCCACAAGGGATTGTTCCATCAATCCGAGAACCCCACCCAGCTTTATTCGTGTCACCTGAACCGCGTGTTTGAGATCGCCAAGAAACATTTGGAAAACTACTTTGGCGTGGTCAAGAGCCCCCATGATTATTTCCAACATCGCTACACCTACTGCAAAAACCTGATCATTGTGCATCAGGAACTGGGCAAATTTTTCTACGATCACTATCTGCCCGATGTATTGAATAATATTGCCGCGCCTAAAATCTTTGAATCAGAGGCTGAGTGCTTGCTCTGGGTACAACAAGGCATCGATCGCCACACGATCAGTTTTGCCAGCGATCGAAACTAAGCAGTAGAGTGATTGTGGCACTTAATATAATTAGGTAATGGATGCAGTTATTTAGCTAGTGCTAGTAAACCTGCTAACTATAATCTAAGTCGATCGTGAATGTTTCAGCGGTTACTCTAAATTATTTGCCTAGTTGCCAATTTGAGCAATTAGCTTTCGCCCATAAATAATGCCAGAGGCAAATGCCCATAGGTGCCATTGATTTGTTCATGCTGATCGGACAGGCAGGAAATCAACACCCCCCGATAAGCCCCGGTATATCTTTCCTGGTAGTAAGTAGAATTGCGGGCATTGAACTTAATATAAACTGGCTCATTTTTCTCTGGGATTTCCTCAAGCACAAAGGGCACTTCATAATCCAGGGCGAGCAAATATTCCCGCAGTGCCCGAAAACCCTGGTGTGAATTATCGGCACAGATCCCAATATTGCAATAGTCGGCGAAGCTAACTAGCAATAGGGTGGCCTGTCGCACCTCATTTTGATCAATGTCCAGTGCGGCGATCTCTGGTTCAGTGCAAACATACTGATTCAACAAGGCTTGGGCAGCGGCGATCGGTTCTGGAGTAGGTTCAGCCATATTTTTTTAGTTTGATGGGCAGATGCTAGCTAATTATTAGGGAAAGCGATCGCTAGATCAAGCAAGCTAAAAATCTATATGCCGATTGCACATACCCAGATAATAGGTTTAGCTTGGTAGGGGCGGCTACAACCTGAAATTAATAATCAGTATTTGATCATAATCTGCACCTTTTGCACAACAGCGATCGCCCATCACAAATACACTCATTCACTTAGCTTTGCAATCCCTCAATTAAAGCACCAGCTTAACGAACTTGAAACAAGAGTAGACCAAGCACAGCCTAATTTTAGATCCAAAATTTAGATCCAAACGCTAACTGATTATCCATATGCAATATCGCATTACTCACACCACCACCTACAAATACTCGCAACCAGTAGAACTTTCTTCACACATTGTGCGACTGCGCCCCCGTTGTGATGTTGCGCAAAAACTGCTTAGTTTCGATGTGGAGATCACTCCCACGCCAGTTGGGGCATACAAGTCTGTGGAAATAGACGGCAATGCTAACTACAAATATCAATTTGAGGGCAAAACCGAGTTACTCCGCTTTCAGGTTACCTCTGGGGTGGAAACCCAAAGGAGCAATCCGTTTAATTTCATGTTGGATGCCTATGCGGTGGAACTGCCGATCGATTATCCTTCTTCGATCTTAAATGCCTTGCAGCCCTATTTATGGCGACATGGTGTATCTACCAGTATTGATGCGATCGCCACCCAGTTAGCTCAGGAAATTTATTTGGCCAGCAATGCCAATGTGGTAACTTTTTTGTCTGAGTTGAATGTGAAAATCAATAGCTCATGTGAATACGTGATCCGCGAAACCGGTTCGCCTCTGCCGGCTGGGGTGACCTGGTCACAAAAAGTTGGCTCCTGCCGTGACTTTGCGGTGTTGTTCATAGAATGCTGTCGGGCGGTAGGGCTGGCAGCAAGGTTTGTGAGTGGTTATCATGAGGGCGATCCCGATGAACCAGAGCAGCATCTCCATGCCTGGGCGGAGGTATATTTACCGGGGGCGGGTTGGCGTGGCTATGATCCCACATTGGGGATCTCAGTGGCCGATCAGCATATTGCGCTGGTGGCTAGTGCTACGCCTGCTCTGGCGGCACCAATTACGGGCAGGCTCAAAACTCCTAATGTTCAATCTCAGATGCATTATGACCTGACGATCGAACGGATTGAGCAAATTCAACAATCGCAGTCTGGGATGCAACAACAGTTACCTGGAATGCAGCAGCAATTTGGTTCTCAACAACAACAGCAGTAATATTGTCGGTAGTCATGCAGTGTAGTAAGGATAATTAGCAATCGATTTGAAATTCGGAGCTTAGCTTGTTTTGGTTATAGATATTCAACTATCGCCTAAATCCTTACTTGCTCAGCACTACCCCAAAAACTAATTCCTTTCTTATGCGCTCCCACTGGCTATCCGATCGCAGCTTTAAAGACCTTACGCCGACTA
This sequence comes from Pseudanabaena sp. PCC 7367, assembly GCF_000317065.1. Taxonomy (GTDB): domain Bacteria; phylum Cyanobacteriota; class Cyanobacteriia; order Pseudanabaenales; family Pseudanabaenaceae; genus Thalassoporum; species Thalassoporum mexicanum. Next base: position 2,363,622 of record NC_019701.1, read on the forward strand.
GCACAAGCGATCGATCATTAATATTTTAGGCATTCCCAGCATTATTAACCCAGCTTAGCTCAACTTACAGCTTCTTAATGAATAACCACTGTGAATCTTACGAAACCATGAATATGAGTAATCACTGCTTTCTGGCGGATTAAGATTTAATTATGGCTGAGCCTTGAGCATCCGTAACACCTGATAACTTCCTTCTCCGGCTCGATCGTCCAGTCATGAATACTTCATCCCAGGGGAGAACAGCCAATGATTAAGGTAGATTTAACTAAGCACGGCATTACGGTTGAGAAGGTCTTGCATAATGCTTCGCCAGCGGTTTTATATGTGGAAGCAATGCGCTATGAAGCTGGTACTAGCATTGCCGACAATGGCGCGCTGGTGGCCTATTCTGGTAAGAAAACTGGCCGCAGCCCCACCGAAAAGCGAGTAGTCCAAAATCCCCAATCCCAACCAGATGTCTGGTGGGGTGAGATTAATATCCCCTTGGATGAAGAAATTTTTTTAATCAACCAAGAGCGAGCGATTGATTATCTCAATACCCGCGATCGGCTCTATGTGGTGGATGCATTCGCCGGATCTGACCCTGAGTATAAGATCAAAGTGCGGGTAATTTGTGCCAGGGCTTATCATGCGCTGTTCATGTGGAATATGTTAATTCGCCCCACCACCGAGGAGTTGGCGAACTTTGGCGAACCGGATTATGTGATTTACAATGCGGGTAAATTCCCGGCCAATTCGCATATTCCCGGTATGACCTCTAAAACTACTGTAGACCTATGTTTTGAGGATCATGAATTGGTGATTCTGGGCACTGAATATGCTGGCGAAATGAAGAAAGGCATCTTCACGGTGATGAATTATCTGATGCCCAAAGTAGGACATCTCTCTATGCATTGTTCGGCCACCGAATCAAAACAAGACGGCAGCGCTTCGATCCTATTCGGGCTATCGGGCACAGGCAAAACCACTTTATCTGCTGATCCGAATCGTGTGCTGATTGGTGATGATGAGCATGTCTGGACCGATCGCGGCATTTTTAATATTGAGGGCGGTTGCTATGCCAAGGCGATCCACCTCAGTGCTGCCAAGGAGCCGGATATTTATGAGGCGATCCGGTTTGGTGCCGTCCTAGAAAACGTGATCCTAGACCCCGACAGTCATGCGGTTGACTATGACAATACCTCGATCACAGAAAATACCCGTGCCAGCTATCCGATCGAATATATCCACAATGCCAAGCTTTCTGGTATGACTGGACATCCCCAGAATGTGATTTTTCTAACCTGTGATGCCTTTGGTGTATTGCCGCCCGTATCGAAGCTAACCCCCGAAGCAGCCATGTATCACTTTATTAGTGGCTATACCGCCAAGGTGGCTGGAACGGAGATGGGAATCGTGGAACCGCAAGCGACATTCTCGCCTTGTTTTGGGGGGCCATTCTTGGTTTGGCATCCCAACAAATATGCCGAGTTACTGGCGGAAAAGATTCGTCAATACCATGCCCATGTCTGGCTGGTGAACACAGGTTGGTCGGGTGGTGCCTATGGGGTGGGCGATCGCATAGATCTGACCTATACCCGCGCGATCATTGATGCGATCCATAATGGTAGCCTAGCTCAGGCTGATTATATTTTCGATCCCATCTTTCGGGTGCAAGTCCCCACCGATTGTGCCCATGTGCCCAATGAGTTGTTAATTCCCAGGCAAATGTGGGCAGATCCCCAGGCATACGATCGCACCGCCCATCAGCTTGCCCACCTGTTCCACCGCAACTTTGCTAAATATATTAGCGGCGTGAGTGAGGCGGTTAGGATCGCTGGCCCAGTAGAAACTATCTTGGCTAGCTAGGCTTGAGCTTCACGCTGTAGATTATTGATGATCATGCGCAAGTGGTGGCGATCGGCTTGATAAACCTCAGCGCAAAAATTGCAAGTGGCTTCCGCACCGCCATCCTTGTCGATCATATCCTCTAATTCTTCCTCACCAAACATTCGCAATGCTCCCAACACCCGCTCAAAGGTACAGGGACAATGGAAGTTGAGCATTTGGGTCTCTGGGAAAATTTGTAAGCCCTGATCGCCGAGCATTTGTTTTAGAATCTGAGGTAGCTTTTGGCCAGAACGCAGCAAGGGCGTAAACCCAGTTAATTTACTCACTCGTTCTTCTAATACCTCAATTAAGCTATCATCTCTGGCTGCCTTGGGCATGATTTGCAGCAACAGACCACCCGCCGCTGCCACACCAGTTTGATCCAAAAATACACCTAATAGCAGTGCTGATGGGGTTTGCTCTGAAGAAGCCAGATAATAGGTCACATCTTCTCCCACCTCTCCAGACACTAACTCGACGGTGCTGGAATAGGGGAATTCATGGCCAGTATCGCGCAGCACATAGAGAAAACCATTGCGGCCAACTGCACCACCAACATCTAGTTTCCCCTGTTTGTTGGGTGGTAGTTCTAGTTTAGGATTACCCACATAGCCGCGCACTGTGCCATCGAGGCCGGCATCCGCAAATACCACCCCCAAAGGGCCATCACCGGACAATCGCATATTTACCCGCGCGCCAGGTTTCTTCATACTAGAGGCCAAAATTAATCCGGCAGTCATGGTTCTTCCCAAGGCCGCGGTTGCCACCATTGAAAGCCCATGTCTACGCATTGCTTCATTGGTTAAATTGGTGGTGATTGCTGCTACTGCCCTGATGCCACCATCTGCTGCCGTAGCCTTGATTAATTGATCAGCCATGCGCGCCCTAGCTCTCCTGTCTGTAAGTTAAATGTAGTTACTTGATTACTTTAGCTATTGTAACTATCCTAATCAGCTAGGGGCGGCATTTTGATCTGTCTATGGGCTATTCTTTGGGCTTAGTGATTCCAGGTGGGGTAGGTGGACGATCGCCGTCCCTGGTTGTGGAGTTGGCGGCTTCCGGTTCGTCGCCCTTGGGCACCAGTTGACCATTACGATCGACATCAAAGTCATCATTCACGTAGCCAGTATTTTCATACATTAACTGGTTAACGTAGCGATCTAGCTCGGCTTCGTCACTAATATACTGGCGGTAATGATCACGAATATCTGTTTCTACGCCCAACTCTTTCAGGCGACGATAGAGCAGATCGCCATCGCCCTGAAAATAGGCCTTGCGGGTCTGGCCATCCAGCATCGATCGCATCACAATCGGCAATGGCACACCCGAAATCGAAGCGGGTTTAGCGCCAGCCAGGGAAAACATGCCATAGAGGGCAATAGAGCCAGCTACAGATAAAAACAACAGTCCGATCGTTTTAGTGTGGGTCAACTTGATTTTAGCTTCGCTACTGGCCTTGAAAGACTCTTTATCGGGCCAATCTCCCACCTGGGCAATTATTGTTTGATCTGGCTTTTGGTGCTTTTTCCTAACCTTGACCTTGTTCAAATATGGCGCAGCTTGATCGCTGTGTTGGTGTACTGATTGAGGTGGCGAGTTAAGGGCATTGAGATGATCAGGATTGAGCCATTTTCCTGTGCCCTCAAACAATGAATAATCCGGTGACTTTTCTCGCTTTTTGCGTACCCGCACCCCCTCTGGTTTTAGTTCAGGGTGCTTGCTATTGGCTTTGAACTTTGCTAAGCGTTGTTCCGGTGTATCGGGTTGCCAATCACCATCGCCAGACAGGAGCGAGTATTTTGCCGATCGCCCCCGCTTTTTTTTGTGCTTATGTAGTTGATGGTGGTGTTGATCGCTACCTTCCAGCTTTGCCTGATGTTCGTAGTGGTCAGGTTCAATGGCATTATTGTTGGTAGTCTGTTGATCTACAAAAGCATGACCCTCAGCGTTAGATTCTTGATCACTAGGGGGAGGGACATGATCGCCATGATGCGATCGCGGCTGAATTATAAAATTAGAGCCAGTAAAAATAGAATCGCCACTGCCCCTGCGTTTCTTCTTGATCTTTGTTTTTTTTGATTGCCAATCTTGATCCATAGCTTTGCCAGAGCCCCCGTAATCTCTTAGATCATAACCTAAGTTATTTCTAATTCAAGCCTGTGCCTGTATATTTTTGTCCCCGGATCATGCAAAGCCCCCATTCATCCAAACTATTATGATCCAGATGAAGTCAAACTAACAGCTCTGGTTATGATCCTATAACCGCTAAAAAGCTGAATATTTGAAAACACTAAACGATCGCCCAGCCTAATTACCATAGCTAGCCGATCGAAATTATCAAATGATTATCAAATGACAGAAATTAAACGGGCCCGGCAGGACTCTAACCTGCGACTTACCGCTTAGAAGGCGGTTGTTCTATACAACTGAACTACGAGCCCACAGCATATATGGTATACCACAAGTTCATGGTTGCATTCAATCGCTCAAGGGATGTGATCGGGCGATCGATTTGGATATTTTGGTCTCAATAACTAGATATATTGATATCTGCGATTAAAGTCTGATTCAATCCTCCCCAAGCAAAATAACTGCAAAAATCATGTCTATTCCTCTCCCTACCTGCTTTTTATGAGTAGTCTAGAGGATTGGAGCTAAATATACTAATATCTAGGGGCTCAAACTGAAAACTGATCAATTTAGGTTTTCAATTAGGTAGGATCAAGAATTTTAGTAATGCTAGATCAGATAATCGTCACCACCGCCCAAATGCGATCGATCGAAGAATTGATGTTTCGAGCGGGGATGCCCGTTGCGGCATTGATGGAGAAAGTGGCTGGCCAAATTGTCGATCGGATCGAAGCGCTCTATCCAGTTGCTGACTATGCCAAGGTGGGGATTTTGGTTGGCCCTGGTCATAATGGTGGTGATGCCTTGGTGGTGGCCAGGGAGTTGTGGCACCGCGATCGCCAGGTAAGAATCTTTTTGCCCCTACCCGATAAACTAAAACCCCTCACCCGCGAACATTGCCAATATGCCCATAACCTGGGTATTCCCATTCTGCCTCTTGACAAATTAGACCAACTCAAAACCTGCGATTTAATTGTGGATGGATTGTTTGGTTTTGGCCTGGAGCGGGAAATAACCGAGCCGATCGCCACCGCCATCAATACCATCAACACCTGGCAAGTACCCATTCTCAGCATCGATCTGCCATCGGGGTTAAATACCGATCATGGCAAAATAATGGGTACTGCAATCAAGGCCAGCCATACCCTTTGCTTGGGTTTATGGAAGCGAGGTTTGTTTACGGAATCGGCATTGGTGAATTTGGGAGAATTAGAGCGGGTTGATTTTGATATCCCCACTGCATTTGTAGTAAAAGTGTTGGGCAAAGATCATAATCTATGGCGAATTAATTGCACTCAGGCTCTAGACTGGTTGCCCAGATGTCGTCCCCTCAATAGCCATAAATATCAAACCGGGCATTTATTATTAATTGCCGGATCACAACATTATCCAGGGGCAGCAATCTTGGCAGCATTAGGAGCAAGGGCTAGTGGCGTTGGCATGTTAACTATTCTGGTGCCGGAGTCATTACGCCAATTTGTCTTGGCACAGGTTCCCGAAGCCTTGGTAATTGGTTGCCCAGAAACAGAAACCGGAGCGATCGCCGAACTACCGTTCCAGGATGTGAGCAAATATAGCGTGATCGCCTGTGGCCCTGGCCTCACTGTTGATGCTCAGAATGCGGTAGAACAGGTGATTGGTAAGGAATGCCCATTGGTGTTGGATGCGGATGGTTTGAATTTACTGGTGTTGATCGGCGTGAATAAATTCAAGCGGATTCGACCTCGGCCAACGATCATCACTCCCCATTGGGGCGAATTTGGCAGATTGTTTCCGCATCTTAAAAATCAACAGGATCGACTTGCAGCCCTGCGGGAGGCGATCGACATTACTGGCGCGATCGTTCTGCTGAAGGGAGCCCGCACCGCGATTGGTTTTAACACTGGCAATCCGGTCAGCGCTCAAAGTATTGCCGATGGCGAAAAACAGAATGCGCAAATTTGGATTAATCCCGAAAGTACCCCAGCCTTGGCTCGTGGTGGCAGTGGCGATGTTTTAACCGGTTTGATTGGTGGTCTGTGGGCACAGGGTATGCAGGGGAATCAAGCGGCGATCGCGGCTACGATCTGGCATTCCCAGGCCGCAATTCAACTGGCCAAGCAGCATACCCAGATGAGTGTCGAGCCGAGTAAGTTGGCGAATCAATTGGGTTCAGTGTTGGCGGGTTTAGCGCAGGAATAGGGAAGGCGATCGTTTTTTTGTACAGATTAAAATTCCGTTAAACGCAGTCCAAAAGCCAAGCATAGGTAAATATGATTATGCTAATGACCCAAAAACAACCCAAAGATCGGAAAACTTAGCAGCGATCGTAAAAAAGCCCTTCCATTTCCAAAAAGATGTGTTATCTTAGGGAAGTCCAAGCAATAAGTCATGAACTGATTGCAATCGAGACCCTTACCAAATAGGAAACAGGAGGTGATGCCCATGATAGACAGTAGTAAATGCATGGGTCGCCTAGTATCCAATGTTGAACTGTGCGCTGGGGCTGCTCTCTAGTCCTTTAGGTTTTAAATATTTTTAATCTAAACCCTGGGGTTCCTCCCAGCAGTTGAACGATACTATGCGATCCGCTACACCGCTCTTAGTTACTGGTAGCTAGCAACCCAAGTTAATCAATCCGATTACTTGCCGCTGGTTTACCTCTACAACTAGGAGCGGATAGTTTTTATAAGGGTTCTTTTGAGCTAGGTTGAGAACTGTTTTTTGAGATTGGTCGGGCAACTCAGGCCAAGAGGCGATCGATTAGCTCCACTACGCCCTCGCCACAGATGCCGATCGTGACCAAATCTGCGATCTCCCTGAGCTGCGGCAAAGCATTCGCCACCGCCACGCCATAACCACAGAGATTAATCAAATCATAATCATTCTCGGCATCACCAACCGCCACAACCTGTTCCGGCGCGATCTGCAATTCCTTAAGCAATAAACTCAACCCCGCCGCCTTATTCACTCCCTGTGGCAGAATCATCACTTCGCCCTTGTTGAGGATAATTTGAGCATCGATCGTCATCTCGGTGATCAGCGTCTGGGTAGTTTTTAAATAGGGTTCTCTGGTGGCCACAATCACCTCACCATGAAACAGATAATCAACGCCCCGCGCTGCTAAGGCTTGCATAAATTCTGGCGGCGGCGCTGCGCCCAGCAAAATTTTTTGATCCCGATCGCGCAAATATACCAATGCGCCATTCTCTGCCACCACCCCATCACAATAATCCCAAATTTGGGGAAATGTGCCAGTGAGATGGTCAAAACCCTGATCAAACAGCCGACCAGTCACAATCAAGAACTTGCCACCAGCTTCACGCCATTGGGCGATCGCTTGCCGCGTAGAATCGGCCACCTGTCCCTTAATTGCAATGGTGCCATCAAAATCCGAGGCGATCGCTAGATATGCCATTTATCCTGATTCCTATTCTTATTTCGAGTCGCTACTAACGCTACTAAATCGTCAAGAGATTGCTTAAGCCTGCTTCAACGCCACCTTAACATTAAAACTAATACTAATTCTTTCAGCGTCAGCCAGATTTGCCCCCACCCCATGTAACAACCAACTGGGGAAAATCACCATCCGCCCCACGATCGGTTTATATACCAGCTTCCCCTGCGTCCATTGGTTATATTCTGTGACCGGAATTGGATTCATGCGCACCGCCTGACGCGGATCAATAAAAAAGAGATCGCCGCTATTTTCGGTCGCCTGCACATAATAAACGCCACTAAGTACACAGTTAGGATGATCATGCACCACATTGGTAGCATATTTAGGATTTACCAATGCCCAGCAATTACTAATCACCATTGTCAATCGATCTAAATCCCATTTGGCAAACCTGGCAATTTCCACCACATTCTTGCCAGTAATATCCAGGAATTCCTTGAAGTTTGGGTTTTGGGTCAGCCGATCGTGGCTGTGCCAACCGATCACACTGGAGCGATCGCGCAGCCCGACTTGATCTGTAGCTTGCTCTGCCTTGATCGCGGCGATTAGCTGCTGATTCATTACCGGCGCGTTGGGAAGGTCAAAATGCCAGATCGAAGTAGGAAAACAATCTATTCTGGTGCCGCTCACAATTTATGTCTGCTAAGAAGTGGTTGAAATATTTTTTACTGTGATCGCTTACTGTTGTCGTTCTAATTGCCCTGCGAACAACCACTAGGGATTAAGTAAATTCTCCAAGCGTTGCCGCATCTTCTCAATTTCTGCCGCTTCTGCCCCATTGCTGGAATCATTCGTATTCGCATTAGTAGCTGGCGTAGTTGCTGAGGCCGCCTCATCCTCAAGTTGCCATTCGGATGGATCGGCGTTTTCTTCCGTGGGCATGAAGAATTCACCGGACTTCACCACATACAATTGACAGCCCGAATCGCTGCAAATTTCTTCCAGTTCCTTTTGTTCTATTTGCTCAGGGCTGAGATCGGGAAAGTCCTGCGCTTCTAGTAAGCCCGAACAGCGATCGGCATCTTCTTGATCCTCAAAGGCAATGATTACGGTTTGGCCATCACTGAGCGAGAGTGCATAGAATGCTTGCTCCAGGTCATTAATATTAAATTGCAGAATCCATACTTGCATGTTAGCTATCCCAGTTGGCTATCCCAAGTGCCAAACTTTGTTCTATTTTAGGGGTTTGTGGCATTTTTTGGCTGATCCGGCCATACTTATCCTGGCTGAGTCGGTAAGGAGCAGCCTAACCTTAGATGGTTAGATCGGAGCAGTGGTGTTTGAGTGAATGAGTTAAGTTGAAAGGGCAGTTTCTGCGATCGCTTCGGTCGCTTGCCCTTCTTCTAGCTTTGGCTTAAACACCAAATTCAAGATCGTACGAATAGAGCCAGCCACCGGCACTGCCACAATCAATCCCAGCGGGCCATTAATTTTCAAACCCACCACCAGAGACACCAAAATCCAAACTGGATTCAAGCCAGTGAGGTTTCCCAGCAGGCGCGGCGCGATCACATTGGTGACAATCTGGTCGATCGTCAAGCCCACCGACAATACCTTCAGCCCTAACCAGACATCTTCTAGAGATACAATCAGCGAAATTAAGCTAATCGCCAGCCAGCTGCCAAAGGGCACCAGGGTCATAATGCCAATCCCCATCCCAAACAACAACCCAAAGGGCACATGTAGCGAAATGAAGGTCAAAGTCACGGCAGTGCCGCTCATTAATGCCAAAGTGGCTTGGCCAATGTAGTAATTTTTAAACTTTTCCCGCAAAGCTAGCCGCAACTCCGTCCCGATCGGATTGGGCACCAGATTAAAAATGCCGTGCCAGATTCGATCGCCCTGCAATAGCAAATAAAAAGTCAATACCAAAGTTAGTACCACGTTCAACAAACTGCCAGCGGTATCGAGCAAAAAGCCAATGATGCGGCCAGACAGGTTTTGTAATTGTTCAGACAGGCGATTGGTAAGCTGGGTAATAATGCCGCTGATGTCTACATTAATGTTTCTTGCCTCTGCCCAGATCTGGAGTGATTGCAATTGTTGCACCCCAGAATCTACCCAACTCGGCAAGCGTTTGCCCAATTCGCTTAATTGCCCCAGAGCCAGCGGAAACAGAGTTACGCCAACGGCAATAATACTGGTTGCGGCCGCCAGAAAGGCAATTGATACCGCACTACCGCGATTAACCCCGCGTTTGATGAGAAATTGCACCGCATAATTGAGCAAAAACGACACGATCGCCGCCGCGATCACAATATTGCACAGGGGCTGGAAAAATTTAAACACCATATAGGCGACCCAGCCATTGAGAATAATCAGTGGAAAGGTAAGCCCAATTAGTAGGCGATTGGCAAGTTTTTCGGTGGGCATGTTTATTCGGTGGACTCGATTTGCAAAGTTTTAATGCTAGCGGCAAATATGGGTGCCAGACGATCGGCATCATTGGCCAGAACTGAGCAAGTAATTACTAGCTTACGATTGGCAGGGGCATCAAAAATATAAAACCATTGTTGGAGTTGATTGCCAAGCTGCTCTGATTGGGACACAATCACAATGCCAGCTAAACCAGAATTTGTGATGAAATCGCTTTGGCTCAGGATCTGGAAGTTTTGAAAAGCTTTGCTGACTGAATTGATATTTACATTGGCATAATCATCTAAGGCACCGTCGTAGGTATCGCTAAAAATGCTGATGTTAGCCTGGTAGCGATCGCCCTCAGGCTGATTTTGCTCAGGTTGAGCTGGTTGATCGATTGTGTTACTTGGTTCCGGTTGATCGCCAGGAGCATCATGCTGGTTATTAGCAGCTTCAACATCCTGAATATTCTGAATATTCTGAATATCCTGAACAAAAGTTGCATAAGTCAAGCCCGTCACAGTTTTGGTCTGCCAGCCCAGAGGCGGTTGCAAAGAAAAGCTGCTATCACTAGCCAGGTGGCGATCGGCAAGCTGGACATTCTCAAGCTGCTCCAGGCTCAGGCCAGGTAGGGTAGGGCTAGGAGTTGCTGGGTTCAAATCAGGTTCTAGCTTGCCCCAACTGCATGAGCCTAGCCAGAGTATAACTATTAAACTCAAACTTAGTCTAAATCCAGTTTTACAGACCTGTCGGTTGTGGATTTTGATCATTATTGGCATGGGCTGCTAATCGGATCTTAAGTCTGCGTAACTGTACCTAAATACATACTATAGATATAAGGATATTGATAGTCCTGCCCAGGTAATGATATTTAGCCACAGAGGCGCTGAGTTCAACTGACTAAGTGACTAATTGCCCAGAATATGCGGCCAAAAGCAATGTGGGGTGATTTATTAAGTTAAATATTAAGCAGTGGATATACTTAGGCATTGATTGTGGTTGAATCTTGACAATACAATATCAAGAGTAATGAATTCAATCACTTATTCCATTTCGATCGATTCAAATTAATCGGGTTTAGTTGCTTTTTTTAATGTGAGTGTGCGGGTATGAATTTTGGTCGAATTTTGGCGATCGCTTCTAATGTGGTCAAAGAGGTGTTTCGTGAGCAGGTACTCTATCTGGCGCTGCTCTATGTTTTTGTTTTGGTGGCGGCATTGACCCTATTACCATCGGTTTCTGCCAACACCCATGAAAAAATTACCGTTGATGTTGGCATTGCCGCGATCGAGGTAGTTGGCCTAATTGTGGCGGTGTTTGTGAGCACGGGTTTAATCAACCGCGAGATCGATAAGCGCACCATTTTTGTACTGGTGGCCAAACCCCTCAGTCGGGCTGAGTTTGTTTTGGGTAAGCATTTAGGGATTTCGATCGTTTTGGCCAGCCTGATTGCGGTGATGTCAGCAATCTTTGTGGTGTTGATGCTCATCTCTGGCATCCAAATCCCGATCGGCGCAATTTTGGTTTCTAATTTCTTTACCTTCTGGCAATTGATGTTAATCAGCGCGATCGCTATTCTTTTCAGCACCTTTACCAGCTCGTTGATCGCGGCATTACTAACTTTTGCTGCCTATTTGATGGGTAATATCAGCGCGGATATTTTGAAGCTGGGGGAACTGGCCGAAAATCCGGCGATGCAAAAAACAACTGAGTTTATCTATCTGGTGCTGCCAGATCTATCGCGGGCTAACCTCAAAAATGATGCGGTGGTTGCCTATTTGCCCAGTGGTGCAGAGCTATTCAACAATGGCGTATATATCCTGGCCTATGCTTGCATCATGCTGGCGCTGGCGATGCTGATCTTTGCCCGCCGCCAATTCTAGGATTTCTATTTCTATAACTTATCTATCTTTTCTGTAACTCCACATTTTGGTTAATAAATATATCAACAAAAATAGTTAAGCAATTTTGCGGAAGCTATACCGCTTAATTGATTGAATAAGGTTTATAGCAAGCATTAGCATAGTTGCAAGCTGTGTCAATTCAACATATGTTAGTAACAGATCGCAAATATGTGACTAAATTTCAGGCTGGTAGATCTAAGTCATTAATGTTTGTGATTCATTAATGTATTTAGATTCTGGGGGTGTAATTGTGGTGAAGAATAAAAATTTATCCAGAGCGATCGCTGGTTGCGGTGCTGGATTGATATCAGCAGCGGTTGGTATGACCGCAGCGAGGCCAGTTCACTCATTTGCTTATGTTTTTGCTGGCGAAATGTTCGGTGTTGATCGTGTTACCCATGTGATTGGTTATACGGGGGTAGCGGCAGCATTAACGATCAGTGTGGGTATCGATCCAACCAGTATGTTTGCTGCCCAGATGGTAACTCCTGTTCAGAATGTGATTGCCACTATGAATGGGCTAGTGCCTACAACGGGGAACCTGACCACAGCAAACGTGCCATTTGCCCAGTTTGACTTTGAATCAGTGCTTTTGCATGAAATGGGGCATTCTATGGGGCTAGACCATATTAATTTAGCCTCTGAGTCTGGCCTTGTGGGGGGCGATCGAGAATATACCGCAACCACCGATGGTGCTAATGATGCGTTTGATCTAGATGATGGAGCAGATAATGTAATTGGCTCTGCCGATGATATGCGCGGTGATGATGTGAACCTCAACTATTTTCGCATTGCCGATAACAATCCCTTTGCCACTAATTTAGGTGTAGTTGATTCCACTACCTATAGTCGAGATATTGCAAATTTACCTGTAGGTGATAATTTCTCAGCTAATGCCGATCGCGCTGTTGGTGGTTTGCTGGGGTTTGGCAGTACCGAAGGGGTAATGCAGCAAGGAACATTCAATGGCGAGGCGCAACGTACTCTAGGGGCGGATGATGTTGCTGGCTTCCTCTATGCAAGAGCTGGATTGGATAGTATTGCTGGCACTGCCGATGACTATACCTGGAATCTCACCTTTGCTGGCCTGGATGCAACCGCCGATATTGTGATTGATTTTGATAATGCTCAAACTGGATTTGCGGTATCCCAGAGTGGTGGATCTTTCTTAAGTGCAGATGATGCTGTAATTACAAGTAACAGTATATTTTTTAACTCCACCGCTCCCTGGTTCTTTAACCCTACGCCTGTGCCCTTTGAGTTTTCGCCAACTACTGGCATTTTGATGCTAGGTGGTTTGTTTGGTGTGGAGCGATTTGGCAGAAAGTGGATGAAAAAGAAGAAAGCTAGAAAGGTCTAGGCAAAACGCAATACAACTAGCTTAGCTTGCCCCATCGTTTTACTGCGTTTAGTAGCTGGTTAGTTATGCGGTGTAGATAGTGGTGATTCTTTCTTGAGCAGGACTTGCGTGTTTTTAGGAAGCATAATCTAGGTGGAATTTGAAATCCTTCTAATAGATATTGCTTCGCGTAAGTTCTGCATTTGTACTCAAATTTGCAAAATACTTATGCAATCTACTGGAGGGGTAATTGGCACTTCTACTTGGTACTAGCACTAATGACTTCATCGATGGCACGAATAATGCCGATACAGTCATTGCTAATGCTGGTGATGATAATGCCCGTGGCTTTGGTGGTACAGATAATATTAACGGCAATCAGGGCAATGATGTTATCAACGGCAACGTCGGTAGCGATACCCTGCATGGCGGCCGCGATAACGATACCGTTTTTGGCGGTCGCGGCGATGATGAACTTTGGGGCGATCGCAACACCGATGTCCTCACAGGCGGCATTGGAAATGATTTGTTTGTGCTGGATAATCGCAGCACCGGTAGCACGTCGATCGCTGCTGCCGATCGGATTACTGACTTCAGCCAGGGTGGTGAGTTAGGTAGAGATTTACTGGGGCTATCTAATGGCTTGAGCTTTGCTGATTTGGGTATTTCTCAGGGTACAGGAGCTAATTCAGCTCATACGATTATCCAGGACAACAGCACGGGTCTGTTTCTCGGTATTATTGAAAACTTTAATAGCTCCGCGATCACTGGAGCAGACTTCGGTATAGATATTAGCCCTACCCCCGTTCTTGTCTCCATTCTTGAGTAGTGACTGGTTGCGAATCATCAACATGCTATTTTTGCTGGTCAATTACTCCAGTGAAATAAAAATGGCCAGGTTGGTTTATGTAGAACCATTACCCAGCCAATCGCAAAGTAGTTAATTAGATTTAGTTTTTTATTTTTAAACTCAGATAAATTTGCTAATTCCAAGACCTAGGCAGCCTGTTGTTGCATCACCTGCTTCAGGCTTTCTAACCCCTTTTTGAGTTGGCGTGAGATCGTTACTGCACTCACCCCCATCATTTTCGCTACCTCGCGTTGGGTCAGGTCTTGCAAAAATACAAACTCCACGATCGCTCTGGTGCGTTCTTCTAGCTGCCCCAAGGCTTGATGCAAACGAATGCTGTCTTCCTGGCTCACTTGCAAGCAATGCTTAGGATCGGGTACCAATTCGGCTAAGCAAGTACCATTGGCTTCATCGCATCTGATCGGTGCATCAAGGCTGACCGGACTGCGGTTTTGATGGGCTAGCTTGATGTCCTGCCACTCTGATAGAGAAACTTCTAGAGCCGCCGCCAATTCCCGATCGGAGGGTTCCCGGCGCAACTCGCGGCGCAATTGCTGAGCGGCTCGGATTGATTTATTGTGCAGATCCATCCAGCGACGGGGAATCCGCAAAGTAGAACTTTTGTCACGCAGATAATGCTGGATTTCACCACGAATGTACCGAGTGGCAAAGGAACTGAATGCATAGCCGCGATTGAGTTCAAATCGTTCGATCGCGCCGATCAAACCAATCGAACCAACCTGCAGCAAATCTTCGTAGGACTCAGCGCTCTGGTTAGACCAATAGCCGACCTCTTTTTTGACCAGGCCAATATTCAAGTTGACCAGTTTGGTACGAATGCGTTTTGATGGCGATCGCTTGTAGGCCTTGAGCAATTCCAGGGTCACACTCTTGTCTTCGCGGGAAAATTCTTTCCTGACACCGATTTGATTAACGATTTGCCGGTGAGCCAGGGTATTTTTAGCAACGCTGAATTGAAGCGGTTTGTTTGCTTTGTCAATTGTTTTTTCAATACTGGCAATCATAATAGCTATCCCAAATTTAATAAACTCTGCATTTTGGTTTGTCAATGGTGTTAGTAATCAATAAATCAATTAAAAATAATCAAGTAAAGAAAACTAACTAATAACGGCAACTCCCTCCCCATGTCGCTATTTCGGTCACGCTGTGACTTTTGATTTCAAGATATTTGTTAAAAACAAATTTTTAATTTCTGACCAGCTAGTCTGAATCATGCAAATTTTGATAAAGCAAAAATTAGATAACTGTGGTTTACTAACTTTGCTTAAACTTGCTAGATTTCAAAGACTAACTAGCT
Organism: Pseudanabaena sp. PCC 7367; assembly: GCF_000317065.1. Taxonomy (GTDB): domain Bacteria; phylum Cyanobacteriota; class Cyanobacteriia; order Pseudanabaenales; family Pseudanabaenaceae; genus Thalassoporum; species Thalassoporum mexicanum. Next base: position 2,378,829 of record NC_019701.1, read on the forward strand.
ATTGCCGTTATGAATCAAGATTAACTGGGCAGTATTACTAAAGTCACCTACTGCTTTGTTAGGAATTTACTAAAGGCTAAGGCGATCGCTACCTAACAGTCTGTTAGTAAAAGTTGTTAGATCGCTGCCTTAATCGCTTGGTAATATGACTTTGTGGTAGTTTTATGGGCATTAGCAGCAACTTTGTTCTTTATTTAAATGTCCGAATTTAAATGTCTGATCAAATCCTGCTGATCGATTGCGATCATGATGCTTAAATAGCTTTGGTTGTAGCGATTTACACTCAGTGTATTCTCAGTGTATTCAACTGGACTTGATCTCAATTCTGAAGCTGCGATCCCTGTGATCTAGCTGCCAGAACATAACTTCTAGATAAACAACTAAAAACTGCTCAGCTCAATTTGATCTAGTTCACTAAATGCTTAATGGCGATCCCCTGCCATGACTTCGAGCCCAGACGAGTACGATAATTTATTTCCAGAGGCGCAACAGAACTGGGACCTAGACCGGCTATATGCTGATATTGAGGCGATCAACACCAAACCGCTTCGATCAGTGGAAAAAGCCTGTTTGCGCGGATTGCTATGTCGCTTTCGCCCCGGCCAAATTGCCTTTAAGCTAAATTGGACTTCGGGCACACTGCGGGTTGATCTCAATAAGGGGCTATACCGCTATATTGAAGCCTTGGCCGAACAGCCACTAAATACCTTGCGCTGGGACAAAGTGAGCGAGTGGATCGAAGCCAGGGGCTATAAGGTGCGCATGGTAGTGCCAGCCGAATCAAGTAATGGCTGTGGCACGACCGATTGGGGGGAAGCGCCGGAAGTACCGTTATTTTTTGGCCGATCGCAGGAATTATCTGATTTGGCGAGCTGGATTACGATCGATCGGACGCGGCTCCTGGCGATCTGGGGTATGGGAGGGATTGGTAAAACTGCTCTAACCGTAAAGCTAATCGAAAAGGTGCAGGGGGAGTTTGAATATTTAATCTGGCGATCGCTGCGGGATGTACAACCGATCGGCCAAATTCTGGCGGATTGGTTTCAGTTTTTGACTAATTCCCAGGAAACCCGCCTCGATCTGCCCTATTTGATGGAAGTGCTCAAAGCCAAACGCTGCTTGATTGTGTTGGATGACTTTGAAACCGTGATGCAAGATGGCGAACTGGTGGGGCTATATCGCCAGGGTTGCGAAGAGTATGGCGAATTGCTCCAACGCCTGGGTAAAGAACGTCATCAAAGCTGTTTGGTGTTGCTCAGTCGGGAACAACCAAAGGAAGTGGCAATGCTAGAGGGGGAAGGGCAATTTACTCGATCGTTTCATTTGGGTGGCCTCCAGCGCAAAGGAGCGATGAAATTGTTGCAAGCCAGGGGGTTTTCGGGCAAAGAGAATGGCCTGGATGCGCTGAATGGTCAGTATCGCGGTAATCCTGCGGCCTTGCGGATTGTTTCTTCCACGATCCAGGAGTTGTTTGATGGCAATGTAAGCGATTTCCTCAAACAAACCCAACTAGCCCTGGGTGATATCCTGCGGAACTTGCTTTATGAGCAGTTCGATCGCCTGTCTGAGTTGGAAACCGATGTGGTCTATTGGTTGGCGATCAAACGTCGTCCGGTTTCCCTAAATGAATTGCGCGAGAGCATGGAAGAAACTTCGTCGGGCTCTGAATTGCTGGATGCGATCGAATCGTTGCGGTGGCGATCGTTGATAGAAAAGTTAGTGGAGAAAAATTCCGCCAAAAGAGAAGTTTTATTCTTACTCGAACCAGTGGTTTTGAAATATGTTAGCAAACGCTTCATTGAAGAGGTAGGGCGAGAAGTAAAGGCGATCGTGACCAATCGTAATTTTAATCACATATTACTCCTGCGTAGCCATGTTCTAGTGGAAGATAGCGCCCCGGAAAATATTCGCGCTGCTCAAATTCGGCTCATGCTCAAGCCGATTAAAGACAAACTAACCCGATCGCTCTCTAAGGCTGGGATCGCGGTGGATGAACTAACTGAGCAATTGGCGATCGCCAAACAGGAACAATCAACAACTTTAGATGATTATGCGGATTCCAACTTATCCCTACTGGGGCTTTTGATCTAATCCAGAAATCTTGATCAGTCTTGATCCGTCTTGATCAGCATAGATTTTGTGTCATACTAGCTGGAAGTTTACGATCGCTGAGTAACTGCCATGATCTCAATTCGCCCCCAACCAACCTGCACCCATCTGGACTCGGTTCAAGCAGTTACGCCCAGTGGTAAAGGTTGCCAGGAATGTTTAGAAATGGGCGATACCTGGGTGCATTTGCGGCTTTGTTTGACCTGTGGCCATGTGGGCTGTTGCGATTCTTCCAAGCATAAACATGCTACCAAGCATTATCAGGCCACCAAGCACCCGATCGTTAAATCTTTCGAGCCAGGGGAAAATTGGCTCTGGTGTTATGAAGATAAAGAGGTTGTTGGTTAACCAGCTCTCATCATGTCTCTTAAAAGTTTAGCTATTCATATGTAAATCATCGAATCAAAAGCAAATGCCCCACGCGATCTACAGTGCCCAAGTTAATGCCCCGCTTGAAACCCTCTGGTCAGTGATGGTTGATAAGGCCAAGAACCCAGGTAAGTACAATACTTCGGTGCAGGACTATCAGGTATTAGAAGAATATGCAGATGGTTTGCTACGGCAAATGCGGAACAAGGGCAAGCTAATTAAAGAACGCCTCACGATCGATCCAGTCAAATACGAAATCATGCATGCCCTGGTCGATCATCCTATTTTTGTGGGTCGTGCCTTTAATGCAATTTTGCAACCAACGGAAGTAAACCCAAGCGATCCGCTGATTCTGACCTATGCGCTCGATTGGCAACCCCATAATGATTCTGCGGAAGCAATGGAAGTTGAAGCAGCGATGCAAAAGGAACTGAATGGTGTGATTAAAACGGCGGTTTTTAACACCAAGAATGCAGCAGAACAGCAAGCTGAGCCGAGTCAGTAAAATAATTTCAATTTCAATTTCAACATGTCCAAATGGACGCTCTCAGGCGATCGCTATGAATTTCTGCCCCAATTCCTGCGCCTTGCGATCATAAATATTATTTCCAACTTGATGGTGCCCCTGGCGGGTTTGATTGATTCAGCCTTTCTAGGACACCTCGATCAAATTCGCCATCTTGCTGGTGTCAGTCTGGCAACGGTGTTGTTTAACTATATCTATTGGTCATTTGGGTTCTTGCGGATGGGAACCACTGGAACCACTGCCCAGGCTCTGGGGCGAGGCGATCGCGCTGAAATTTTGCTCACCCTGATTCGGAATGGGCTCTTGGCCACTGCGATCGGCATGGCGATTTTGCTATTGCAATTACCTTTACGAGAATTGGGCTTTCAATTCTTTCAGGCCAGTGCTGCGGTTGAGAACTCTGGTCGGGAATATTTCAATGCCACGATCTGGGCAGCGCCAGCGTTTTTAATTAATTATGTGCTGGTGGGTTGGTTCCTGGGGCAAAGCCAAAGTATCAAGGTTTTATTACTATCGATCGTGGGCAGTGGTGCGAATGTATTGTTAAATTACTTATTTGTGGTTGAGTTGCAATGGCAAAGCACCGGCGCAGGGATCGCCACCACCGCCAGTCAGTATCTCACTCTGTTACTTGGTATCGGGTTGGTGCAACGTAGTTTAAGCCAGTTTACCCTGCCCAAATTAACCAACCTCAGGCAAGCAGTATTTAATCCCCAGGCGATCGGTGTTACCTTTGCCCTCAATGGCAATATCATGCTGCGCACTTTCGCGTTGATCACCGTATTTTCCACCTTTACTAATCTCAGTTCTGCCCTAAGCACCACTACCCTGGCGGCCAACTCGCTCCTTTTGCAGGTATTTACCAGTACCGCCTATTTCATTGATGGATTTGCAAACGCAACTGAGAGCCTGGTGGGGATTTTTAAAGGGAATGGCGATCGCCGTCAATTGGTTGCCCTACTCCAGGTTTCTGCTGTGGCAAGCTTTATGATCGGCATTCTGGCGGCATGTGGTTTTATTTATGCGCCTGCGGTTTTGTTTGCATTGCTAACCAGTCATAGCAATGTTGTGGCGACTATTAGCAATTATGTGGTCTGGTTGCTGCCAATTCTGGGCATTGGTGCGATCGCCTTTGTGTTAGATGGCTATTTCATTGGCCTCACCGCTGGAGCAACATTGCGGAATGCGGCCTTAATCTCGGCAGCGGTAGGGTTTGCACCGATCGCCTATCTGGCCTGGCAATTGGGTAGTAATCATTTACTCTGGCTGGCCTTAGCTGGATTTATGCTGGCGCGGGCGATCACCTTAGCGGTTAAGATTCCCAGCAGCCTCAAAACGATCAAATCCGCCACTTGAGCTTGTCTATATTAAGCTCCCCGTGGGATGTCTGGCCATTGCCACAAACCTTGAGGCTTTAATGGATAGATAGACTTAGGGTATCTAAATATAAAGCAATTATTAAATCAATAGGTAGAAGTAATTTGAATACCTTTTAAAGCCATAAGATATCTAAAATACTCCTAGTGGCATGGGACATTGCACTCAGGTTGAAAATGCAACCATAATGAGCGAGATGCAAATTGCCAAAGGATTATTAAGCAACAAGCAAGGAGATGGAGCCAATGCTGAAGACAGAAATGATCAACAGCCTAGCCAGTTGCGATATTCGGATGGAAAGCCGTGAGATGGTGGTCGATTGTGACTCGTTTCAGGCCGCCTATCGGGTATGGGAAAATCACCAACGCTTGTGTTACGAAGTTTCGCCGTTTCAAGATGTCGATCGGATCAAACTAAAAGTGCAGGGCAAAAATCTCTTTCCCCCCTTCCGCTGTGATATTTAGTTAGATATTTAAATATTTAGATTTTGATCTTTTACTTTTGCGATTTGTTGTTACAGTCACGTTCGATTCAATTGGCTGATTTAGCGATCGCCGCCAGCTTGATTACAATCGCTCCAATTGCTTAATCATTCCGGTGCGGGAAATCACCAAAACCTAGTTAGGTTATCCCGAATCCTGTTGAATAACCTCATTTAAAATGCTTGTAATCGTTACGACCATTACGTTGCCTATGTAAGCGATCCCAAGGATTTGATATTAGGAAGAATAAGGCTAACTTAGTTAACTTAGGCTTGTTTTTTTGCCTGCCGTTGTGATTTTAAGTAGGAAAATACCGACTTATCACCAATATCCGCTGGGATATCCTGAAACAGCTTGCGCAGTGCAAAGATAAAAAACAACATTGCCCAGACGGCCAAGAGTACCTGCTCAGCAGCGATCGGCAGCTTACCTACCATATGCCCCACCAGCAGAAAAGGTACTAATACAGTAAGAATTTTAGTTTCAAACCGATTGAAGCAAAATGCTTCCTTAAAGTAAATTCCCGTTAAGGCGGCAAAGGTAAAGCCCACGCCAATTAGAGTTAGTGGTTGTTGATAGACGGCGATCGCCAAATTCTCGCCACTTTGCAAGGCAATTGCCACGGAGGCAAGGCAACCAACTGCCAGGAAAGCCTGGAGGGTACGATGCAGCAGTGCCAAATAAATATGAATCTTGGTGAGGGCGATCGCCAGTGCCACACAAAACACTGCATATAGTCCAGTAACTAAGCTGGGCATAATCGCTAAATTCTGCCCCTGCAAGGCAACCGTGACCGCACCACAAAAGCTTGCTGCTGCGATCGCCAACGCCGCCCGATAAATAATCACTTCCTGGCGATCGTCAGGGCCAACTGTAAATTCGCCGAACTGCCCTTTGTACACAGTTTCGATCGGGATCTCTGGCTGCCTGGAATTAGCGGTGGAATTTGTAGTCATAGTTACCTCGCCAGCAATATCAATTGTATTTGCATAACATTACATTCTATCTATTCAATCCCATCATAGCGCCAGGGCACTGGATCGACCGCTTCATTGTTTACATATAACCCCCAATGCAAATGGGGGCCGGTGGAAATTCCAGTCGAGCCAACCGCACCGATTACCTGACCTGGCTGGACAAAATCACCTTCTTTGACGTTAATCCGGCTGAGGTGAATAAAAATACTCAACACGCCCTGACCATGATCGATGCCGACGGTGTTGCCATGTAGTTGAAAGCCTTGCCCCACTGTACCAACCAAGCGTACATAGCCCGCCGCTGGGGCAAAAACTGGCGATCCGGTTCCGGCGGCATAATCCACGCCCCGGTGATAATAGTCATTGGCAAACTCACCATTGTAATAGCGTCGTACGCCAAAAACCGTGGATACCGAGCCCTGGCTGGGGCGAATAAAGGCTCCTTGCCAGAATTTTTGAGGGCTGACAATTTTCTTGAAGGCATCAACCCGATCGAACTCATGGTCTGTCCCCTCGATCGAGCTTTTGCTAGGGCTGAGCCAGATGCTTTGGGTGGGATAGCTGCGATTTTGTAAATTTACGTTATAAGCCTGAGAGCCAGATGGCATAACTACTTGTACTTGCTTAAGTCCCGGTGCATCGAGGGGTGTGGTTGGTAGCAATGCGCGCCAGCGATTAGGAGCGATCGCAAAGGCTGGGTATTGCTTTTGCTTGAATAATACATAGGGGTTGGTATTAGTGGCCTGATTGGGGGGCATATTGATCACCACCGAGATCGTATCGCCTAGCTCTGGATTGGGGGGCGAAATGGCAATCTGTTGGGCAGAAACCAGCGCCGGTTGCAGCAGGGCGGGGGCGATCGCCAATAGCAAGCTTGCCATCAACAAGCCCATGAATCTAAGCCGTTTAGGTTGAGTTAAAACAGCTTGAAATTTAGCCAGTAGGTTAATTGGCGTAAAGCGATCGTAAATGGTTTGTAATTCAGCCTGCAGACGAGCCGCCAGCACAAAATCGTGAAACATGCAATTTATCCCTGATTGCCTTTGCGATTAAATCAGCATTGTAATCGATCTGGGAATGAGATCTTTACTTTATATCCAAAAGTTATTCCTAAGATCATCTAAAGCATAAGTATTGGCGGCATTGCATAATCTAGAGACGAAAATGCGATCCACAAAAACATCAAATATATGCCTAATCTAAGTTTGACCGATCGCTTAATTGTTAAATCATCTTACCAATGTCCAATGTCCAACGCCGTATTAGTGATTAAACATCTGCCAAATGGCGATGCACAAACTGCACACAAATGGAGCCCTCGCCAACCCCCGATGCAACCCGCTTAATTGAGCCATGCCGTACATCACCCACCGCAAAAATACCCGGCATATTAGTTTCCAGTAAAAAGCGATCGCGTTCTAACGGCCAGGGGAGATCTTTACCTACATCGGGGCCGGTATAAATAAAGCCGCGTTCATCTCGCTCAATCACACCATCTAGCCAATCGGTACTGGGGGTTGCACCAATAAAAATAAACAGGGAATTAGTGTCGAAGGTTTTGATTTGATCGTTCTGGCTATCCTTGACCAAAATTGCTTCGAGGCGATTGTTGCCCTTGGCTTCGAGCACACTATGAAACGGTAAAACTTCAATATTTGCAGTGTCCTCAATTTGATCGATCAAATACTGAGACATGCTCTTAGTCAGCGATTCACCCCGCACCAGAATCCGCACCCGACTGGCATATTTAGAAAAATGCATGGCTGCCTGCCCCGCTGAGTTAGCGCCACCCACCACATATACATCCTCATCTCGGCAAGCTTCTGCCTCGGTTTGCGCCGCGCCATAATATACGCCAGCACCAGTAAAGCGATCGATCTGGGGCACAGTCAGCCGCCGCCAGGATACACCCATCGCCAGAATCATCGCATGACAACTAATCTCACTGCGATCGGATAGGGTAATGATTCGATAATTATCTTCAACCCGAATTGAGGTGGCTTCCTGGGGGGTCAAAATTTCTACGCCAAAACGTTTGGCCTGGGTCACCGCTCGCCGCGCCAGATCGCTACCGCTCAGCCCCACCGGAAAGCCAAGATAGTTTTCAATCCGGGAACTAGTGCCAGCCTGACCACCGGGAGCCTCCCGCTCGATCATTACGGTGCGCAGCCCTTCGGAAGCACCATAAACCGCCGCCGCCAAACCAGCCGGCCCTCCACCCACAATCACCAGATCATAAAAGGGCTTGGTTGCTTCGGTTTGCATCCCCACTTGCTGAGCCAATTCAGCCGGACTGGGCTTGACCAGCTTTTCACCGCTGGGCAGCAACACCAGAGGTAAACAAGGGTTATTTTTTTCGCCAGCATAGGTGACTAATTGCTGGGCTTCATGGTTATTTTCAATGTCCAGCCAGCGATAGGGAACCTGGTTACGGGCTAGGAAATCGCGCAGGTGATGGGAATCCGGCGACCACCGATCGCTAATTACCTTGACCCCCTGGAATTCGGGCTTGAATTTGGCTTGCCAATCATGGAGTAAATCATCCACCACTGGATAGAGTTTTTCCTCTGGTGGGTCCCAGGGTTTGAGCAAATAATAGTCGAGCTGGGTGTGATTAATGGAATCGATCGCGGCATTGGTATCCGCATAGGCAGTCAGGAGGGCACGTTTGGCTAGGGGGAAAATTGCGATCGCCTCGGTTAAAAATTCAACCCCGCTCATGCCTGGCATTCTTTGGTCTACTAAAAATAACGCGATCGTATTGCTGCGGAGTTTTAGTTGCTGCACCGCCTCCAAAGCAATAGCCCCAGAATCAGCCCGCACAATCCGAAAGCGATCGCCATATTGCTGGCGGAGATCTCTGGCAATGGCTTGCAATACGGCTGGATCATCATCCACCACAACGATCGCAGGCTTTTTTGCCCCAACTCGCTTTTCAACCATTTGGCATCCTAGTTTTAAAATTGGCTATCGATCATAGTTTCGCACATTCAGCCAAGTTACTTGCAAGGCGAATCTTAATCAAAATTTAAAGACTCAAAGCCATAGCATATAGACAAACCAAGTCAATATGTGTAGTATCCTAGAGGAGAACTTTTAGATAAATAAACGACTTTCAAACATCACACTAGAGTTTGTTATCTATTTTCTAACATCGATCGGCGAAGCTCCTTAGTTCGCTACCAACTCTACGCCTGCAAGTTTAGTAACTGCAAAGGTAGCCACAATCCCAGAGCCGCTCCCAAGATTCCACCATGAAAATTTTTTGATGCAGATTTCGCCATAATGATCGCGGTGACCTCAGATCATGCTTGTTAATACCAGTCAGATCCAATTGTTTGAATCAGAGTTTTGCCTAGAGCGATCTGTATCCAGCCAGCTTTGGCTTTTGGATCGCAGCGGTAGCTTAGATAGCTTGGATCGCAATGGTTTAAGACTCTTGCATCGGTCATGCTCAACTAATTAGCAGGTTATCCTACCCCCGGATTTTTGAGATTTTAGCCCATCTGATTTGTCTAGATTTACCCACGAAATCACACCCAAGGAAATACTAGATAGCTCTAGATAGCTAATGATGTGGTAATTGATCAAGCTAATCCCGTCAGGTGGCAACGCATTTTTTAGCCAGTTTAATAACCTTGTTCAGTGTTCAGTTTATGGCGATGGAGCGAGAAGCATCAAGTCGATTACTCAAAACACAGGCGCACAGTCAGAAACTTAAACCAGACCAGAATTAAGACCAGTTAAAGACATTGAAGATATTGAAGATATTGATATTTAAGCCAACTTAACCAACCTAAATTTAAATCAAGGAGTGAGGGCAGTGACCTACGCCAAGAATTTCTCAGAGCCAGAAGTTTTGAAACATGCCGTGGTAGTCTTTTCCAGAAACTATTTACCGATCGCCAGGGTGAATATGCGGCGGGCGATCGCCTTGCTGGTAACCGGTCGAGCCGAACCGATCGATAGCATGGGTGGTCGTACCTGGTCTGTCCTTGCGCCTAAGTTTGTGCTCAAAGTACCGGAACATATTCGCCTCACGATCGGCAACACGGAACGGCTGTGGAAGGTGCCGCCAGTCAATCGCCGCGAAGTCCTCCGGCGCGATAATCACTCCTGTCAATATTGCGGTGCAGCTAAGCATCTCACCCTTGATCATGTGATGCCGCGATCGCGTGGTGGTGGTCATTCCTGGGAAAATCTGGTGGCAGCCTGTGAACGCTGTAATCACTCCAAGGGGAATCGCACCCCTGCAGAAGCCGGAATGCGCTTAGTTAAGCAACCCAAGGCACCTATGCACCCAGCGATGGCCTTTGCGGAGCAGTTCTGGCGCGATCATAAACAACAAATTGATATTGAATAGTTGCTTAGATCCTGCTTAGACCTGTAGTTTCATAACTTCAGCGAAGGGAATGGTAAGAGCTTGCTTCGGGCTAGATGGGCTGAGATTGCGCTTATGATCCTGATGCTGCCAATGCTGCCAATGATTAAATAGCTTCACTAACCGCCAGTTAGATCAAAGTGCTAGTAAGCAATAGAATCTTAGGAGTCAGTATCGATCGCATATTTTTTTAACTTGTCCAACTCCACCACCTGGAGTGCTTTTTCATGGGTAGCCGCCAACACCACTGGTGGTGCTACGCCCGCCTCCAACGCCTCACGCCAACGGGATACACAGAGGCACCAGCGATCGCCTGCCTTGAGGCCAGGAAAATTAAATCCAGGTCTAGGCGTGATTAAATCATTACCCCGCAACCTACTAAAATCTAGAAACTCATTGGTTACCTCGGCGCAGACGACATGGCTACCGAGGTCTTGATCGCCCGTCTCACAAAAACCATTGCGATAGAAGCCGGTGAGCGGAGAGCCACAGCAAAATTCTAATTTTTGACCCAATACGTTTTTTGCTTCTGTCATGTTGCTAGATGCTCCTGAGTCGTGATCTTAAATTGTAGGAAATCCTGTTAATGTTGTGAATGTCAAAGTGGCTGAAACTATTGCTAATAGACTATTGTAACTAGGATTCTCTCGTTGCTACAGGGGATTTTTGCGGCAATTAAACTCGACCGAAAGAAAGATTAAACCATGTCCCCATCGCCCAGAGTTGCCATATGCATACCTACCTACAATGGTGCGGCATATATTCGGGCGGCGTTGACCAGTGCGATCGCCCAGGATTATGACAACTTTGCGATTATTATTTCTGATGATCATTCTACTGACCATACCCTGGCAATTGTGCAAGAAATAGAGCGATCGCAACAAGCTCAATTTTCTCGATCGAGATTGCCATCTGATGCACGTCCCACGATCAAAATTCTTAAACACCCTCGCCTGGGTTTAGTGGGCAATTGGAATCATTGTGTAAATCATTGCCTAGAAACAGGTCTAGAGACTAGCCTAGAAACAGATAAGTTTAAATATATTAAATTTTTATTCCAGGATGATTTATTAGCCAACAATTGCCTCAGTCAAATGGTAGCCGCCGCCGAGCAAGACGATCGGATCGGCATGGTGTTCAGCCGTCGCCGATTGTTGTTAAGTGATGCAGGTTCAGCTAGATCAGATTTGTTAACTAATCCATCTGTGACCGACTCATCTGCAAATAAATTAGTTAATTCAACGCAACCAGCAAACTACCAACCAGAACTAATCGAGTCTGATCCTAATGCCCCTGATAATGCCCCTGAGCCGTTACCAGCATCACTGCAATGGCTCCAGAACTTGCATCAACATTGGAGCAACTTGCAGCCAATTCAACCTGGATTAGACTTACTCAGCGATCGCAACCTTTGCCGCCAACCTGATAATAAAATCGGTGAGCCTACTAATGTATTGATCTCAACTGCCGTTTTTAAGCAGATTGGTCTATTCGATCTGGCAATCCATCAGTTTTGCGATCTGGAGATGTGGTGGCGGATCATGGCACATTTTAGGGTGGCCTTTGTCGATCAGCCATTGGCTACATTTCGCCTTCACCCTCAACAAACCACCAATAGTAATCTGGCTGCCGATCGCATTTGGGATGAAATCTACGCGGTTTGGTTAAAGTTAATTTGTGCGGATGTCTATGCACCAATTCCCCAGCCAGTGCGCGATCGAATTTTGCGCCATTTAATTACTAGCCTTATGCGAGAATATCCAAGAAGCATCGTGCGGAGGCAGTGGGAGCGATTGCCCAGGATCAACTCTTTGCTAACTCAGGCATTATCGGTTAAGCTTCACCTTTAAACCAGCCCAGTAAAACTGTCACAACATGCGCGTTTTATTTCTCCACAATAATTTCCCAGCTCAATTTCGGCATGTAGCTACCTTGCTTGCCAAAGACCCCAATAATGAAATTGTATTTGGCACCAAAACCCCCAACAATGTCCAAATTGAAGGGGTGCGTAAGGTCATGTTTAAGACTAGTCGAGATGCCCACCCCAGCACCCATCACTACGTGCGATCGCTGGAAAATGCGGTATTACATGGTCAGGCGGTTTATCGGTTGTGCATCGATCTTAAAAAAGAAGGCTTTGTCCCTGATTTGATCTGTGGCCATTCCGGCTGGGGGCCAACGTTGTTTGTAAAGGATGTGTTCCCCGATTCACCCTTGCTGTGTTATTTCGAGTGGTACTACAACGCACGCGGGTCTGATGCGGATTTCGATCCCAAGGAACCACTCCAGGCCGATGATTATCCCCGGATCAGGTCAAAAAATTCACCGATCCTGCTCGATATCGCCCATTGCGATTGGGGGCTATCACCCACCTACTGGCAGCGCGATCAATTTCCAAAGATCTTTCATCCCAAAATGTCGGTGCTGCACGATGGCGTAAACACGGAATTTTTTAAGCCTGTGCCCAATGCCAAGCTGGTACTGCCCGATCTAGATCTATCCCATGTTGATGAGATTGTTACCTATGTGGCAAGGGGGATGGAGCCCTATCGCGGCTTTCCCCAATTCATTGAAGCGCTGGGACATTTGCAAAAAATGCGCCCCAATTGCCATGCTGTGATTCTGGGCGAGAATCGAGTTTGTTATGGTAAACCCGCCCCCAAGGGCACTACCTATAAAGATATGATGCTCGAAAAAGTACCGCTGGATATGTCACGGGTACATTTCACCGGGGGGCTACCCTATGGTCAATATTTAAAGGTAATTCAGGCTTCATCGGTGCATGTTTACCTAACCCGGCCGTTTGTATTGTCCTGGTCGATGATCGAATCGATGTCTACGGGTTGTCTGGTGCTGGGCTCGGATACGCAGCCGGTGCGTGAAGTAATCGAAGATGGCAAGAATGGCCTATTGGTGGATTTCTTCAGTCCCAAGCAAATAGCCGATCGCATCTGTGAAGTGCTCGATCATCCCGATCGAATGGCGCAAATTCGTCAAAATGCCAGGGAAACGGTGCTGGAACGTTATGCCCATGCTGACCTGCTGCAAAAACAAATCCAATTGCTGATGGATTTGGCTGATGGCAGGTTGCCACCAAGCGTGGGCGGTGATGGTGTGGCAGCGCAGTTAGTTGCCAGTGCCAGTGCCGATCGTAATGCCAAGGAAAAAGCCGAGACGGCTAAGAAGTCAAGTAAGCAGTCGAAAAAGAAATCCAAAAAAAATCGTGGTTTCAAAGCCTTGCTTAACTAAGCTCTGTGATTGGTGTTTAGGTGCAGCTATATACAGAACACCCCACACCAAAACCACAAAGAGATTTAAGTGTAGGGCATTCTTGGGTGGGACACACCCCCCTCTAATTACCCAGGCGACTGAAATTCTGGGCAATTAGATCAATTCTACAATGCCCAATTTGAGTGCGTATGTAACTACTTGCGTATTATTCATCGTCTGTAGGCTGATTTTGCATAGAGAGAGAGTAAGTTAAGTTATCCCTTATCTCCGCCGTCTTGCCTCTGTGCTATTGGCAAGCTCCCTTCTCACGCCTGACAGAGTGCCACCATTTACTAAATATTCTTGATAGGTGCGAATGCCATTATAATCGGCTTCCCGACCCAGAATATCCCAGTAGGCACGTTGAATGTCGCCCACTCCCTCCTGGGAATATGCCAATTGATGGCGTACCCAACTAATATCCCTACCGCGCTCTAGCTCTCGCAAATAAGTATTCACGCCGCCATAGTCGGCATCACGGCCAAAAATATCTCGATAGGCTTGATTGACCTGCTGCTGCATCCGATTGCGATCGAAGTTGCGATTGACATTGCCGTTGTAATTATTGTGGTGCTCCCGATAATTGTTATGGTCACGATGGGCTTCGTTACGCCAGGCATGGTTAGCATCATGACAATACATGCGGCCATTTTGCCACCAGCAATTAGTCTCAGCCTGTGCCACTTCCGCCACGCCGATCGCCATCATTGAAGTTGCGATCGCCACTAAGCCTATTCTTAGATATTTCATTCAATAAACCTCTTTCATGAAATAGATGCTTCAATCTGGCCTTAAGCCAAGGCCATAAAGTCTGTAAAGAATTGGCTGTCACTATATAGTAATGCTTTATATATTAGGCTAGAAAAGTAAAATTCCTGATAGTGACCCTGTCTCGAAAAAGTTAAAAATACAGGAGGATGTCCAAATGACAAAAAAACACGCCAGCTATTTATAGCCGAGCAAAAAGCTGAAGCAGTAGCGATCGTAAAAAGCTTAGGTAATCTAATCAGCCAGGTGGCAAAAGAAATGGGTTTGAGTTGCGGGAGCAAGCTGTTGCGCATCAGGTTTATGCGTAACTTCTAGCTTACCAATACCGACTTTTAAACAGCATTCTCTTTTACTGCCAGGTTAATCATCGAGGCTATATATGCTAGTTTCTTCTCTACTTGCAACAGCGCACTTATGCAATTAGCAAACTTCATGAGTTCTCAAATGCTCTCTAGAAGCATATTTGAAGTTGCAACTGCACCAAAAACTCCTCCCTGCATTTTTATCATACTCAAGGCGGCAAGATAGTTTTGATAGTCGGTAGCACCCGTGCAATCGGCAAGTACAAGGCATTCATAGCCGCGATCGTTGGCTTCCCGCATCGTGGTATGCACACAGACATCGGTAGTAATACCAGTCAAAATCAGATTCTGAATCCCTTTGCCCCTCAGCAACAAATCTAAGTCCGTTGCATAGAAAGCCCCTTTGCCAGGTTTATCAACGATGGTCTCGCCGAATAAGGGTGCCAATTCAGGAATAATTTCCCAACCAGGCTCACCCCGCACTAAGATTTTGCCGCAAGGCCCTTGATCACCAATCCCTGCGCCAATTTGACGACTCCGCCATCGTTTATTAGCTGGTAGATCGGACAAATCCGGTCGATGTCCTTCGCGGGTGTGAATAATATAGAACCCCTTCTGGCGCATAGCTTCAAGCACTTGCTTAATCGGCTCCAAAGGGGCTCTCGTTAGGGATAGATCATAGCCCATTTTATCCACATAGCCACCGACCCCGCAGAAGTCAGTCTGCATATCAATGATGATCAAGGCGGTGTTATCGGGGCGCAGATCGCCATTGTATGGATATTTATAGGGGTCTGAGTTGATGTATGTAGCCATTTGGGTATCCATATCCATATCCATATCCATGTATCCACAGCTAAGCCTTGACTGCTTCGGAGATTTCTTCGCCAGCATAGAGGCGATCGGGGACTGGGAAACCACAGGAAGTACCATCTGTATAAACCACTTCTTCTTCCCAGGGCAATCGATAGTTGCCATCGACTAAGTCTTTCATATAGGTATATGGACAGTCCTGGGCACCACCTTTCACCGCCACATAGCCACGGTGGCCAAACTGGTAAATATTATTTTCCACTGACCAATGCTGACGGGCTTCTCTGACTAGATCGGGACGCACTTCGGCGGTAATGATTTCATCGGGGCGATTGCCACCGGTTACCAACGGCGTACCATCATAGTTAATAATCATGCCTTCGCCCATCGAGTCAAAGGTGCCATCACTACCGCACATACAAACTGAGGCAGTATAAATTAGGTTGCAGAAAGCATTAGCCTGGTTGGTGATTTGCCAAGAATGGCGGATTGGCGCAGTATATCCCGCTGTGCGAATCATGATTTCGGCTCCTTTATAGGCACATTCACGCGCCATTTCGGGGAACATGCCATCATGGCAAATAATTAGAGCTAGCTTGCTGCCGTTGGGTCCTTCACAGACAGGGATACCAATGTTGCCAGGCTCCCAGGGCTCAACCGGAACCCAAGGATGCAGCTTACGATAATACAGCTTGATCTCGCCTTGGTTATCAATAATTAGACCACTGTTGTAGGGGTTGCCTTTGGGGTTATATTCCATGATCGAAAAGCAACCCCAGATGTCATTCTCCTGACAGGCTATCTTGAATGCCTCCACCTCTGGCCCATCCAATCGACACATGATTTCTGGATTGGTATCCATCGAAAGACCATGCAAGGAGTATTCTGGGAAAACTACCAGATCCATGGTGGGCAGGTTACGTCGAGCTTTTGCCACCATGTCGCAGATCTGTTTAGTTTGGGCAGAAAGATCGGCTGGGGTGACAACATTGGGTAGTTGCAATTGCACCATACCCAGCACCACACCATTAGGAGCTTTATTTAATCCACCAAGTCCACTCATTTTTATTATTCCCTGCTTAAACTTCTATTTACAGCAATTAACAGTCAAAAATAGCGAAACCGTTGTGAGCGTCTTGCGATCGCCCTATCTACTTAATTGTCTACCTGCCGATCCTTGGAAATATGCTGGATTGAAATTCCGTTATGATTCATGATTTTTATTATTTTTACTTGGCTCTTCGGCAAAAGCAACACCAATCATGCTATCGCGGGTCACTAATTTAATCAGGTCTTCTTCTGCCCACCCATCAGTGTTTGGGGGGCGGTTGGGAATTACTAAATAGCGAGTATCCGCATTGCTATCCATCACTCTGATTTCAACTTCAGCAGGAACGATCGTGCCGAATTCCTTTTCTAATACCCCACGCGGATCGATCACGACCCGATTGCGATAGGCCGTGCTCTTATACCAGGATGGGGGATGGTAGCCTAAGATCGCTCTAGGATAACAGGAACATAAAGTACATACTACGACGTGATGAATATGTTCTGTATTCTCAACTACCTGGAGGTTTTTTATTTCCACCGTGTCGATATCCAGTTCTCTGCAAGCTGCTTTCCCATCTACCAAAGCCCGGGCTTTGAACTCAGGATCTAGCCAGGCTCTTGCCACCAGCCGAGCGCCTAGCATGGGTGTTACCGAGTCTTCGCGCTCGATTTCCTTGCGGACTTCAGCGGCAGTAAAATAACCTTTTTGCTCTAAAATCCGTTCGATGGCGTGAGTTCTTTGCGCCCAATAAGCCTCGTCATTATTGATAGGGGCGTGATCATGATCATGGTCATGTTCTGGCTCGTCAGGCACTTCGCTAGAATTAGCAAAAGGATATTTATTTTGAACTTGAATATCTTCCATAGTTTAGTAATTCTTGGATCTGGGATCTTTGCGCTGATAGGGCTGTGGCTATTACGATCGCAATCTTGAACAATCTTAAACTCAAGCTTCAATCGACTTTTAATTGATTTTAGTAAGCCAATGTTCATATAATTCACTGCAAAGCGTATCTTTAGCATTAGCAGGCAAGCAAGCATCTCCCCACAGATCCGCTAGCTCAAACCGCACCAGATATAACGGCATTACGGTAATCGGGTTGGCTAAATGGGCAACTTCTTCTGGATTCGGGTAGTTCCCTTGGATTTGAGCGATCGTGCCCTGTTTACCTAAGATATAGACTGGCGTACGGACATGTCCTGACTTTGGCAGTGATTCAACTTTCACCTTGTCTCCCACGTTGAATTTGAAGTTATTCTCATTGGGTGCAACTTTCTCAACTTTATAAGGAAAAGGAATTGGTGGTTGCTGGCCTAGAGCCGCTGGAACAGGAATAGAGCCTTGCGCTAATTCTTCTTCTGTAAAGAACCCCATCTCACAAAATAGCTTCTCGATCGCCAACAGTCGCCTTTCACCATAGGCAGGTAACCTCTGTTTAAGAGAATTTGGAATCCGTGCCGGCAACTGCCCAGTTGTAAACATACCATCAACTTCCTCAGCCGCCCTTCTAACCGGGTCCATACTGGGTAGTTGTCCCTTGGCAATCATCAGATTATGCATAGAAATAATATGCTTCTCAAACCTGGCGATCGCAACTTCATCCGTATCTATAGATGATTTGTCTAGATGGCTATGGGGAACTCTTTGATGTAATGAATCCACAACATTCTAATAGTTTTTAATAAAACAATTCGAGTAACAAGAATCACAATCTATTCAGTCTATAGTTCTGAATTCAACAGCTCAATTAATAATTAGAATACTATTTCTGATTGAGTTGCTATTGATGTCCCAGCAGCAAAATATGAAATAAGCCAACCTCAAGCCAGACCTAATCCGTGTCAGCCTTGCAAGCCTTATCTTGCTAAATATTTTTGCTTTCCTATAGAAACTAATCAATAACTAATCAATACGTTGATGACTGATAGTAACTTGTAGTAATTCAGGCTAACTTTATTTACGGTTGTTAATTTAGCTTAGTTTGGTTATTGAATCTAATAGAAATGAAATCGCAAAGTTGAGGATCAAAATGTAGTGGTGGCTACATCAAGTAAAAGTAATGGCACTTACTAATGTTTAAAGACGGAAGTCCCGAATCTGAAAGTTTCTCGCTTCATTGCCTGTTCTCACCCCATTAGCCCCACTTAATCTCTTGCTATGGTTATTAAAAATAAAGGCTTGTTAGATTCCACTGCAACGGCAATTTTAGATCGCAATGCATGCCCTTGCGGCCAACCCCACTCAACCGCCGATCACTGGCAATTTGCTAACAGTATGCCAACGGACCCGGTGGATTTAACCGCTGATTTGGCGAAGATGTCGCTGATTAAGCCAGAAGCATTTTCCCTGGCCGATCGCATTACTGTGGCTGAAATGAGAGAGGCTCTGTTTTTTAAGCAGGCTGGACGTGGGAATAGTCGGCGCGAGAAACTATGCCGTGACTTGGCCGCTCAAGCTGGAGGATTGAGTAATGCTATGGCCGCAGCCTTTGGCCCCCAGGCAGGTATTTTCTTCGGCGATGTGATGCGTAAGAATCAGTTCACCCGGCGGCGCTTTCTCAGAAATGTGTCGATCGGCGCGGCTCTGGTGACTTTGGCCAGTTGTGGCAGTAATCCCGACACACCACCAGAGGCAACGGTAGATAGTTCCGCAGTTGATGGTTCAAATTTAGAGAAAACAACTTTAAGAGTTGGTTTTATTCCAATTACCTGCGCTACACCAATTTTGATGGCGGGGCCATTAGGGTTGTATGAAAAACATGGTTTAGAAGTTGAGCTAGTCAAGCTACCCAGTTGGGCGGCGGTGCGTGATGCGATGATTGCCGGGGAATTAGATGCATCCCACCTGATTGCACCGATGCCAATCACAATGACACTGGGACTAGGTTCAGCTCCCTTTGATACCCGCACGGTGACCATTAGTAATTTGAATGGGAATGCGATTACGGTTGCCAATCGCCACAAAGAAACTGTCAAGGGTCCGGCAGATTTCAAGGGATTTAGAATTGCTTTACCATTCCCCCACTCAACCCATACTCTGCTTTTACGCTACTATTTGGCCACTGGTGGACTCAATCCCGATACCGATGTGCAGCTTGATGTGGTTCCTCCGGCTGATACCGTGGCTCAAATGGCGGTTGGTGAACTGGATGCGATGTTGATCGCTGAACCCTTTAACCAGCGCCTAGTTGCTGAGGGCGCGGGCTATATTCACATGCTAAGTAAAGAGATTTGGCCAGGGCATCCTTGCTGCATTCTTAGTGCCGGTCAGGAATGGATTGATACTAATCCCAATACCTTCGATGCGATGACAAAGGCAGTATTAGAGGCTTCTTATTTTGCGAAGGATAAGAGTAATAGACCAGAGATTGCTCAGACCTTGGCTTCTAGACAATTCCTGAATCAGCCCGAAGATGTGCTTCAATCTATCTATACTGGTAAATATGATGATGGGAATGGGAATACTCAAGATATTCCCGATCGCGTAGATTTTGATCCCTACCCTTGGAAAAGCTTTGCCTATTGGTTGACTACTCAGATGGTGCGCTGGGACTATGTACCAGGCGATCAGGCTGATTACAATGCAATAGGCGATCTTTACCTCACGGAAGTTGTCCAGAGATTGGGCGGTGAATTGGGATTAGATGTACCTACGGACGAGCTTAGATCTGAGAATTTATTGTTTGATGCGTTTGATCCTAGCGATCCGGATGCTTATTTGAATGAGCAAATCGAAACCTATGGTGTTTAAATTATTTAAGTGAATGTTAGGTCTAAATTTAAATTAAATGTGAGGCTAATTAACTAGCTATTACTAGCGCTTTTACTATCACTTAGATAACTGCGCCAACCGCCGCAGGCAGAAATATCGATCGCGGTTTTGATTCCTTCCGCCTCACAAATAAACCCTTTCACCTGTTTGCCCGATTCTAGGGTGATTGTGCCAATCCCTAGTGGGGCTGGAATCAGGGCTACAAAAGAGCCAAAATTTACTAAAGGCATTTCCCATACCTCCACCTCGATCCCATGGCCAGTTTCCTGCTTGGGATCGATTCTCATTAGACCTGGCTTAGGTAGCTTAGTGCCAGTTAGGGCATAAAGCTTGTATATCGGTGCAGTATGGGTTGCGGCAACCAGATGAGCCTGCCGATCGACTAGTTGATAGTTGAGCGGTTCGCCATCTAAGTGAGCCCCAACTACTGCCACTTCGATCATGGCTGCTGGATCTGGATCTTGCATTTGGCGATCGGGCATATTTTTAGTTCCCCCTCAACTAGATTAATTAGAATGACTCTATTAACGACTTTATTTATATTTGTTATATTTGCACTATTGGCTGACTTGGTGATAGGTTATGGATGTGTTACCTAAAGGCAGATTGAGCTGTTGTTGGTATTTAGTACCCAGGCTAATCAGCAAGTTTTCATTAAACGCTGGCGCGATGAGAGTAATCCCAAACGGAAGATGATCGGTTCTGAATCCAGATGGAATAGCGATCGCGCAGAGGTCGAGTAGATTCACAAAATTAGTGTAGTAGCCCAGATTCGTATTTAGCTGCAATGGCTCCTCATTTACCTGGCTGATTTGGTAGATAGTCGGTGTGGTTGGCACTAATAATAGATCCATCTTTTGCCATTCCGCCGCCGCCGATCGCTGATGGGACTTTAACTTATAGATCGATTCAAACACATCCACCGCTGTGTATTTATTCGCGCCAAGGATAATTTGGCTAGTTATTTCTAAGGTTTGGTCGGCGCTATGTTCAAAAAATGAGGCCAATGCTGCTAAACGCTCGGCGACCCAGGGGCCAGAATAGAGCAATTGGGCGGCATCATAAAATGGTTGATAGTCGATCTCTACTTGCTGTCCACCGATCGCTTCTAAATGGCTAATGCTGGTGGTGAACAGTTGCTGATATTCCCGATCGCCAAAGAATTCCAGCCAATCTTGAGTAGGGACACCAAACCGAAACCGAGATAATGATTGGGATGAGGATTTTGGTAATGCTTGTTGATTTGCTGGCAAAGGCCGATCGCGGCAGTAGATATCTTGATGATCAAATCCCTGACATGCTGCTAATACCAGTTCTGCATCATTGCAGCTCAACGCAAAAATACTCACGCAATCGAGCGATCGACAGGCAGGCACTACGCCTCGATTACTAATCAGACCGCGACTAGGCTTGAGACCCACAATGTTATTAAATGCGGCCGGTACTCTGCCCGACCCGGCTGTATCCGTTCCCAAAGCAAAACTAACTAGACCCGCTGACACCGCCACTGCCGAACCAGAACTAGAACCACCACTAATGTAGCGATCGTCAAAGGGATTTTGACAAACTCCATAGGGCGATCGCGTGCCTACTAAACCAGTGGCAAATTGATCTAAATTAGTTTTGCCGATTAACAAAGCACCAGCGGCTAGTAGTTTTTCCACTACCATTGCATCCTCAGTTGGCATATAACCAAATGCAGGGCAAGCAGCGGTGGTTAAAACACCGTTCGCATCAATATTATCCTTAAGCGCAAATGGAATCCCAAATAAGGGTAGGGATGGCATATCCTGGCGCATTGCCTCTAGCTGAGCTGCTGCCTGCAATACCTGCTGTTTGGGCAAAAGAGTAATCCAGATGGGATTATGCTCATGGGTGGCAATCCGTTCGTAGATCAGTTCCACGATCGCTGTTACAGATTGCCCTGAACGATAGGCCAGCAGCAGGGTATTAATATCCAGACTAATATTACTTATGCCCTCTAAATCCAAGTTAGCGAATTTATTTTGTACATTGATCTATTGTTCTAATCAGAGATCACAACGTCTTCAGATAAGAATTAAAGCCAAGTAAGCAGCTTCAAGCATAGCATCTCTTCATGGATAGGGAAGTTAGGAATCATCTACTTTTGAAACTTGCATGTAATCGATCGATTTGCACATCAAAAAATGGGGGATTTTGCCATAGAGAGTATGGGCAGATTCAAGGACTTGGTAATTATGGTGCTGATAGAAGCGCACCGCCTCGGCTCTGGCCTTGAGGATGATTTGCTGGATTGGTTGCGATCGGCCATATTGCTCCAATGCCATTAGAATCTGGCTACCGATACCCTGCGATCGATAGTTGGGATGTACTGCCATATAACGGATTTGTGCTGTTTGTGGATCTTGTAAATGTAACCTGCCCACGCCGATGATTAATTGGTCTACATCTTGCTTGCTGGAAGCCGAAATATCAGCGTAACCGACGCGATCGGATTGAAGATCCTGGTCAATATCATCCAGATTATCCAGAACCGCGATCAAATGGTAGCTTTGCGATTCCTGGTCATCGCGTTCACTGCCAGGTGGTTGAGCCCAGGGCGATCGCAATACCAGCCAGCGTAAATAGTAATACTGGCGAAATTCTAACTTGGTAATCGGCGATCGAATTTGGATCTTGCTCAAATTAATTAAAAATCTATAAATTCCCTACAGGTAGATCCTGGTCAGGTTGAACTGGTTGCATAGGCAACATTTTGGCGATTACCTGCTGGTCAAAATAGCGCTGCCGAAAGACCAACTCATCGACGGCGGCAATGAACTCATTCACCTTGAGCAGGGCAGCACTATCAACCATCTCTTGATG
Organism: Pseudanabaena sp. PCC 7367; assembly: GCF_000317065.1. Lineage (GTDB taxonomy): Bacteria > Cyanobacteriota > Cyanobacteriia > Pseudanabaenales > Pseudanabaenaceae > Thalassoporum > Thalassoporum mexicanum. Next base: position 2,401,872 of record NC_019701.1, read on the forward strand.
TTCTTCTCTGGTCTCTGCATCAGGGGCTACCGAATTTTGCTGGCCGAAAGAAATATGCTGCAATTCATTGTCATCGATCGCTGCCGACCAACCACAATAATCAAGTGCCGCCAAGCCTAGATCAATAATTTGGGAATTACGATCGCCAATGCCTAAATTGCTGCTCAAAGTAGCGATCGAAATGCTCTTGCCGGTGCGCTCCAAATACTTGGCGATTCCCACCAGTCTTTGCCAGATTCCCCAGCCGTTCAATTGCTGGGGCGGTGCATAGGTGAGAACGATCGGCTTTGCTTGCTCCTGCGCCTCGTTGAGCAAATTCTCCAACTCTTGCCAACTAGTGGGACAGCGATCGCAAATAACCACTGCCTCAAGCGCCAGGTCTAAGGATTTTGGTGATAAAGATTTTGGTGATTCTGATTCTGATTCCGATTCTTTTAATGAAAATATGCCAACTTGACCGCGATAATCCAGTAATTCAATATTCTTGGTCACATTTGGAGATTGGGGCGATCGGGGTAATTCCTGGCTGAATTGATTGAGGTAGCGATCGCCCAAACTATCGCCATTATTAGCATAAGCCGCGATCGGACTGGTGGTGTGAACCTGACCAAAATCCAGCAAGCGCACTTGATATTCGCGCTTATAAGCATTGTCAACCAATTCCACTACTACATCACAGGGCATTCCTATCTCTGGCAATTCATGGCTGTAATGCCCCCACCAATGGCCATTAATCTCGCCCGTTTCATCAATTAGGCAAAACTCAGTTTTAATATATTCCACCTTCTGGCCTTTGCGATTCTTAAGCTTGGCATTGAATTTGCGATCGAACCAGCAGTTCTTAACCAGCAGTTTGGGAATTGGATTACCCATCCCAAATGGTTCTAGTTGCTTGAGCTGTCGGAACATCAACTGACCTAAATCCTTAATTTTTACGACCAGATCAATCTCTAATCGCTGTACCTGGGTTTGTAAATATTCACGGCTATATTGACTCCAGAACCTTTGTTCGATCGCCGCCTTGAACAAGGGCAAATTCTCCGCCGCAAGGCTCATTCCTGCCGCCAAGGGATGACCACCAAAACTATTCAAAAGATGTTCCTGGCCTTTGATTAACTCGTAAAGATTAATACCCTGGGGCGATCGGGCACTCCCCCTGGCGATCCCATCTTCAAGTTGGAGCAAAATCACCGGGCGGGCATATTCACCACTAACTTGACCAGCCACCAATCCCAAAATCCCCGCTGACCATTGGGCATCCGCCAGAATAATTACGCCTTGGGTGGAGAGATCGAGTTGGGCGATCTTGGCCTGAGCCTGGTTATAGATGCTCTTTTGGAGGGCTTTGCGCTGGGTGTTGGCTAGTTCGGCCAGTTCTACTAATCGGGCGCAGGTTTGCGGATCTTTGCTGGTCAGTAACGCCACACAATTACTCACATCACCCCAGATCCGGCTAATTGAATTGATCCGGGGCGCAATGCCAAAGCTGATGTCGGTGGGGCGATCGCCCGCCCGTTTGCATGCTTCGAGCAGTTGCCTGATTCCTTCCCGTTCCTTGTGCTTAAGTTGCTCAATCCCAATTTGTGCCAGATAGCGACAATCCCCCACCAGTGCCACCAGATCAGCCACCAGACCGATCGCCAGCAGGTCTAATAGCTTCGCCAAGGGTTGCTGGGGAATGTCTGGCATCGCTGCATACAATGCCTCAACTAACTTATAGGCAACCGCCACACCAGAGAGGTGATAGAGCGGATGATTTGGTTCTAAATAACGGGGGTTAATAATTGCTACTACCTTTGGGCGTTGGGCTGGCAGGGTATGGTGATCGGTGATGATTACATCAATGCCCAGCGATCGGGCATGTTCAATTTCTTCTATGTCGGTGCTGCCCGTATCGCAGGTGATAATCAAAGAACAATCAGGATGTTCAGTTAGCAGATGATCGATTCCTTTGATCGAAAGGCCGTGGGATTCATACTGGCGATTGGGAATAAAAAAGAATAGTTCTTCATTCTGGGCAAAGAACTGCCCCAGGCCATCCCAGAGCAAAGCTGTAGCCGTAATTCCATCCGCATCAAAATCACCCCAGATCGCTACCTGTTCGCGGTGGTCGATCGCTTGTTTAATGCGCTCGATCGCCAGTTCCATTTCTTGCCCAAAGGCTGAGCCGCTAGTGGGTACATATAGCTCAGGGTTAAGGTAAGCCTCGATCGCTGGTTCCGATTGAATCCCTCGCTGCCACAACAAGATCGCCGCAGCTTGACCGACCCGATCGATTAACCAGGCTGGTGGTTCCGGCTGTGGTAGAAGTTGCCAGTTTTTGGGTTGCTCTGGTGCAGAGATTTCAGACACCATAATTGAAATACCAATATTTATGGGTTGTCTATAGATTAGTGATGGGCTAATCACGTACTAATCAGTTGGTGGTAGTGGTTATTGGGTTATTAATAATTAATATTAGATTCTATGGCTTAAATCATCTAGATCGACCTCGATCGCCACAACTTAATTGCAAGCGTTGCACATTGGCAGGATGATTTAGCGATGCAGCGATCGGTCAAACTGATATCAGGCAGATGTTCGATATTTTTGTGAGCAACATTGTTAGCCCTGGATTAGGCAGCCTAACCGCAATGCCGACAGCGATTGTTTATTAATAGTGTTTAATCTGTTCAATCGGGCTTGATCTTTGATCTAACCTTAGCTTAAATGTCAGTTTAGGGGAACTTGGGCAGGCTTGCTTCAGTCAATCCAGTCAATCGAGTTGGTTTAGATTTTTAGATTGCTTTCCCCTGATTACTTCGCAGCGGATCAAACCCGATTGTTAATGATATTGTGCATCATTTCGTATTGCTAGCTAATTGCCTTAAGCGATCGCCCTTAGTTGATCAGCATTACAACTTTTGGATTAGCTCTAATTCCTTAAGCTGAAATGACAATAGCCATTTGTTTATAACTTGGCTTAACTTAACCTTAGTGACGCAATACCCAGAGTATAGAAGTAAGACTCAACTATTCGATATTCGAGACCTAGTCAATCAATTCTGGTATTTCTGTAATAATTCTTCCAGCTTTACCACCGGTGAGCGCGGTGACAAACGAGGTAGGGGTTCTTCAGTCGGCGGTGTGTTAGCCTCGTTTACCCAACACAATACCGGCACCTCGTATTGATACTTTTCAAACCAATTGAGACTATCGGTAATTTGCCGAATTTCTAGTTCAAACGATACTGCCTCAACCTGCTCTAGCTTTTCTTGCAAGCCCTCACAGAGATGGCAACCAGGTTTGGTATAGAGAATTAATTTCATCAAGTTTAATACGGTGAATACAAAATACTAGCAGCCAGAGGATGAGCCGCAAAAATGCTGGCGATCGATTGCGTTTTTAGCCCATTTAGCATATAATTCCGGCCGATCGGGCGGCTGTTTTTATTTAGTAGGCAACATCTAGCAATCAGCATTAATGTTTGGCACTCACTAACAATTACATCGCAATTGATTATAGCTCTATAGCCTTCAGCCTGGAACTCACATCCCCCTCTGACCCACGTTAACTGTTAACCGAGAGCATTGCTCTAACCATCAATTACTAATATTTAATATTTAGTATTTGATTGTGTTGAATCAAGATCAAACACCCGTTGAACCTGGAAAATATCACTCTAATTATTAATGAATCTGATTCCGGTAGTAATTGAATCTAGTACCGATCGGTCAATCGCTGGTGCTGATCCGGCCAAACGATCGCGTTCATCAAGTCCCTCACTCACCACCGAGATTCTACTATTTGGCTATTTGGCTATTTAGCAATTCAAATCGATTCACTAAATCTAGTCTAAATCCGATCTGCTAGTTCTAGTTTAGCCAAAAGCTTATTTGTTTATATCCGTCTTGACTATAGTTCGCAAGTTCGCATCATTCCTCATCACCACAGAAAATTATGTTGCAACGATCGCCAAAATCCCATTCACCCAAGGCCACTAAGCCTAAGCATAATCAGGCTCAAAAGCAGACCCAAAAGAAGTCCAACAAACAAGCCTGTATTTTGGGAAGTTTTCTAGCCACTTCACTGCTAGCACCAATCCTGTCGCCGATCGCCTGGGCTGCAAACCGCCTCGAAACCTTTGTGTTTAACGTCAGCGAAAGCCGGATTGAGTTTGTCACCAAAGACAAAGTACGGCCAATGGGCAAGATCATTGAGAACCCGACCCGTCTGGTGATCGATTTACCTGGCACTACCTATAAAGGCCCTACCCTGCGCAGAGATGTGGGGAATGGCGTGAAGGCGGTACGAGTTGGCCAACCAGAGCCAGATATGACCCGGATGGTGATCGAATTTGATCCCAACTATCAACTCCAGGATGGCCCCTTGCGGATGAAGGCGATGTCTACGCCAAGTCGGTGGGCGATCCAACTACCCGATTCAGTGGCCAAAACTGGTGATATTAGTGCGGCTCCTTTTGTGTGGCCGTTAATTGGCGAAATTACTTCTGGGTTTGGTTGGCGCGTACATCCCATTTCTGGCAATCGCAAACTGCATAAGGGCATTGATGTGGCAGCCCCGACTGGTGCGCCGATCCTGGCCGCCGCCGATGGGATTGTTACCTTTGCCGGATGGGATGATGGCGGTTATGGCAATGTGGTGGAACTGACCCATGCAGATGGATCGCTGACCCTATATGCGCACACTAGTAAAATTTTGGTGCGTAAAGGGCAGAGCATTCAACAGGGGCAACCGATCGCCCAGGTGGGTAGTACGGGCTGGAGCACAGGGCCACACTTGCATTTTGAGGTGCAATCGGGCAGCAAAAAGGTAATTGACCCGATGGCATTCTTGCCGCTGCGGTATGTGGTGTTTAATATTGTGGCGCAAAGTTAGCCAAAGGTTAGTTAGCGTGAGGTTGGCGATCGGCTAGACTTACTTAATTAGTGAGTTAAGCGGATTGAGCAGGAGCAGAAAATAATTTGGCGATCGCAATTGCCGGAACCCATAGCGGGGTTGGTAAAACCACAGTTACGCTGGCGATTTTGGCGGCTTTGCAGCGGTGGGGGCAAAAAATTCAATCGTTTAAGGTAGGACCCGATTACATCGATCCGATGTTTCATGGTGCGATCACGGGTCGATCTTGCCGTAATCTCGATCCAGTTTTGACCAGCAATCGCTATGTGCAAGCTTGCTTTACCCAACATAGTGCGATCGCCGATGGCGCAGTGATCGAGGGGGTGATGGGTTTATTTGATGGCGCAGCCAGTAGCGAGGTGGCTAGCACTGCTCAGGTGGTAAAGCTGCTCAATCATGCCTCTAAGCAAATATCTAACGATCGTATAACTAGCGATCGCAAACCCGCTGTTTCGCTGCTACTGGTAATCGATTGTGCCAAGATGTCTCGATCGCTGGCGGCGCTGGTTTATGGCTATGCAAATTTTGATCCGGATTTGCAAATTGCTGGCATCATTCTCAATCAGGTGGGAAGCGATCGGCATAAGCAAGTGCTCAGTGAAGCGATCGCGCCGTTGCATATCCCGATTGTGGGTGTGATTCCTCGGCAAGTAGAAATCAAATTAAGCGATCGGCATCTAGGATTAGTCCCCACCGAGGAGGTTGGTAATTTTAATCAGATTGTCGATCGCCTGGCGGAATTGGGCAAAACTTGCTTCGATTGGGACAAGCTATTGCCGCTGGTGCAGACAAATTCTGAGCAGTTAGCGGGGAAGCATGAGCCGATCGCCTCTTGTGATCTATCTCAACCCAAATCACCCGCCAGAATTGCCGTTGCCCGCGATCGTGCTTTTAATTTCTACTATGCTGATAATCTGGATTTGCTGAAATCCCTAGGCGCAGAGCTTCTTTTCTGGAGCCCATTAAAGGATCAAAAATTACCGGAAGGCACAACGGGGTTATATTTGGGTGGCGGCTTCCCGGAGATGTTTGCGGCGGAGTTGAGCGCGAACCAGGGGGCGATCGCCTCGATCCAACAACATACCCATTTACCAATCTATGCAGAGTGCGGCGGGTTGATGTATTTGAGTGAGTCGATTACTAATTTTGCGGGGGAAACTTTCCCGATGGTGGGGGTGCTGCCGACGCAAACAGTGATGGCGAAGAAACTAACGTTGGGGTATCGGCGTTGTGCTTTGCAAGATCCTAATAATGATTTGAGTGATAGTAAGACCTATTGGGGGCATGAGTTCCATCGATCGCAGTTAACGATCGAACCAACCGAGCCTGTTTACAAGTTGGCTAATTATGCGGGTGAGGCGATCGGGTTTGATGGCTGGAGGGTGAACAGGGCGATCGCTACTTATACTCATTTTCACTGGGGCGATCAGCCTGAGTTGGCAAGTTTTTTGTGGGGGTATGTCTAGCTAAAACTAACGATACTCATCGCCACAATCGCCGATGATCGCAAACAGATCCTTCGATTTAGCTGAGATCTGATCAATGCTAGCCTTATCTTCATCATCTAGCGCAAAATCAAACACCCTGGCATTCGCGGCAATATGCTCCGAAATGCTGAGCCTCGCCCCCACGATCGCTCCGGCCACGGTTGGCTGTTCCAGGATATAGCGCACCGCCACATTGGCAATACTGACGTTATGCTTTTTAGCGATCGGCTGCAACGTAGTCAACAGCGATTGAAACAATTGCCACCCACCCCAGGCATCGATCATCCGTTTATATTTGCCCTGCGAAACCGTTTCCAGTTGCCAGCGCCCAGGCTCCGATTTGCCCACATACTTATCCGCCAGCAAACCACCACAGAGGGTGCCATAGGCCAGCAATTGAATATTATTGGCTTGGCAGAAATCAATCATGGCAACCTGGGGACGGCGATCGACGATCGAGAATTGCACCTGATTGGACACAATCTTGATCCCATTTTTCACAATTATTTTGAGGCGTGGTGTATCAAAGTTGGTCAGCGCCAGATGTTTGATCTTGCCCTCCTTTTGCAAATCCACCATGTGCCCCAATGCATCCAAATAGGCACGATCGCCATAATCCCACCAGTGGAATTGGAGTAAATCCAGGGCTTCCACATCCATCCGCTTGAGGGAAATATCAATATTCCGCTCCACAACCTGGCGGGTCATTTTGCCGGGGCGGGGCACCCATTTGGTAAAGGCTTGCAAATTATTCAGGGCTGCCTGACCTTGCCGATCGCGCAGTTGCCGCCGGAACTCACCGATCAAATCTTCAGCGGGGCCATAGTGATCGGCCAGATCCCAGGTAGTAAAACCAGCATTGAAATAATCAAACATGCGATCGATCGCTTGGCTTGGGTTGATCTTGCCGTGGCCACCGGATACCTGCCACATGCCATTCAAAATCCGGCAGATGGTGAGGTCTTCAGTGAATTGAGTTCTGCTCTGGGCTGGTAGTTGCATTGGCGATCTAATTTTAGTAATATTTCTTAATAATCTATTTTAGAATGTAATCTGATCATACGAGCAGCGATCATACTTTTCTTGAGCTTGGGCGATCGGGTTTGATCCAGATTGTTGATTGATATTGGCGCTAGCAATCTCAAGTATTACGATCGAATAGAGATTATATTTCTCAAAGTATTTTGCCCTGATTAGATTTGATTAGATTAGTTATAGGGGAAAAATAATAGAATACTTATAAGCTGCTAATACTTGGTGCTTGCAACTGTGGGTATGATTAGTGTGTGGGATGATGAAGTGTTAAATAGATCCATGCTAATCAATTGATTTAGGGATTATGAGAATTTTTTAGTTGTTTAATTTGGCGACCTAAATTAGTAAGCCAACAATTTTGATTAGTATTTGAGTAATAAAGGCATAGGTAATTAGTGGACAAGGGCACACTGGTAGAAGTAAAACTGCATGGCGATCGCCGTCTGGCAGTGGTGGAGCGACCAGAAGGCAAAAAGCACATTCAGGTAATCGATGAAAATGGCACTGCCCATGTAGTACATCCGCGCGAAGTAGAATATGTGGTAAAGGTTGATCCTGAAAGTGATAGCCCCGTAAAATATAGTTCACAAAAAATCCCCAAGTTTACCGCTGAAGCTGAGCAATATATCGATCCATCTGCCCTAGAAATAGCCTGGGAATTGCTCAGTGAAGATCCAGATCAAGCCACGGTTTCCCCAGCGCAACTAGCTAATCTGCTGTTTTCCGACACATCTGCGGTGGCCACCTATGCTGCTTATAAATTACTAAGCGAGGATAAACTTTATTTCAAAAGCAAGGGACAGATTTATGAACCGCGATCGGCTAGCCAGGTAGCAGAGATCAAGCATCAAATTGAAGTGGCTGAGCAACGGGCACAGGAAGTAGAAAACTTTTTCCAAAAGCTCCGCGACAAAATAAGTGGAGAGGCAGTAGAGTGGACAAGTAGCGATCGCCGTAAACTTGAAAGCCTAGAGCGATATGCTACCCACGGCAATGAATCCTCAGATAAATCAGTAGCGATCGACATCTTCAAAACCCTCAAACGCGATCGCACCGAAACAGCCGCGTTTAACCTATTGGTTGATCTGGGCATCTGGTCTGTACACGAAAATATGTTTTTACGAAGGAGTCAAGTGCCGAGTGTATTTCCCGAAGCCGTTACCGCCAGGGCGCAAGAGTGTCTTGACTCACCCATAATCGACCCAATGGCGCGGATCGATCTGACGCATTTACATGTCTATACGATCGATGACGAGTCCACTACTGAAATTGATGATGGCCTTAGTGTTGAAACGCTGGCTGATGGTAGGCACAAGTTATGGATTCATATCGCTGATCCAACCCGCTGGTTAGAACCAGGCGATCTGCTCGATCTCGAAGCGCGGCGGCGTGGTACAAGTTTATATTTGCCAACGGGGATGATCCCGATGTTTCCGCCTGTCTTGGCGACTGGGCCGATGAGTCTGGTGCAAAAGCAGGTTTGCCATGCACTGTCGTTTGCGGTGGAATTAGACGAAGCTGGAGCGATCGTTGATTTTGATGTCCATACCAGCCTGATTAAGCCCAACTACCGGCTTACCTATGAAGACACCGAAGAGATGTTACATCTGGGGGTGGAGCAGGATTTAGACTTACTGGCCAAATATGCCCGACTGCGCAATCAATGGCGGCGATCGCAGGGGGCGATTAATATCAATTTGCCCGAAACGATCGTGCGGGTCGATCCCAATGACACCGATCAATTGACTTTGCATCTGCTAGAAAATTCATTCTCGCGGCAACTGGTGGCGGAAATGATGATCCTGGCTGGGGAGGTGGGTGCTAAGTTTGCTCAACAAAACAGTATCCCAGTGCCCTATCGGTTTCAAGAACAGCCGGATCTGCCTTCCGAAGAGGTGATCGTGCAATTACCACCGGGGCCAGTGCGAGAATTTGCGATCTGTCGGCGGATGACGCGGGGCGAGCTGAGTATTAATCCATTTCGTCATGCAGGTTTGGGTTTAGATGCCTATGTGCAGGTTACCTCGCCGATTCGTAGATATAGCGATCTGCTGACCCATTTCCAGTTCAAAGCCCATCTGCGTGGTGAACCGTTGCCCTATCAGGAGCAAGATTTAGACACATTATTAAAAATGATCGATCCGGCTACCTACGAAGCTACCCAGATCGAACGGCAAACGGTGCGCTATTGGAGTTTGGAATATTTACGCCGTCAGGGCAAGAAGGTATGGCAAGCGCTACTGCTGGATTGGCTGCGCGAGGATGAACGATTGGGGCTATTGCTGCTGGAGGATCTGGGTTTGAAGTTGCCGATCCGAATGATGCGGGATGCCTATGTGGGCGAAAGCTTGAATGTGGTGGTGAGCAATGTCGATCCGCGCCAGGACATTATTAACTTTGAAGTGGTGCAAGCACCGATGCTTCATGCCAATTAAATTAGCTCAACTAAAGCTGATATTAAATCTTGCTGGATACCCTTGATAAACATGCTTGTAACCGCTACTCATCTTGCGTTGCATATGCTGAAGATCCAGAGTATTTGAGCTTTAAGCCTACCTTATTTTTTGTCAGTGCGATAACCCAAGTCCATTAACTGGGTGCGAGACGATCGCCACTTCGATTGCACCTTTACAAACAGCTCCAGATGTACCTTTCCCATGATCATTTTCTGGATTTGTTGACGCGCCTCGCTGCCAATTTGCTTCAGCATCTGTCCGCCTTTGCCAATTAAGATCCCCTTCTGGGATTTACGCTCTACATAGATCGTCGCCATCACCCTGGTAATATGCTCTAGTTCATCAACTCGATCGATGCCCACCGCCACAGAGTGGGGCACTTCTTCGCGGGTGAGGAATAAAATTTGCTCGCGGATTAACTCGCCCATAATAAATCGCTCCGGTTGATCGGTAACCAGATCGGGGGGGTAGTAGTAGGGGCCTGGTTCCAGCCGATCGCAAATCGCATCCAGTAGCTGATCCAAGCCTTGCTTAGTCAAAGCCGAGAATTTTACCGTGTCCCAGCCCAGGTGATCGGCATAATCCAGATAGCTGCGACAGGTTTCGATCTGATCGAGATGGTCTAGATTAACTGCGATATCTTGATCAGAATTATTGATATTTACCGAATTTTCTTTGCTTGCGCTAGTTTCAAGCTCAGGATTAGCAAGATTGACGGGATGATCTGAACCACCAGATTGATCGCTATGATGATTAGCTTTTTGTTGATTTGCTAAGCCCTGATCTGCAGCCTTGCTAATATACTGCTCACTTTCGATCTTTGGGCTTTCGATTTTTAGGACTTGTGGCTGTTCAACCTTGCTTAAATTCCTGGTAGCGTTTGATTCTTGATCAATATCTAAATCAGTATTTAAGCGATCGCCTTGATTAACAACATCTTCATCGCCAAGATCGCCAGGATTTTCCTGCTCAGTATTATTAGCCTCAATCAACTGGTCAATTTTATTTAAACCCAGCAGCACCGGAGTACCAGCCTTCTGGATCAAATCGGCAATGAAGCGATCGCCCTTGCCCAACTTGGCATTACTATCCACCAACCAAACCACCAGATCCACCGTGGCGATCGCCCGCTTGGCATTGCCCACAATCACTTCACCCAGCAAATGGTGCGGTTTATGAATTCCTGGTGTATCAACCAGAATAATCTGCGCCCGATCGAGGGTGAGAATCCCCTGGAGGCGATTGCGCGTGGTTTGTGCCACCGGCGAGGTGATCGCAATCTTTTGGCCAATTAAGGCATTCATCAGGGTTGACTTACCCACATTTGGCCTGCCCACCAGCGCCACGAAACCAGACTTGAATTCAGGGTCAGCGGTAGGGATCAGCATTGATTTTTCAAGGGACTAGACAGGATCGATTTGGGCATATTTAAATTTCTAACTTATGGTGATTAGATTTAGTAATTCAGACCACAACAACCACAAACGGCTGAGGGAAAAGTACAAATTTGAGTTTACTTGAGTTTAAGACAACAGATTAATTATCTCTTGCGGAGCGATCGCCAGAGGCCAATGATTCAGGAGCTTAACTATTGCATCCTTGAAAAGTAGCTACTTAGATTTTTAAGTAACAATGCTATGGGTAAGTCAAGCAGACATAAATTAAATCTCATGAATCGGGATGATAGGATTCGAACCTACGACCCTCTGGTCCCAAACCAGATGCGCTACCAAGCTGCGCTACATCCCGCGATCGAAACTGCTTTAAATTTGCTAATTACTTTGCGATTAAAGCAAGCAATTGCAACTCTATTGTACCTATTATCTTAAATAGCTACTTTTAAAATTGCAGCCTAATGATTATACACTCTTTGCCCAATTTGGCTGCACTGATTAATTAATTACCTAACCAAGATTCAGCCCATATTTAACCCAGATTTAACATCGTGAGGCTCGAAGTCTGGTTCTGGAGCGAACTTATTGCCAGGGCGATCGTTTTTTCAGACAACTCAATTCGATTTAATTTAACCAGTTGCTCATCCAGGAAAATATCACGCACTACCGCATTGCCCTTTTTGCTAGATGGCGTTTCATAGAAAACCTCAGCGATCCCAGCGGAGATAATTAGCTTCAGGCAATTTAAGCAGGGCTCCAGGGTCACATAGATTTTGGCTCCGCTAGTGCTCTCGCCGCTTTTGGCCGCCTGAGCGATCGCATTGGCTTCAGCATGTACCGCCCGCGAAGGTAGCGATTGACTGGAGCTGCAACTGTCCAGGCCAGGATAGCAATAACCGAGATCGATACAATGGGCGGATTTGGAAGGGGGGCCATTGTAGCCGGTGGCCAGGATTTGTTTGTTTTTGACAATCACCGCACCCACTGGAAAAGCCAAACAGGTCGAACGAGTTGCAGCTAGCTTGGCCAGCATCATGAAGTATTCATGCCAATCGGGGCGGTGGCGATCGCTAGGATTCATAAATAACTAAGAAACTCATAACTAAGCTTATCTCTTATCTCTCCTTTGCCTGCACCTTACGATTCAGAAAATCAGTAATTAAGGCAATAATTAAACTGAGGGTCAGATAGCCCAACATTAAGATTGCAATCCCTTCCACTTCTTTGCCAGTCTGGTTACTAACGGTCGAGGTGATTTTATAAAAATCATCATAGCCAGTTACAGCAGCCAAGCTGGAGTTCTTCGCCACATTTAAGTATTGACCAGTTACAGGCGGAATAATAATCTTGAGTGCCTGGGGAAAAACCACCAATCGCATTGCCAGGGTTGACTTTAGCCCCAGAGCTTTGGCGGCCTCCCACTGTCCCTTGGAAACCGACTCAATCCCACCGCGCACAATCTCACCAATAAAGGCTGCCGTGCTCAAGCTCAAGCCCAATACGATCGCGGCTAATTCCGGAGGGAGTTTTAATCCAGTGCCTGCCAGGGCAATCCCAGTCACATCAAAGGTGACCAGGCCAAACAAACTCAAAGGTTCTTGGGGGGCGGGGAGCAACAGTAATAAGCCATAGATGAAAGCCAGTTGTAGCACTAGTGGAGTATTCCGAAATGCTTCCACATAAACCAATGCGATCTTGCGTAGTAGCCAGTTTTCCGACAAACGGCACACGCCGATCGTAATGCCAATCACCGTAGATAGGAAAATTGAAACGATCGTTACTTTGATCGTATTGATCATACCGATCGTAATTGCCCGAATGTAGGGGTCGGTGGGGCTATAGGAAATCGGCGTATCGGCAATTTGGAACGAAGCCTCCGATTGCAAAAAGCCAAAGCCGATCGTTAAGCCTTTTTCAGTGAGGTTAAATACCAGGTTATTCCAGGCACCAATGAAGATGACAACTACGCCCACACACAGCACTACCTGGAGAATAATCCGCCATTGCCTGCCGATCTTTGTTGCTATTGACCCCATCTTGAATCGATCGCCCTTACTAATTTGCCATGTTTCTAAGAATATACCTTGTCTATGGATACAGATACCATAGCGATCGCTGATGCGATTGTGCAATCTAAACCTAAATACCCACCTAAATCCTCAGCTTGGCGAAGCTGTGGCTACGGGATTCTGGAGTCAGTGTGAAGGTAATAGCAATTACCACAATAGCGATCGCTAACCTTAATATCTCAAATATCTCAGCAAGATTGCGAAACTGATCTAAAACAATTGAACATCAAGTAATTTAATTAGCTTTAAATGCCAGTTAACTACCACTCAAATAAATTAGGATTTGCTTTCTGGAGTGGGTAAAGAATTATAGTTATTACCAAATACCGGAGCCGGATCAAGATTGGCAATTTGAAAGAATTGATCAGGTGAAATGAGCGGCTTGAAATTGCTAGGATCTTCCCAATGCTTTAGTAACTGATGCACTTTTTTAATAAACGGCAGCCCCCTGATTGACGGGATCTCAGACCAGGTAGCGGCGATCGTTTCCACCAGGGCTAGCTCAATTTGTGGCGACATATAAGCCTGGAGTAGATCGGTTAAATAATCATTGAAATCAGCAATTTCATCACCATATAACTGGTAACTATCAACAATATACTGCACCCGTTGGCGACCGATCTTTTCCCAAAGTTCCATAATATAAATCTTATCGGAAAATTGTTGAACTTAGAAGCCCATCACAGGTCAATTGCACTATATTCTATTAGTATAGTAGACCAGTATGATTAAAGAGCTTAGCTAAAAGATGATCAATCTAGAACTGATTTCTATGTTTGATTGGGTTAACTGGGCTGCTCTACTTTCAGATCATTTGTACTAAAGCGATCGCCATTACTTTGCGATTGCTATCCCTTCAATTCATATTCGAGTATGATTCCTCGAAAATTAAGCTTAAGAAATTTTTTAAGCTATCAAGAACTGGTACTTGATTTTGCCGGATTGCACACGGCCTGTATTTGTGGTGCGAATGGTGCGGGTAAATCTTCACTCTTAGAAGCGATCACCTGGGCGATCTGGGGGCAAAGCCGGGTGGCCACGGAAGATGATGTGGTTTATGTGGGGGCAACGGAAGCACAGGTTGATTTTAGTTTCACTGCCCACGATCGCACCTATCGGATTATGCGGACGCGCCCCCGTGGTAGTGCCACTGTGTTGGAATTTCAAATGCTGGGTGATGGCGGCTATAAATCCTTAACTGAGCGTGGTCTTAGGGCGACCCAGCAGGCGATTTTGACCCATTTAAAAATGGATTACAATACGTTCGTCAATTCCGCCTATTTGCGGCAAGGAAGAGCGGATGAGTTTATGCTACGGCGACCGGGCGATCGCAAGCAAATCTTGGTGGATATGCTGAACCTGGCTCAGTATGAGCATTTAGGTGAAAGCGCTAAGGATGTGGTGCGCGATTGTAAGGCGGAGGCAAATGCGATCGCGGCGGCGCTAGCCAGTTTGCAGGAAACCCTGGCGCAAGAGCAAATCATTCAGCCACAGTTAGCCCAACTGAATCAAGATTTAGCTGCCCTCAAACTTGTAAATGCCACAACCAAGCAGCAATTGCAAACCAAAGGTAGCGAACAGCAGCAAAGACAAAACCAGCAGCAACAGCTTAACTGGCAACAACGCCGATACGATCGCTTGCAGGAAGATTGTCAACGTTTGCAAACCCAGGTGCAGCAACAGCACGGTCAACTACGCGAACTCGAAGTGATTATTAGCCACAGCGATCGCATTTACCAAGAACATGCCCATTACCAAGAGTTATGTCACCGCGAAGCCGAAGCGAATCGTAAATCCCAACGCTATCAACAGCTTAATCAAGAGAAAAGCCAACTCCAACAGGCGATCGCAGTTAAGCAAAGTGAATTAAAAGAACAGCTCAAACATGCTCGGCTGGAATTAGAGCGATTGCAGCAAAAACAACAAGAACTGAATCTGGCGATCGCTAAGGGAACGGAAATAGAAGCAGCGGTGAATAAGCTCCATCAGGCCAGGGCACAATTGCGCCAATTCGATCGCCTCCAAGCCCAGGCCAGCCCTTTGATCCAACGCCAGCATTCCCTCCAACGCCAATTAGACCAGCATGTCGCCAAGCTCACTGCCCAATTAGACGCGCAGCGTAAACAACTTCACCAATGGCGATCGCAAACCCAACTAAACCCCGACCTGCTGGCGACCAAGCAGCAAATTGACCAGGCAATTAGCCATCTGCAAGCCAGACAAGCCTATCAGAACCAGGTATATGAGAAGGGCTTAGAACGGCGTAGTTTCCTAGAACGGCTCCAGGAACGGGCACAAGCCTGCCAAGCGCAATTCTCTGAACTTAGCGATCGCCTCGCTCAATTAAGCCAGCCCCACCAGGCCGATTGTCCCCTGTGCCAGCAATCTCTGGACCACAATCATCGAGAGCAACTCAAGCAAAAACTAGAACAGGAATATCAATCACTCCAGGCCGAAATCTGGGTAATTAAGGAACAGCAAGCAGCTTCTGAATGTGAAATTCAAGTCCTCCGCCAGGAATATCGCCAACTCAGCCAGGAGTTAGCCGCCCTGCCCACTTACCTGCAGCAAAAAGGCCATTTGGAAGCGCAATTGCAAACCAGCAGCAACACCCACAGCCAGATTCAAACCCTGGAGCAAGAAATTGCCCAGCTTGAAACTTGTTTGCAGCAGCAAGACTATTTGCCAGAAGCCAGAGCTGAGCTTGATCTAGTGGAATCTGGTCTGGCTCAACTGAACTACGATGAACGGAATCATGCACTGGTGCGCGGGGAAGCAGAGCGCTGGCGCTGGGCTGATCTGAAATTAACTGAGCTTAAAAAAGCGATGCGCGAGCATGAACAGGTCTTACAACAACTGCCCCAACAGCAAGCCCAGGTAGAACTACGATCGCAGCGCTTAAACCAACATGCGATCGATTTGGAATTGCAGCAGCAACTAGAACAATGCGATCGGCAACTAGCTCAAATTGGCTATGATCCTGCCACTCATCAACAACTGCGTCAGGCTCAAACCCAAGCCCAACCAGCCCTGTTGCACTATCAAGAACTGACGATCGCCAGACAGAAACATCCAGAAGTGCTTAGCCAATATCAACAAACTAAGCAGCAATATGCTCAAAAGCAAGCTGATCTGGCGGTGCTCAGTCAAGAGATCGATCGGCTTCAGCAAACCTTGGCCGTAACCCCAGACCTCGCAGAGGTAATTAAACAACTAGAACAGGAATTGGCTGATCAACGATCGCAAATTGAACAGTTAATTGGCGCGATCGCCCGCTTCCAGCAAACCCAACAGCAGCTAGAGACCCAGAAAAGCCAGGCCAGCAATCTAGAAACCCGCCTGACTGAGTTGCGCCACCGCCAGCAGATTCACCAGGAACTGCAATATGCCTTTGGTAAAAATGGCATCCAGGCTTTGATGATCGAAACGATGCTGCCACAAATCGAAGCAGAAACGAATATTTTGTTAGCTAAGCTCAGCAATCATCAATTACATGTCAGGTTTATTACCCAAAAGGCGGGCAAACGCAGCGATCGCTTGATCGATACCCTTGATATTGAAATTGCCGATAGCCAGGGCACCCGCCCCTATGAAACCTATTCCGGTGGTGAGTCGTTCCGGATTAACTTTGCGATTCGGCTGGCGCTGTCGCGGGTATTGGCACAGCGGGTTGGTGGTAAGCTGCAAACGTTGATCATTGATGAAGGGTTTAGTACCCAGGATCATGAGGGCTGCGATCGGTTGGTGGCCGCGATTAATGCGATCGCTGGTGACTTTGCCTGTATTTTAGTAATTACCCACATGCCGCAGCTAAAGGAAGCATTTAGCCACCTCATAGAAGTGAGCAAGACAAACATGGGATCAAAAATTAATCTTGTCGCCTAACCATTGCCGTTATATTGTATTAACAATGGAAATAGTGCATAAACGGAGCTTCCAATTATCTGGACTGGTGGCTTTGCCAATTAGCGCTAAATTTCGATCAAAGCTATCAAACCGCCATAATCATTAGCCTAGCGATCTGGAACTATAGAACTATAGTGAGTGACTAGATCCCAGGATTAATTAGGCATGTCAAGCTAGACATTTAATTAAAGCAGTCTTTAGCTTACTGAAACAATAACGTTCCTAAGCAACCAACACAACGTTTATGGCAATCTTGTAATAGTGATTGATGCGGCTACTCCTACAATTTGGTTTAGCTCTTGCAGGGTTTGAACTTTATTTGAGAATTTACTAGTCCAAAGAGTTTTTTGACTAGCCTAGTCTTGCTTGCATAGACTGTTTGACTGCGTTTGTGAATATTGACCCAACCTATGTGGATAGACAAAAATGAGAATACTGGTTATTGATGTAGATGAGCAGATCGTTACCTCAATTACTGAAGTTTTGAGTCAGCATCGTCACTTAGTTGATTCAGCCTCAGACTTCAATCAGGGTTGGGATCAAATCCAAGCGTTTGAATATGATCTGCTAATTTTATCGTTTACTCTTGCTGAGCAATCCAGCCAATTGGGTGAATTAGGTAAATCATGCGAATCAAGTAAATCAGAGGGGCTTAGACTGTGCCAACGGCTACGCCAGGAAAAGTATCAAATGCCGATCCTGATGCTAGGGAACCAGAATGATGCGATCGTGGCTGCCCAAGCCCTTGATGCAGGTGCCGATGACTATTTAGCCCAACCATTTGAATGGCCAGAATTTTTAGCTAGATTCAGAGCCCTGTTGCGCCGTAATAGCACCACAGTAACACCAACTTTGCAGTGGGGACAACTCGAATTAGATCCAATTAGTTGTAAAGTGACCTATATTGAAGCGCCAGTCAACCTGAGACCCAGGGAATATAAATTATTAGAGCTATTTATGCGCAATCGCAATCGCATCTTTAGCTGTGGCGCAATTCTCGATCGGCTCTGGTCATTTGATGATCCACCGGGGGAAGAAACAATCAGAGCCCACATCAAAGGGCTACGTCAGAAATTGAGGGCCGTTGGCGCTGCTGATCTAATCGAGACGGTCTATGGTTTGGGTTACCGACTCAGGGCGATCGAAAAAAGCGATCCTGCTCTGGCCGATCCTAAAACGGCAGAAGTAGTTCAGATTAAGATGATTCCTAGTTTGCAGCAGGCGTTGTCTCGCACCTGGGAGAGAATTAAACCCACCATTATCAATAAACTGGCTAGTTTTGAGCAAGCTCTGCAAGCGATCGAGTCCGGTGACCTAGACCGACAAATCTGCCGGGAAACCCAGGCTGATGTACAGGAATTAGCTAATCTGCTGATTGCTTTTCAAGCCGAGAAAGCTACCAAAATTGCCAATCAAATCAGTGACTTCTTTGGCGATCAATTGGTGGAATCCAATAATGGCCAGGTACAGATCACGCAAAAGCAAGATATAAATATAAATCAGTTGATGATTGACCTGCGCCAAGAGCTCGATCGGATTGATCTGGTCGATCGCCATGCCGAGGTGGGGCATGGGGCCACTGATTCAACTTCAACCGATTGCTGTGGTGATGATGAAAATGCTCAAGAGCCCGACACGCGATCGCGCTTATATCTAGTTGAAAGCGATGCCGAACTGGTGGAAAAGCTCCTGTGGGAAGCCACAATCCGCGATATTAATTTAGAGGCTTTCCCGGATACCAATGCAGCACGTAGGGCGATCGAACAGCAGTGGCCGGATATTTTACTACTCAATCCCAATTGCAGCCGCTCCGTTGAAGATGGGCTGACTTTGCTGACCGAATTAACCAATCTAACTCCTGCGATCCCGGTGGTGGTTATTTCCGAACAAGGGGATATTGATACTCGTCTTGAGGCAATGCGCCTGGGATGTCGAGCTTTTATCCAAAAGCCCTCATTGCCCGATCATACGATCGAAGTTATCGTTCAAATTCTGCAAGAAACCGAGGATTGTCTGGCCAAAGTATTAGCAGTGAATGGCGATCAGAAAAGCCTGGGCATTCTCAGAGCCTTGATGGAGCCCTGGGGGATGCAGTTAACTACATTGAGCAATCCACTGCATTTCTGGGAAGTGCTAGAAAAGGTGTCGCCAGATCTGTTGCTGCTGGATCTAGAAATGCCACACATCAATGGCTTTGAGTTATGTCAATTGGTGCGGAATGCACCGCGCTGGTCGGGCTTACCGATTATTTTCCTGTCTAAGCAAACCCAAACCAGTACCCTCCGGCAAATGTTCAGTGCTGGCGCGGATGACTTTGTCAGTAAGCCGATCGCTGGGCCAGAATTGATTACGCGTATTTTTAACCGGATTGAACGAAATCAATTGTTCCGTCGATTGGCTGAACGTGATTCTCTCACCCAACTTCCTAATCGCGCTAAATTTAGTCTTCATCTTAAACGATTACTGGGAATTGCCGAGCAGCGGGGCAAGGTTGTAGATATTGGTATGATTGCGATCAATGAGCTAGGGCAAATTAACCAGCAATTTGGGTTTGCGATCGGCGATGCCATAATTCGTCAGTCGGCTGAATTACTCAAAAGATACTTCTGCAACGAGGATATGGTGGGGCGGTGGAGTGGCCGCAAATTTATTGTCTCTATGTATGATATGGAGCCAGGCATAGGACGCAAAAGAATCGAAGAAGCTGTTTTTGCCCTAAAAAATAAGCCATTTGTAACCACCGAAAGGAAAAAGTTCCACACTGATTTTAGTGGCGGCTTAGCCAGTTTCCCTGCTGATGGTGAAAACCTCGAGTCCCTTTCTGCGATCGCCGAAGCGGATTTACACCAATCCAGGGTTAAATCTAGAGATGCAAAACAACCCAGCCAAATTGCTGCTACTTAAATTACTTAGCCTAAGTTGTTTGCTCAACTTCATCGAGATAAATCAATGGATTAAGTAGATTGCACCCATGGAGGGGTTTTATTATTTCTTAAGATTGTTTAAAATAATGTTGCTTAATTTGCGATTTAGCTTTGGCTATTTAGCAATTAGCTATGTGTAGTGGCAGCAAAATTGCCCCAATTATATTAGCTTGCGATCTTCGCATAATCTAGATTTTGGGCTGGCAAATGGTGATTGGTAAGCAAGATTAGCAGGTTTGACGATCTAGTCTTTGCTGAATATTTTGGGTATCTAAGAGGGGATAAATGCACGCCAGACACGGGCTCATTTTGAATCTGAGGTGTTTCTGGTGCGTATAAATTTATATAGGACGGCAAAGATAGGAGATGGTTATGATTGGAGTGAAAGACGCTACGGCTTGTCCAGTCGTCAAAATGATTAAACCAAACGGTAGGATTGATCGCAGTAAT
This sequence comes from Pseudanabaena sp. PCC 7367, assembly GCF_000317065.1. GTDB lineage: Bacteria > Cyanobacteriota > Cyanobacteriia > Pseudanabaenales > Pseudanabaenaceae > Thalassoporum > Thalassoporum mexicanum. The sequence continues at coordinate 2,422,492 of NC_019701.1, forward strand.
TATAAAGATATTTATCGGCAGGCGATCGCTGTGATCGAAACTGCTCAACCCAGCTTAAATGAGCAAGCTGATTTCATCCTTGTGGATATGCAAGATGTGCGATTGATTGATAGCTGTGGCTTGGGAACCCTAATCGCATTGCTTAAAGCTGCCCGCATCAATGGCAAGCAACTAGCTTTATGCTCAATCCGGCCGAATGTGAAGATGCTGCTGGGGCTGACCTCTGCATTTAAAGTTTTTAATGTTTTCCCAAGCGATCGCCACTTTTGGGTTGATTTAGAGCGGTTCACCTCAGATGCATGTCCATTAGCTACCGTTGCTGCCTAGATAAATATACGCAAGAATATATCGCAAGGATACATAAGGATACATAGGGAATTAAGCTATAAGTAGCGATCGACCAGAAAGACTAAGATCGCCTGCCTAAGTAATAAATTCCCCACCCAATGTCCAACATCCTAGAACCACTCCAAGAACTAATTGCCAATCCGATCGTAGTCAAAATCCTGGTGGCAATTATTGGTTTGATTGCGATCGCTTTTTTCTTTCGGCTTCTGCAACGATCGCTCCCCCGTTATATCAAGGATGCCGACACCCGCTATCGTGCCCGTAAAACGATCGGCTTGGCTGGCTATATCTTGATGATTATTTTTGTGGCCAGTGTGTTTGGTGATAGCCTGGGACAACTGGCGGTGATCTTTGGCGCGATCGGTGCGGGGATTGCCTTTGCGCTCCAAGAGGTGATCACCAGTATTGCAGGGTGGGTAGCGATCTCGTTGGGGCAATATTATCAACCGGGCGATCGAATTTTGTTGGGTGGGGTTCGTGGTGATGTCATTGATATTACGGTGCTACGCACAACCGTGATGGAATGCGGCGATTGGGTTGAGGGGGATTTGTATAATGGCCGGATCGTGCGGATTGCCAATAGCTTTGTGTTCAAAGAACCAGTGTTTAACTATTCTGCCGACTTCCCTTTTTTGTGGGATGAATTGGTGATTCCGTTGAATTATAACAGCGATCGCAAACTAGCTAGAGAACTACTGAACCAGGCTGTATGTGAGGTGATGGGCGATTATATTGAATATGCCCTGAACGAATGGAAAACAATGGTGCGGAAGTATTTAATTGAGGATGCAAGGGTTGAACCAATCATTTCGATCGCAGCTAAAGATAGCTGGATGGAATATACAGTTCGCTATGTGGTGGACTATAAGGAACGACGCGGCCGGAAGGATATGCTATTTGATTTGATCCTTGACAAAATTGATGCGACAAATGGTAAGGTGCAACTGCCTACGGCAACATTGGAACTGGTGCGAACTTCGCAATTGAAGGTGCGATTAGATCCAGCGGAACGATCGCTGTAACTATAACTATGAACAAGCAAATAAAAGACCAGTCATTCAGGACTAGTCTCAATTTAAGCTGTCTTTCTATGGGCTATAGGCGCAGTAATCAAATAGAGAGCCGATCGCTACTAAACAAACAGACAATTAATTCTTGGTTACAGGCGATCATGCTTTTTCTGCTTCAATTCAGCGTTTTGAATCAAGGTTCAGAACCAGAGCCAAAATAGCGATCGCCCCAATCACCTCAATCATCGTGATATTAACAAATTGACTTAATATCTCCCTAACTGACTAACCGACTGAAGTAACCAGAGGAGAATCTATCGCCACAGAGAATAGATTATTGAATACATTTGCCTGGTTGGTATCTAGAACCACTCCTAGAATCTGGCCATTGAAACTAATAATCGTGTCATTAGTTGCTGCCCCAGCAATATTCGTTGTATCAGATAGACCTACGGTGAATCTGCTTGCGCCAGCAATAATAATATAGTCACCAGCGCCAGAACTAAAGTCCAAAATCCGATCGGCAGCTTGGGCATTGGCAGCCAGGACATCAGCACGTAGGATAAACGCATCAGCACCACCGCCGCCCTGGAGACTATCGCTACCAAAATCGCCAACTAGAACATCTGAGCCGTTATTGCCAAAGAGCAGATCATTACCCTGCCCGCCACGCACAAAATCATTCCCACTGCCGCCAGAGACCTGATCATTATCACGATTGCCGTTGACAATGTCATTCCCAGAGTCGCCAAACACAAAGTCATTATCCCGGCCACCACGCAGGTAATCATAGCCATTACTACCAGTGAGCTGATCGCTGCCCCGGTTGCCATTCACTACGTCATTGTCGATAGAACCAAAAACAACATCATTGCCATTGAGTGCGCGAATCCCACCGGACTGAACTGGCCCAAATCCTGACCAGGTAGGCACATTCTCCGTATCATTATTATTAGTGAAGTCCCGAAATGCGCTTTCATTGGGAACAACGGCTGCCCCTTGAGTGATAGTGAATAGATAATTGAATAGGTTTAAACCAGTAAAGTCAGGGTTGGGTTCGGTGTAGAGGGCAACAGGGGTTGGTGGTGCAGCGGGAATCGTGCCAACACTAGGATGAATGATCGGAGCCGAAAAATTAATATTGCCGTTATTATCATCGGAAATAGTGCCGCCGAGAAAAGTTATATTTACCATGGGTTAAAAATTTGAGGTGTTTACTTAAATCGTTGAATTATTTCTAAATTACTTAAACTGTAAGTAATTGTTTTGTTAGATGGAAGCAAAGCCAAAATCTGCTAGAGCGAATCAGCTAGCTCGCCCTAACTAAATGACTAATACCAATCTTAAGGAATAAGAATATGCGAAGAAGTGAGTCAAAACACCAATTACCAGTATTTGTGATCACTCGTCTTTGTGATCACTTCGCAAGTTGAACTTAACCGAACCCTATATCCGTCAATTAATACCTTGGCTTACCTTAAGGTTTATTTATCGAGAACATTTAAGACAACTAATCAACCAGCCCAGATTATATTACTATCTTCAGACTTATGCCATAGGCCATCTTGTGGATGGAGAAGATCAATTAAATAGTATTCAACAAGTATCCAACAAGTATCCAACAAATAAATATATCCCGGCTTGCAGGGAAGACGGGATACGGGCGGAGATTCTTATATTACTGATTTGTAACCTAATCAAACAGAGAAAAAGCGAATATGCTTGATTCTTCTTTATTCTTTTTTTTAACCGATCGAAGTTACCAAAGCAGAATCCAAGCCAACGGAGTAGAAATTATTAAACACATCACCAGCGCTGGTTTCCAATACTACGCCTAGCACTTGGCCACTAAATGTGATTACCGTATCACTCCCACCAGCACCATCAATATTGCGGGAATCATCCAGGCCGATCGTATTGCGGCTTGCTCCATTGGCAACAATATAGTCACCTTCACCAGGATTGAAATCCAGAATCCAATCAGCGGCGAATTCATTCTGAGAAAGATTACTTTCGCCAAAGAAGCTGTCGGTGCGGAAGAAGAAGGCATCAGCATCTAAGCCACCAGAAAGGCGATCGGTGCCAACATCGCCAATTAGGATATCTTCACCATTGCCACCAAAGAGGGAATCATTGTCCTTGCCACCGCGCAGGAAATCATTGCCATCTTCGCCGAAAATCTGGTCATTGCCGCGATTGCCATTGAGAATATCATTCCCATTGAAACCAAATATTAAATCATTATCACGGCCGCCACGCAAATAGTCATAGCCAGCGCCACCAAAGAGTTGATCTGCGCCTAGATTGCCATTGACCACATCATTATCAGTGGAGCCATTGATAATATCGTCGCCATTAAGGGCTCTGATGCCGCCGGATCTAACGGGGCCAAAGCCCGACCAGTTGGGCACAACTTCGTTATCATTGTTGTTGGTGTAGTCCAGAAAAGCACTTTCATTGGGAACAACTGCCGCCCCTTGCACGATCGAGAATAGGTAATTCACTAGATCCAAACCTACAAAATCAGTCGTAGGTGGCGTATATAGGGCGATCGGGGTTGGGGGTGCAGCAGGGATTGTACCAACACTAGGGTGAATAAAGGGATCTGGCAGATTGAGATTGCCAGTATTGTCATCGGAAATAGTGCCGCCAAGAAAATTTAAATTTACCATTGTTTTATTGTCCTGATTGAGTCTGAGGATTTTGGGTTAGCTTGCTAGACAATTCTTTCTTTGCGTAAGCGCATTAAAACTGAAGCGCACGTGATTAGAGGTGGATTATGCAATTCACCGTTTACGATCGATATGCGGTTTTAGAGCCAATAAGTCGAGCTAATTAGAATGAGGCAAATCCAGCCAGGTGGTTAGTTCTATCTGGGGATATCAGACGAAATTGCGAGGTGTTTTGTTCCCTAAATTTATGAGGGCTGCCGACGCAGTGCTTTCAATCATACTAGGAATAGAAATGCCGAGAATATCAAAGATGGAAAGGGATCGCGATCGTAGTGGGAAACAGTGCTCTCGCCTATGTTGCCTTAATCAGCTTGAGGTTAACGATCGCCTTTCAGTTTTCTGCAAATGGCGAAAAAACGAAAAAGACGATCGCTTAATAATTACAGTTCATGTTTTGGCGGAACTGAACTGACATAACAACTCCCTATTACATAAGCTCCTCACGGAATAGGGATGAAGGCTTCATATGGATAAAGACTAACCGAAATGCCAAAATGTTTCATTCCCCATTTGTGCTGACCTGAATATCCAATCCAGCTTAATTCAGTACCGCTTCGCGCAGTGACTAGTGCAGTTGCCAATCCAGCATTTGCCAGCTAAGTCTTGCATGGCTTCATAAATCTGATTTTGACCGAATCGATTGAATCTTAATGTATGGCGATATATATGGCGATCGCTGCATTGGCAAGTTTTTAGTTGATTGCTGGTTGCAAGGTATATGGGCTAGATCTAGCTAGAGCCGTAAGCTAACGATGCCAGCGCGTAGTACCATCAGGTTGATCGATCAAGGTAATGCCAAGCTCTTTGAGTTGATCGCGGAGGCGATCGCTTGCAGCAAAATCCTTCGCCTTGCGGGCTGCACATCTTTGCTGCACCATCGTTTCAATCTGATCATCGCTGACTGTGGCCGAATCGTTACTATGATTAGCATTGCTCCGAGCTTCTGGATCGGCAATGAACCCTAAAACATCACTCAAATAGCTCAAGGTTTGCCAAGTTTGCGCCAACACAGCCGAGGCTAAATCACTTTTACCAGAATGAACTAATTTATTGGCTTCGGCTTTGAGCGGTTTAGCGAGTTCAAACAAAAGCGAAATGGCGATCGAAGTATTAAAATCATCATCCATTGCCCCATGAAAGCGATCGAGCAAATTTTGATCTAATTGATCTAGCGCCACCGCTAAGCGATCCCAACCCAATTGATCGCCAAAATCATGCTTGAATAGCAAGCCATCGCGGATCGTTTCCCAGCCCCTGGTTGCCGCATTAATTGCTTCTTCCGTAAAATCGATCGGCTGGCGATAGTGCGATTGCAAAATGAACAGTCTGATCGCCATTGGATCATAATGTTTCAGCAATTCTCGAATCGTGGTGAAATTCCCCAATGACTTCGACATCTTTTCGCCATCAATATTTACAAACCCATTGTGTAGCCAGTACCTGGCCAAGGGTTGGTGGGTTGCTCCTTCCGATTGAGCGATCTCATTTTCATGGTGGGGAAACTGCAAATCTGCACCACCAGCATGAATATCAATTTGATCACCCAAGCGCGATCGCACCATGGCCGAACATTCGATGTGCCAGCCTGGTCTACCCTCCCCCCAGGGCGATTGCCAGAAAGGTTCGCCTGGTTTCGCTGCCTTCCACAGCGCAAAATCAAAGGGATAGCGCTTTAATTCTTCGCCCACTGCAACCCGACCGCTTGCCCCCGCTTGCATATCCGCCAGTTTCCGTCCCGATAGTTTGCCATAGGTGGGGAACTTTTGCACCGCATAGTAAACATCCCCGCCAGCAGCATAGGCATAGTCCTGCGCTTCAAGGGCTTTAATTAAATCGATGATTGCCTCGATCGATTCCGTGGCACGGGGATATTCATCGGCGGGCATAATATTCAGCCGCGCCATATCTTCGTTATAGGTGGCAATATAGCGATCGCTGATCTCCTGCATGGTCACGCCCTCTTGCTGGGCACGCTTGAGGATTTTATCGTCGATGTCGGTAATATTCTGGACGTAGCGCACCTGGTAATTACGCGATTGTAAATATCGCCGCACCATATCCCAAACCACATAGGCTCTGGCATGTCCCAAATGGCAAAAGTCATAGACCGTCACACCGCAAACATACATCTTGATCTGCCCTGGCTCCAGGGTTTGCAGTTCTTCTTTCTGACGGGTAAGACTGTTGTAGACTTGCTGGGACATTGGTTTGATTAGATTATTGGGGCAGATTTGAATCAATTATGGATTGATGATCGCTGCAATTCCTCAATTAGGAGATTTGCGATCACATTTAAGTTATTTGCAATCACTAAATACCATTAAAACCTGAGATTGACCGATCGCCGCATCTTTCGCTTATTGTTTGCTATGTTTGCCACTAGCGATACTTGCGTTGGTTAGTTAAGCCGCAACATGGCACGATTAATGGTGCGTTTGGGGTATAGCAACAAAGTCTTTTCGATCGGCCTACTGAGAGTCTTCACCAGAGCCGATAACTCCACAATATCCTGCAATCCCTCTTGGGTTTGAATTTCAATCCCCTGCTGATAGATCGTATAACCTTTGGTTTGAGCCACCCTGATGCCACAATAATATTGAGGATCAACCCCTTTGTGCCTGAGCCTATTTTGAACTTGCTCAAGCAGTTCAGCTTGCTCGGCCGGTGCTTTGTCACTGATGTCGATCGTTCTGAATAAATCCCGATCCAGATACCGACGGCACATGTCCATCAAAATGCGATCGCCACTATCCCGCCAGCGATGCACATGATAGCCAAATACAATATCATCCGCCGCCAAATAGTTAGCACAACTGAGGCGATTGGGATCTTGCAAAATCCAGGCTTTCACCACCGGATCGATCGCTAGGTGCTGGGTCTGTAAAAGATTCGTCGCCCGACGATAGATCTGCTCCAGGATAAACCGCGCCGCAATATTTTTGGGATGGTTATAAACCTGTAAATACATAAAATAGCGCACAGTTAAATAATGCTCGATCGCCACTGTGCCTTTTTTGTCTACGACCAGGCGCTGCGTGATCGGGTCATAATTGAGCGCCATCAAAATCCGATCGAGGTCAAGCTGACCATAGCGAGCGCCAGTAAAATAACCATCGCGTTGGAGATAATCGAGTCGATCGCAATCAAGCTGCGAGGAAACCAGTTGATGCACGATCGGCAGTTTATAGGTTTTGGTAAACACTTGCTCCAGTCGATCGGGTAAATCAGCGCTATAACCTTGCAGAATCGCAGTTAAGCTCGATTCATGAATTAATTTAACTGTCCAGAGTTCGTGGTGATTACCCAGGATCTCTTCTCCAGCATGACTAAAGGGACCATGCCCCAAATCATGTAAAAGTGCCGCCACCAAAACCACCACCCGATGGGGACGCAAGAGGGGATAGCGATCGGCAATGCCATCAAATGCCCGCCGCGTCAGTGCCATTACGCCGAGGGAATGGGTAAACCGCGATCCTTCTGCACCATGAAAAGTCAAAAAGGCGGTGTCTAGTTGGCGGATGCGCCGCAATCGCTGAAATTCAGGTGCATCGATTAGCCGGATAATAAGTGCTTCAACTGGATCGTCGCCGTTTAGCGTAATCGCTCCATGGAGTGGATCGTGGTAGGTGCGCGACTTGCCAGGTAACATACATAATATAGTTGAGGCTTGATATTGCGGTTATAGCATAAGTGTAGCCCCAGATCGGCAATCTATCTGCAATTGAGATAATTTTGGCTCTAGTTGGCGTAAGGCTGTGACTAAAGAACTGCTCTTTAAAAACTTTGCTGGGAGCAAGGAGCTTGAGATCGAGGTTAAGAAACTCGGTGGTGCTGAACAAGTAAGGATTTAGGAGATAGTTAAATATCTACATCCCAGACAGCTAGGCTATAAATTTTAAATCGATTGCCAATTATCCTTACTACTGCATGACTACCCACAACCAGTTTTTCAATTGCGATTGCTGCTGATTAGATAACCACAGCGATGTTCACCGCCCACCATCCAATGGGTTCGCTCCACCTTGCAGCCCTCTAATGCCGCTTCAAACATCTCCAATTCATGGGAGCAAATGCTCGGAAAAGATTCGGCAACCTCAGAAATCGCACAATTATATTCAGTCAAAATATAATTAGGTTGATCGCCTTGGTCATGGGGATCTTGCTCGAACCACTCCGCCACATACCCTTCCGATCGCCGCAGTTCAGCCAGGTGCGCCACCCGATCGCGCAATGAGCCACTACCCAACTTCTGGCGATAGTCCATTGCTTTGCGCAGCCATTGTTTATGTAAAATCTCGCTAACTTGTTCCTTGCCCAGGGTTTCCGCCAGGGTATCGAGCAGATTGACCGAAAATTGATCATAATTAGCGGGGAAGCGATCGCGCCCAGCCTTGCTTAGCTCATATACATGTTGTGGCCGACCCATTGCGGTCTTAGCATGATGAGTTGAGGGATTTGAGGGATTGTTTTGATCTTGATTGTCACTATTATTAGCATTATGGGCTGCCATACTATTAGTCCGATTAGCCCCATTAGCCCCATTAGCCCCATGCTCGGCAAAATCATCTTGATCTTCAACCTCGTCATCCTGCTCATCGGGGTGCTCATCGGGGTGCGAGACATGGTAAATCACCAATCCTTCATGCTCTAAATCTTTTAAATGCCGACGGATTGCCTGAACCGAAATATCGAGGTGCTCGGCCAGTTGATGGGCGATCGCGCTGCCATGCTTCAGCAAATATTGCAGGATATCCTGCTTGGTTGATGTTTTCTCCTTGCTTTTCATTGATTATTTCACCAACTCATTCGATCCGATCGCTGATTTGCATTGTCAGGCCGATTGGCAATTTATGGACTAACTAAAATACCTAAAATACTTAGATTGCTTCGCCAAATGGCAAACAAATATCCTGGTTCAATATCTCAGTCAAACAATTACCCACCATTTAGCCAGCTAGGTCGTTAATTATTAGCAGTTAATTACTAATTTACTGAATAAAAAACTACTTTGACAACTTACATGTTACTAAAGTAACCTACAATATAGTTAAGAAACAAGTATGTTGTTTTAGTTGCCAAGGAATAATTTGATTGTTTCGATCGGTAGTAATTCGTAGTAATTCTTGGGTCAAATCAGGTTTTGGTTAGTTGCAATTAAGTGAAGTGATTAATTACCTATTACCTCATCTTTTGGCTTAGAAACTTACCAGCATCTCGATCGAGCATCAATTAGGATAATTCAAAGGTTCTTGCCGATCGCTTAAACATCTCTCTATGTCTGACTAGATCGGGATCAGAGCTGATTAGCGCCAACTAGCAGCATACGTTTAGAGCCGATCCCAATCCCAGGGGTTAGCCACAAACAAGATCAAGGAGCATTAGGAGCCACACAACTGCCATGACTGCAACGGTTCAAAAGTTAGTCAATCAGCCATATAAATACGGTTTTGTGACCAAGGTTGAGTCGGATATCATTCCCCGTGGATTGAGTGAAGACGTGATCCGCACTATTTCGGCTAAGAAAAATGAGCCCGAATTTATGCTGGAGTTCCGTCTCAAGGCTTATCGCAAGTGGCTGACAATGACCGAACCAAGCTGGCCTAATGTCAAATATCCGAAGATTAACTATCAAGATATTATCTACTATTCTGCGCCCAAGGCTCAAGCTAAAAAGCAAAGTCTGGACGAAGTTGATCCAGCCATGTTGGAAACCTTCGAGAAGCTGGGTATCCCCTTGTCAGAGCAAAAGCGGCTCTCGAATGTGGCGGTGGATGCAGTATTTGACAGTGTTTCGATCGCCACTACCTTTAAAAAAGACCTGGCCAAGGTGGGTGTAGTGTTCTGCTCAATCTCCGAAGCAATGCATGAATATCCAGAGCTGATCGAAAAATATCTGGGCAGTGTGGTGCCGATCGGTGATAACTTTTTTGCTGCCCTCAACTCGGCGGTATTTAGTGATGGCTCTTTCTGCTACATTCCTAAAGGGGTGAAATGCCCAATGGACTTGTCCACCTATTTCCGGATTAATAACGGCGATTCGGGACAGTTTGAGCGCACTTTGATCGTGGCCGAAGAAGGTAGCTCGGTCAGCTATCTGGAAGGTTGCACCGCACCAATGTTTGACACCAATCAGCTCCATGCCGCAGTGGTGGAACTGGTGGCTTTGGATGATGCGGAAATTAAATATTCCACTGTTCAGAACTGGTACGCCGGTAATGAAGACGGCAAGGGTGGCATCTATAACTTTGTGACCAAGCGCGGTTTGTGTGCGGGTAAGAATTCTAAGATCTCCTGGACGCAGGTGGAAACAGGCTCAGCGATCACCTGGAAATATCCCAGTTGCGTGCTGGTGGGTGATAATTCCGTGGGTGAGTTTTACTCCGTGGCGCTAACCAATAACCATCAACAGGCTGACACGGGCACGAAAATGGTGCATGTGGGCAAAAACACCCGTAGCACGATCATCTCGAAGGGTATTTCAGCGGGGCAATCCAAGAATAGCTATCGTGGCCTGGTTAAGGTTGGTTCTAAAGCCAAAGGCGCTCGTAACTATTCCCAGTGTGATTCAATGCTAATTGGCGATCGCACCCAGGCCAATACCTTCCCCTACATTGAAGTGCAGAATAATACTGCCAAGGTGGAGCATGAAGCTTCGACCTCAAAAATTGGCGAGGAACAATTGTTCTATTTCCAACAGCGGGGCATTTCTATGGAAGATGCGGTCTCAATGATGATCAGCGGCTTTTGCAAGGATGTGTTTAATGAGTTGCCAATGGAGTTTGCGGTTGAGGCCGATAAGCTGCTGGCGCTCAAGCTGGAAGGCAGTGTTGGTTAAGGTTTAGTATAGATTAGCGATCGCTTTTGGCTGATTCATAGCTAGGGCGATCGTTATTTCATCTGATTCAGAAAGCAAAACTCTGACTAGTTGAATTGATCTGTTGACCTGAATGATTTACTGCAGGAGGAAGAATCAATGCGACTTATTCAAGCGTTTATTAAGTTGAATCGAAGCATATTGCAAATGCCCCTGCTCTGGCAACTATGGATTCTACTGCTAGTAATCGTTAATGCGATCGTTCCCCTTTTCTTTCTGAGCCATCTAGAAGCCCAAGTTGTAGTGGCAGCATTCCTGGCTAGTTTCATATTGATGATAGTTCTGACAGCCCGTTATGGTTTCACCAGAATTTTGGGGCTAGGGCATATTTTCTGGATTCCGCTCCTTTTTTTCCTCGGGCTACACCAGACCAATTTACTAGGTAATAATTTATTCGATACCTGGATGCTGGTTCTGATTATTCTGAACTCGATTTCTTTGATTATCGATATAGTTGATGTGAGCCGTTATATTAATGGAGAGCGCTATGAAACTATCCAGGAGCAGTAAAGATCGATACAGCTACCCCGAATGCTGTTCTTTTTCGATCCCAAATTTGCTGTAACTGTAGTCTAGATCTTAATTTCCATTTCCAAAAACATCTAAATCTAAAATAATCAAAAAATTAACCAAACTCACAATGATTGTCGAAAATAGCGAAGTAATCTTAGCGGTCGAAGACCTGACCGCCTCCGTTGATGGAGTAGAAATTCTCAAGGGCGTAAATTTGGAGATTAAGGCTGGTGAAGTCCATGCGATCATGGGTCAAAATGGCTCCGGCAAAAGCACCTTTTCAAAAGTTTTAGCCGGACACCCGCAATATGAAGTTACGGGCGGCAAGATTGCTTTCTTGGGACAAGATTTATTAGAACTAGAAGCCGAAGACAGAGCCAGAAGCGGTATTTTTCTTGCCTTTCAATATCCCCTCGAAATTCCTGGTGTCAGCAATGCCGATTTTCTGCGCACTTCCTACAACTCGCTCCAAAAGCATAAAGGCTTGCCAGAGCTGGATATTCTCGACTTCGATGACCTGGTGCAGGAAAGACTAGAAGTAGTAAAAATGAACCCGAGCTTTTTGAGTCGAAGCGTCAATGAGGGCTTTTCTGGCGGTGAGAAGAAGCGGAATGAAATTTTGCAAATGGCGATCTTAGATCCCAAATTGGCGATCCTGGATGAAACTGATTCTGGCCTGGATATTGATGCGCTCAAAATTGTGGCCAATGGCGTGAACCAACTATCTAGCCCCGATAATGCCAGCATTGTGATCACCCACTATCAGCGATTGCTTAACTACATCGTGCCCGACTATGTGCATATTATGTCGGCGGGTAAGATTGCGATCACTGGTGGCAAGGAACTGGCGGTGCAACTGGAAGAACGCGGCTATGACTGGATCACCGAGAAGGAGACGGCGGAGGTGGCTCAGTGAGCATAAGAGTATCCGAGTTATCCGAATATCCAGAATCGCCTCAAGCTGCAACTGCTACTGGTGCGATGAATGGTGGCTCTAACCCTAACTTTGTGGATGGTATTGTCAACCAACGGTTTGATTTAAATCAGCTCCAGGTTAATCCGGAGGCGATCGCCTGGTTGCAATCGATTCGCCAGGAAGCCCAAACTTTGTTGGTGGATCAGGAGCTGCCCCACAAAAAGCAAGAGGAGTGGAAATACACTGATTTAAGTGCCGTATTAAAGCGTTCCTATGTGCTGCGCAAGCCCCAGGAATGTTTGCTCGATGCCCTAGAAAATCCTGGGTTTGAGAAGTTGATTGCCGGGCAGATTGTGCCAGAGGCGGCACGCAGCCTGTTGGTGTTTGTGAATGGTGTATTTTCCCCGCAGTTGTCGGGGTTGATCGATCTACCGGAAGGGGTGATCGTGGGTAGTTTGGCTCAATTGTGCGCTGATTGTTTGCCAGAGAAAGTGCAACAAAGGCTAGCCGAGTTTTTGGCGGAGCTAACCGATGCGGATGATTTTTTTGCTAATCTCAACGCCGCTTGCCTCAGTGATGTGGCGATCGCCTATGTGCCTAAAAATGTGGTGATCGATCAACCAATCCAGTTTGTCTATGCAGTGACACCGCGATCGGCACAGACGGCCAATATTTCTGTGATTTCCCAACCCCGCTGTCTGGTGGTGGCCGAAACCGGTAGCAGTATGACCCTGGTGGAAACCTATGTAGGCGAACCGGATCGCAGTTATTTATCTAATTCGGTCGCAGAAATTATGGTGGGTGAAAATGCCGCCGTGAACCACACCAAAGTTCAGTGGGAAGGCCATGCCGCCTGCCACATTAGCACCACCGCGATCGCTCAGGAGCGTGATAGCCGCTATACTTGCAATGCGATTTCTACTGGTGCAAAAATTTCCCGCCACAATTTGCAGGTGCAGCAATGGGCAGGGCAAACGGAAACCCACCTCAATGGTCTGGCCTATATTGATGGCGATCGACTCACCGATACCCATTCCGCGATCGCCCATAACTATGCCCACGGCAGCAGCAATCAACTGCACAAATGTATTGTGGACGATCGGGCGCGGGCGATTTTCAACGGCAAGATCCAGGTGCGGCAGGCAGCCCAACAGACCGACTCCAGCCAGCTGAGCCGCAATTTGCTGCTTTCTGACAAGGCCAGGGTAGACACCAAACCGCAATTGGAGATCGTGGCCGACAATGTTAAATGTGCCCACGGTGCTACGGTGAGCCAACTTGACGCAGATGAGATTTTCTATCTCCAGAGTCGTGGCATTGATGCGGCCAGTGCGGCAAATATGCTTACCTTTGCGTTTGCGGCAGAAGTGATCCAACGCATCCCGATTCCCCGGTTGCGGCAGGCATTAGAAAAGTTTGTCCTCTCTAAAACCCGCGCTCACCATAAATAAGAATTAACCAGCTAGATCTGGCAAACCATCACGGGGCTGATCTCCTGCTTCTTGCCAAACAAAGCTCTGGGCTTAATTAAGCTGCGCAGCAAGAAATAGATCGAAGCGATCTCACCGGGGGATCGTTGGCGCAACCATTGTCCTGGCCGACAAAATAGCAGCTCTACCAATTGGCGATGTTGCTCCAGGGTGACCTGCTCAAACCGTACCTTTAGTTTGGGCAATTCACAACTTCGTTCGCTGGGGGTAATTGTGCCGCGCAGCTTCAGCCCCACTTCCATAATCTCGATCGTTACGGGCATAGTTTCACCCGGTTGCAGATCCGGCGGCCTGCCAGTTACCTCTACTTCTGCACCAATTTCTGAGCACATGCTGGTAATGCCCCAGTAAGTTTGATGATTTGAGTTAGCCGTACTAGAGTTTAAATTGGCTGGCATCGCCATAGTTAACTCTTCAACGGTAGAACTATGAGCATTATTAGGAGCAATTTCAGCGGTGATCGTAGCTGGATCGCCCAGATCAAGTTCAAGATCGTTGGCAGGGAGAGCGATCGGATCTGGTTTCTGATCCAGATCGGCTTGATTTAATTGGTGATCTGTCTTTCCTTGGCGATTTGTATGACCATGCTGCTGACCATTTGCTTGATCAATACTTGCTTGATGAATATTTGGTTGTAAGTCTGGTTGAATCAACCTGGCTTCTGGATCTGGCTCGATTTTTACCACCCGACGTAAATTGAACCACTCATAGAGATCGACCCTGGGCACATCCAGCATAATCAGCAAACCAATCCCCAACAAGATCAGGTTATAGGTACTCCAGATCCAACCCAGATTCAAGCCTGTGATGTCATCATTGCTGCCATAGTCAGATATATGCATAATGCAATTGGCCAGGTTCACCCACAAACTCACCGCCGTCGCCAGAAACAGAAACACCAATGGTAGGGCTAGGCTCCAGTTAAACACCAGCCGATCGCGGTTAATACCCTTGGGCGTGACTTTGAAGCCTTTACCAAAGGGCTTGAGCAATGTTTGCAGGGTAGTTGCCGCCACAGGGATGCACAGGATAATATCGTAAATTTCGGCGATCGCCACCGATCGGGCACGATAGCTAAACCAGGAAAAGGTGGCCAGATTGACACAATAAACCGGCAGGAAATAGTAAATAATTTCTTCCAGGTTAGCCTTGACCGGAATAATGCCCAGAAATGAATAGGCTAGGGGAATTAATAAAAATGCCACCCGCGCAAAACTGGTAAACCAGTGGGTCACGCTACCCAAATGGCCAAACCGCTGCCGCAGGCTCAACCCCCGGATCATAAATGGGTTTTCTTCAATAAAAAATGCCTGCAAGGTGCCCTGAGCCCAGCGCAATCGCTGCGTTGCCATTGAAGCCATGTCATCGGGTGCGGCCCCCGCACTCAGCTTTTCATCTAAATAGGCCAGGTCATAGCCACAGCCAGCTAAGCGAATTGAGGTGAAATAGTCTTCACTAAGGGAGCTGGTCACAAACTTACCGCCAGCATTGGCCAAGGCCGATCGCCGGATCACAAATGATGTCCCTGAACAAACCACACTGCCAGTACCATCGCGGGCAGGCTGAATTTTACGGTGGAATACCTCATGCTCCGGCGCAATAATATTTTCCAGCCCCAGGTTACGGGCGACCGGGTCAGCATTGTAGTAGGACTGTGGCGTTTGCAACAATGCTAGATTTTGCTTCTGAAAAAAGCCCACCGTGCGTTGTAGAAAATTACGGGTGGGTACAAAGTCGGCATCAAAACAAACGATCAGCTCGCCGTTAGTCTGGCCGATCGCATGGTTTAAATTCCCAGCCTTGGCATGTTCATTATCGGGGCGGCAGATATATTCACAGCCCAATTCTGTAGCCAGGGCTCTAATTTCGGGGCGGCGGGTGTCATCGAGCACATAGATTTTTTTGCGATCGTAGTTGATCGCCTGACAGCCAATAATTGTGCGGCGCAGAATAAAGGCTGGTTCGTTGTAGGTGGGAATAAACACATCCACGGTGGGATAGTAGGCTCCGGCGGCCACATCCTCAGCATAGCGATCGGCCTCTTCACTGCGATCGCGCGCCTGGGTAATTAAAAATAATTCCAATGCACCATTGCTAATGCTAAATAGCTCCAGCGCAAATAGACCAATACTAAACACGCCATTGAGGGGGGTCGCCACATTCAAGGTCGAGAGCGATCGCCAAAGCAAATATCTAGCGTTGAGGATCAGCAAAATCGTCACCATCGCCAACCGCGACCATTTGATCGGCTCAGGCGAAATTTTGGTGATTGCCAGCGAGATGATCAATAAAATAATCGTTGGTACTGCCAGCAGTCGCCCAGTTACCATTGGTGCTTCCAGCCACATTGGTGGATTATCTTGCAGCCATTGCAATTGCCAAAAGATTTGTTCAATCTGGCCAGCGCCACTAAACCAGGCCGCCACGATCGCCCCACAAATCAAAATTATTGAAATTAAAACCACCGTAGCGATGCGCGGCTTGAACCAAACTCTGGGATCGGGTATGTCCCAATCTTTCCCAGTCACCTTGGAAACGTTTGTCTTTGTCATTCTCTGCGATCCAAATAGTTAAGCGATCTGATCTTTGCTAATCATGGACAAGCTATTCTTACATCCATTGATTCCTACTCCCTCTAGATTCTCTGGTTTAACCTATGCTCATAACCATGTTCATAACTTGTGGATCTAGCCATATACCTGGATCAAGCCAAAAATTAAAATACTTTAGTTAGCAATCTATCGATCAAGTTGACCTGATTAACCTCAATTTGCTCAACTCCATCGATCAAATGCCATCTAAGTTAAATGTGTTTAATTTAATATGCTTAATATGCGATCGGGACTAATGATTAAGCCAGCGATCGCTGATGATTGAAGTAATTAAGCAATCCCCAACTTTTACATAATCTACCAATATCTATCAATTAATCCTAAATTAGTTGATCTAAATTGGTTGATCTAGCTGGTGGAATTTGCCATCCCAGACCAATCATACCCAATTCAATTTGCCCAATTCAATTTGAGAGTTGTGAGTTTGCGATCAACCTGATTTAAGAAAGAAATCTCTGGTATGTCCAAGATAACGGTTGAGATCGTGATTTTTGGGCTGCAAGCTTGGACTTTTGGAGTTCTACTAACTATTTCTACTAACTATTAAGTGCAGGTACGGCAACGGGGACATGATAGCGATCGCTACTATCGGAACTATCTGACGAAACTACGTGGCTAGGTGGAAAATAGATTTAGCAAATTTTGGCGGTCGGCAACCGTTTAGTAGATTTGGCAGGTAGAATGTATAGCATTAATCAGACCAGATATATAAAAAAGAGCAATAAGAGTATACCTAGCTTTAGAGCTTTAGATTTCTAGGCTAAATCACGGCAAATTGTCTATTGTTGCTTGGGTGTGGGCGAATATAACTAAATGTATTTAATGTATTTAATGTATGTAAACGAGTTGAGTGAACGATATATCTTGGCCTAGTTGGCTTAGAGTTTATTTAGCTTGTTCATGCTTGTTGTTAATACCCAGTGGTAATATCTGGCTTAATGTTTGATTCGATTGGCTTAGTCTGTTTTCAACTTGCTGCCAGTTCAATGGTGTGACCCATGACTAGATATAGCGATCGCCCTTATCACAATGATGTGATCAAAGGTGGAAATACACCACCACCGGTCAAAGATGCAGCTCTGGGGGGCTTGGAAGGAATCAGGCGCAGGTTACAGGTGGCCTCTTCCGAAGATAAAAAAATATCGGTGCTGCGGGATGTGCTGCGTTATGGTCAGGCTGGTAAAGACTTATTAAAGCAAATTATTAAATCTGAAGCGGGAGCAGTCCAGGTCGCAGCCTATTGTCTGCTTAATTTTGATAGTCAGGCAACTGAAGTTGAATCCCAGGAAATTCTCGGTGTAATTAATGCTGCTGTGCAGAGGTCGATCGATACTAGGATCGAAGTGCGGCAGATTTCAGTACCCGCCACACAAAATGATTCATCAAGTGATTCATCAAGTGATTCATCAAATGAATTAGCGGCTGGAGCCACTAAGATCGCAAAACTTCCTGCCATTGATATGCCTGCGATCGGTGCTAAGTCTAAATTGAAATCAAAACCCAAATCTAGATCTGATCGACCTGGGCAAACTCCTCATCAAGCCAATCGATCTAATTATGCTCATCAGGGTAAAGAGCCAAATAAACGGGAGCATAATCAACCAGCCCAGCCAACCGCTACATCAACATCGCCAGCCAAAGCGCCCTTAAAACCACCAGGTCAGTCAGCGAGCGATCGCACGCCAAAACTACCGCCAATTCAACCCCGACCCCAGCCCCAAACCAAGCAAACATCACATTCTGGGTATGATACTCAACACAATGGTAGCCAAAATAGTAAATCTCGATCGCCCAAACTGTCCCATAAACACCGCAAAGACCATAAAAAAAATCAGAACGGCTGGCAAAGATGGTTCAATCAAACCCTGGGGATTTCTGAGCAGACGGACGAGTAATCCAATCCCTACCAATGCCTAACCTCGATCTGAAATATTTTTTTGTGTCGCCGCAATCGCAAATAGTCCAGATGGCAGCGACGATCGCCCAGGCTCAGGGGTTCAAGCTCTATGCGGTGGGGGGAGTGGTGCGCGATCGATTGTTAGAGCTGTTGGCTGCCGATCGAGTGGCTGGCGATCAGTCAGCCGTAGCCCCAACATTTTGCAATGATATTGATCTGGTGGTTGAAGGTCAAGCGGAGGCAGGTCTTCAGGTGGCGATCGCCCTGCATCAGCAACTTAGCCAATTAGTAACAGCAAATCAGCTTGAATCAGATTATGGCACAGCGAGATTATTAACCTTTGCCCAATTCCAAACGGCGGAGTTATTCTGGCCAGATTTTTTTGGTTTGGGTAGTTTTACTCTGGATCTGGCAACTGCTCGCCAGGAAACCTATGCCCAGCCAGGTGCGAATCCCCAGGTACAGGCCAGCACGATCGACCGGGATCTATATCGCCGCGATCTGACCATTAATGCGTTGGCGGTGGAGATTTTGCCTGTGGGCAATGATCCATTTATTAACCAAGATCAAAATATCGATATAGTTGCAGGTCAAAATCAGCAAATAGTAATTGCTAAGCAACAGAATTCACGTCAACCGGGTGAGTTGATTGATCTCTTTGGTGGCTATGAGCATCTGTGCCAGAAACAAGTATATCCAATTCGATCGGGTAGCTTTGCGGAAGACCCACGCCGGATTTTTCGGGCGGTCAGGTTCGCGCAGCGATTTGGGTTTACGATCGCGCCAACTACAAGGGACGAAATAATTGCTACTACGGCTAGTGGTCAACATGATCACATCGGTGGGGCTCGGTTGCGATCGGAGCTTAATTATGTGGTGGCGCATCGACCCAGGTTGGCGGCGGAGATGTTGCGATCGCTAGATGAGCTGGGGGCATTGCGCTGTATCGATCGCACCTTACATATCCCTGGTGATCTAAGCTGGCAACTGCGACGCTTGCGGAAATGGCTAGCCTGGTTTGCACCAGAATATCCGATCGTCTCTGGGGCAATTGAGTTATTAGTTGCCTATCTGCCTTTGCCTGATCATCTGCACAATGAGCAACCGATCGAGCAAATTAACCAAACTAGTCAAATTAATCAGACTCAGCGATCGCAGCCCTTACCAAACTTACCAAAAGCCCTAATCAAGCAACGCCAGCAACAAATAGAGCGGCTGGATTTACGTTTGACCGCTGAGCAAATTAAGCGACAGGGTAAACTATTGCAACTGGAGCAGGCTTTAGAAAATCTTGGTCAGGAATATTTGGGTGGTTTAAATGGTGGAGATGGATTGCTACTTAGCCCAAAGCCTCAAGCTAGCCCAAAGGATCAAGAGCCTCAAGATCAGTGGCAAACGCAGCCCGATCTATCCCTGGCCAGCCAATTTGAGATCCCGATTAATGCAAATATTAATCCGAATATTAATGCCAACAAAATCGAACGACTAATTAAACCCAGCCAGGTAGTAACAACGATCGAAGCTTATGATCCAGTAACGATGACGATCGCTGCTGCTCGGCTCGGCAATATTGATCAAGCTAAAAATAGCGATTGGTCAATTAGTAAAAACAGTAATGAAAATTCAACCAGCTTAAAAACCTGGCAACTGCGATTGCTGTGGCTATACCTGACCAGATGGCAATATATCAAGTCTCCCCTCAGCGGCCACGATTTAAAAGAACTGGGGTATAGTCAAGGCAGGACGATCGGCATCTTGCTGCATAAACTGCGTGCCGCTCAGTTAGATGGCCAACTCAACCCATTTGATGGTAGTAGTTCTCGTGAGGCGGCGGTTAAACTATTGGCAGAATTCGATCGCAACAATTAAGCAAAATTTGAAATTAAGCAGAAACAATAAACATTTGATAAATATTTCGTGGCATCACACCCCCTTAAGACAATCAGCCGGAAATCAGCCCCCAATATTCAATATCATAGAGATATAGCATAGATATGCTAAACAACTAATCTGGTTACACCCACTCAGGAACAGGCAATTATGAGAGGCGGTATGCGCATCGGCGCGATCTTTGGTATTCCCCTATATATTCATCCCACCTGGCTATTGATTTTATTTTTGTTGGCCTGGATGTACAGCGAAGGCTATCAGAATGTATCTTCACGGCTAGCGCTCACCTCTGGCCTGGTTACTGCATTTCTGGTATTAGGCTCAATTCTTTTGCACGAGCTAGGGCATAGTTTGGTGGCCAAGGCACAGGGGATCGAGGTGAAGTCAGTCACTTTATTTTTGTTTGGTGGCATTGCATCGATCGCCAAGGAACCCAAAGATCCACTCTCGAATTTAGCGCTGGCGGCGGCTGGCCCTTTGGTTAATCTGGTCATAGGCAGCTTTTTGGCAGTCGTAGCTTGGTTTGCCCTGGGCGATCAGGCTATTCTATTGGGAACCGCCGACCAGACCCAGGAAGTGATTAGTGGCTTGGCGGTAGAACTTGGCGTGGGGCGAGCCCTGGTTAGCCTAATGGCGCTCAATCTGGCTGTTTTTAATATTGTGATCGGCCTATTTAATTTAATTCCCGCCCTGCCCCTTGATGGTGGACAGGTGCTCAAGTCGATCGTTTGGAAGATAACTGGTAGCCGCTTTAGTGGCATTCGTTGGGCTGCATATTCAGGTCAGATCATTGGCATTTTTACGATGCTGCTGGGCTTTAGTGCTTTGTTTGCCCAGGCTCTCAATGGCATCTTCTTTATCTTTGTGGGTTGGTTTGTGTTCAACAGCGCCACGGTGCATCTTCAATATGGCCGATTGCAACAAGCATTGCTGGAAATTGATGCAGAATCAGCCATGACCCGCGATTTTCGGATTGTGGATGCGGATATGTCTTTGCGTCGGTTTGCGGATGATTTTTTATTGATGCAGGAAAAAGACAAACAACCGATCTTTTTTGCGGCCTCAGATGGGCGCGATCGCGGCATGGTGAATGCGGATGAGTTGCGCTATATTGAGCGCGAGCGATGGGAACAGGAAGATCTGCATAGCATTGTCAAACCGCTCCAGTCCTTGGATGTGGTCGATCTAAGCACCAAAATCCCCAGGGTGATCGACATGCTAGAGCAAAAAGAATTGCCTTATGTGACGGTTTTGTCTCCGGCGGGCTCGGTCACTGGCATCGTCGATCGTGGTGATGTAATTCGGGCATTGGCTCGGCGCTTGAATTGGCGCATTCCGGAGGCTTATATTAAACGGATCAAGGCAGAGGGGAAATTTCCGCCAGAATTAAAACTAACTGAAATCACTTCTCAGCTCTAGTTTTGGTGGGGATTTTTAGGGGCAAAGTTTTTAGCTGCTGTGGAAATCACCGGTGGAATGGTCTGCTGGCGATCTAGTTTGCTTAAAACTTGAGGAACTTCCCAGGCATAAGGACTCAAACCACCTGGCCAAAAAGTGGTGTTGCCATCATTCATATAAACAACCGGATAGCGATCGGTATGGTGATCGTGGTTGTGGGGCAGAAAAACATGAACTTTACGCGGCAGATCCTGGCCAGGATCAAGCTGCAAGTTGTCATAGGTATGAAAATAACCACAGTCATGCCCTTCGTCACGTTGCCAAGCGGTTTGACCATGGTGATGAATTTGGATCGCCATAACTACATCAAGAGCCTGAATTTATATGGGCAAATATAACAAAACCCATAGATTGAATGAACTTGAGCATACAACCAATCTATGGACTTGAGGCTTGTGTTAGGCGACAATTACCTTGGCGTCTGGATGACGATTACTTGGCATAAAAAGATGATCGCCAGCAAGGATATGAGATCGCAAGTGGAGGTAGGCGTCAACTAGAAAAAAAGAGATCAAAACGGGAAAAAAGAAAGACACTAAAGACGTTCAAACAGGAAAGTGGAACGTCAGCAGTGTCAGGTCAATATATAAAACAATATCAAGTGCAAGTGTACAAGAAAGCACGAGAGGTCGGCTGCAATCAAAATGAGTCAGCCGAGATTGCCGGCATATCAGTCCGTAGCGGCAGCCGTATTGAGCAAGGCAAACACCAGCCCAAGAGTAAAGGTGAGCGAGATTGGCGCACCCGCCGAGATCCGCTATCAGGAGTGTGGGAGGAAGAGCTAGAGCCAATGCTTCGACGTGAGCCTCGTCTAGAGGCGATGACATTGTATGAATATCTAGCCGAGCATTATCCAGGCCAATATGAGCAACAATTGCGTACCTTACAAAGGCGAGTGCAGGTATGGAAAAGTATCCATGGCAAACCGCAGGAGGTAATGTTTGAGATCCGCCATCAGCCCGGCGAAATGGGTCTATCAGATTTTACCGAGCTCAAACAGGTGGAAGTTACCATCAAAGGGAAACAATATGAGCACCTGCTGTACCACTACCGTCTGGCCTACAGTGGCTGGCAATATGTGCAGGTAATCGAGGGTGGCGAGAGCTTTATCGGCTTGTCTGAAGGATTACAGAATGCGCTGCATGCCTGTGGTGGTGTACCAAAGCAGCATCGCACCGATAATTTGAGTGCTGCCTATCGGAATATGGCGGGCAAACGGCATAAACCACTAACCCAATTCTATGCCGAGCTATGTGAACACTATGGCATGAGTCCAAGTCGCAATAACCCAGGCGTGGCTCATGAAAATGGCTCCATCGAATCTCCCCATGGACATTTCAAGCGCCGGTTGCGCCAAGCTCTGTATTTGCGTGGCAGCTTTGAGTTTGAGTCAGTGAGTGCATATCAAGAATTTATCGAGCAGGTGGTTGCCAAGCTCAATTGTAAATGCAGCGCCAAGTTTGCCGAGGAAAAAGTAACCCTACAACCACTACCGAGATATCGCTGTGCCGATTACGAAGAATTGACGGTGCGGGTGACCTGCCACAGCACCATTTCGGTGCGCTGCATTCTTTACACGGTGCCATCAAGACTGATTGGCAGGCAGCTGAATATTCATATCTATCACAACCGCCTGGTCGGTTATTTGGGGCAGCAACAAGTGGTGGAACTACCCCGTTTGCGAGTACATGGGTCAGCCAAAATCCGCCGTGCTCGCTGTATTAACTACCGCCATGTAATTGATAGCCTCAGGCGTAAACCCCGTGCCTTTATTTACTGCACCTGGCAGCAAGACCTATTGCCTAATCAACAATGGCGGCAGCTGTGGCAGAGGTTACAGGCTGATTTTGAAATCGATAATGCAGCGCGCATCATGGTTGAAGCCCTCTATATTGCTGCCAAGCACGATAGAGAAACTACAGTGGCCGACTATCTTGAAACCCAACTGCAGCAGGGCACTCTCAGCCTGAAGGCTCTACAGCAACAGTTCCTACTACCCCAGCAGCAATTGAGCGTACCTCAACTAAACGTACAACAACATTCGCTTTCAGCCTATGACCAACTCCTCGAAACCAAACCCGAACAATACTCTGAGCCTGATACTCAAACAGCTACGACTCTCGCACATGCTCCAACATTGGCAGACTATCGAGCAGAAGGCCACCCAACAGCATTGGGCTTACGACCGGTTCTTGCTCGCTCTGTGCGAATTGGAACTGGATTATCGCCAACAGAATCGGATCAAACGAGCTCTCGCTGAGGCTAAATTACCTACTGGTAAAAGCTTTACCTCTTTCGATTTTGAACATTGCCCTAGTTTCAAATCAGCGCCACTGATCCAACTGGCACAAGATACGGCCTGGTTGGATAGGGCCGAAAACTGCTTGCTATTTGGACCTTCCGGGGTCGGTAAAACTCATCTTGCTGCTGCGCTCGGGCGCTCGATGATTGAAATGGGCAAACGGGTTAAGTTCTTCTCGGCCTATGCTTTGCTACAACATCTACAGCAAGCCAAACTACAACTTCAGCTTGCCTCTATCCTTGCCAAACTTGACCGCTTTGATTTACTCATTATTGATGATCTTGGCTATGTCAAAAAATCTGAGGCTGAAACTTCCGTCCTGTTTGAGCTGATTGCTCATCGTTATGAACGCAAAAGCCTCATCATTACTGCTAATCAGCCTTTCTCGCAATGGGATCACATCTTTGCCGATGACATGATGACTGTTGCTGCCGTTGACCGCCTCATTCATCATGCTCTCATTGTTGAAATTCATGCTGATAGTTTCCGTAAACGCAACGCTGTTGAGCGCTCGCAAAAATAATAATCGCTATCAATCCGAATCTTACTGCTCCTTGAGGTTCAACATATGCAGTTCCTTTCAGCTTAGTTTTAGTTGTCATTTGCACACGTCATTTACATCCGCTATTTGCCAAGTAATTGACGCCGTCGAAATTGGTAATTGACATTTAACAGGCTTGAATAAATTGTACGGACTTGCCAAGACTTCAGGGTAATCGATCGCACTTAAACTTATGTGCCTAAATTATGTACTTGGCTTACTCAAGCCTTTGGTACAACAAATTCAAGATGCAAATTCTAGACACCTAGATTAAATATCTAGATATAGACCACATCGTCAGAATTGAGATCGGCGGCACTTTGCTGGAGGAGTGCGATTAGATCACCACCAAAGAAAATACCCTGACCCATAATATTCCTGCCTTCAACCATCAAGGAGATGGTTTGAGTGGTGTAGTCTGCTGGGGCACCAACTAGAACGAGTTGATCGCCATCTGGATTAAAGTCAGTAATATAGGCAAAGTCATCATTGCCATTGCCTAAGTAGTAGACTCCTAGCTGGTTACCCAACACAAAGACATCATCGCCGCTAAAGCCACTGCCAGTGAGTCGATCGATCTGACCAACCCCTTGCGAAGTGCAAGCTCCATCGAGGGTGTCATTGCCCTCCCCACCAAGCAGGACATCATTACCATCGCCACCAATCAAAGAGTCATTACCCAGGCCACCATTGATCCGATCGATGCCTTTACCGCCAAAGATCGTGTCATCACCAAAGTTGCCATTAATGCCTTGATTAGGATCGCCGCCAATAATCAGGTCGCCATTGGGTGTACCAGCAATAAAGGGATCATTCGGTCCACCAAACACACCAGGTGAATTAGCAAGTGGTGTAAAGAAGCTGGTATCGGTATCAGTATTATCGAGTGGATTAGCATCCATTTGGCCGATCGGTGTAGCCGTAGCCGTATTGCTCAAGCTGACACTCAAGCCCAAATCACAATTGACAATGCCAGTGACGGTAACAGTTGCGGTCTCGCCAGCTTCCACCACTACACCGGTTTGGTCAATATCACCAGTGCCCTCAAATAGGGTTCCTTCAGTGTCAACGATCGTCCAGGATACACCTAGCAACTCAACCGGGAAGGTATCTTCGATCGACACATTACTGGCATCTGCGCCGCCATTATTGGTAACTTCGATCGTATAGGTAATTTCTGCGCCAGGTAGTACCTCAAGGGTGGAGCCAGGAGCAGGAGCCTTGTCAACGGCCAAGTCCACATCAGACAGTTGTTCTACCGCCCCTAGATCAATTATGGCATTGGTAATTCTAGGTGCGCCGCGTTCATCGGTAGTATCGATCGTGCCAATCAGATCAGCAACCACGGCCGCATCCAGGCCAATACTGGTATAGAAAGTTTCTAGATTAGTTACAGTTTGATTGTAGGTATCATTTGTACCGACATCAAAGAGCGGATTATCAGCTACTGCAGGTACCAAACCATCACCAGGCTGTCGCATTGCATGGGTGAGGGGTGATCCGGCAGGCGCTCCATTCAATGCCAGGGTAGGATCTAAAATTTCGTCAACCCCACCTACGCCTTCAGTTGCAAAGGTAAGTGGGCCACTCGCAAACGTAGACCCAGTATCATCACCCACCAAGTTAGCGCCTGGTGGGGCAGTATCCAGAAAATCGCCAAATACATCAGGCGAAGCAGGGGCAACATTACCAGCAATAACGTTGTTGCCAGCAAAGATATCACCACTATTAAAGAAGCCACCATTATCCGCGAGGGTACTGCGGTAAATCCCACCGCCAATCCCAGAAGCGCCAGCAATAACAGTATTAAAGGCAACGGTTGAGTTGACGATTACCAATTCACCGGGGCCAGATTGCAAGATACCGCCACCACGGGCATTGGTAGCTGGATCGCCACCGGCAGTATTACTACTTACGGTGCTATTAATAATGGTTAAACCGGGATTACCATTATCACCGCCAGCACCTGTGTTGATGCCACCGCCACCATCGACGGGGAATACAACACCAGGACCATCGCCAAAGGCGGTGTTATTGCTGATCGTGCTATTGGCGATCACCATCGTGCCTTCAAACCTGTTAGTGACAGGATCTTGGAAGTCGGCATTTTGGATTGCGCCACCCACGCCAGCAGCAAAGTTGCCATCGAGGAAGGAATTATTAATAATTACGGTGCCACCAATGTTGTAGAGCACGCCCCCATCGGTACGAATCCCATCCAACATGCCTGGTGCTTCGGTTTGGCCATTGGTGATTGTAATGTCGTTGAGGACTAAGCGCGAATCGGTGGCCGAAAAACGAGGGCTGTCAACCGTATTGCCGCCAAGATTGTCACCACGCGGAATGTAAAAGAAACGAAATGGTGCTGCTGCTCCATCTCTAGTTAAGGTAGAGCCATTAGCATTGATGATGATTTCGCTGGTAATGAAGGGCAAACCAGTGGCACCAACGGGCTGGTTGAAAGCGGTAGATATTATTGCTGTCTGCGATTCGGCAGTTGGCGTAGTCAGGGTATAGGTTGAGCTTGCCGCCAGATTAATTGTATCTTCACCTGGGTTAGCGATTTCATCATTGGCCATGTTGATCGCGTCGATCAGCCCTGCCGTATCACCAGCCGCCACATTGAAGGTAGCTAACAAACCGCCAAAATCTGCTTGAGCCGCAGCCGAGAGCGCTGCACTAGCTTCGATCGCACCAGTGGTTACTTCTAAGTCCCAATCGCCACCAAGAGCCGCACTCCCAGTTGGATCGATCGATGCGGCTACATCAGCACCAGTGAGGGTAGCAATCTGCTCTACAAAAGTATAGCCGTCAGGGCTACCAGCCACATCACAGCCAAACAGCATGATGTCAGCATCTTCACTGAGATGATCGCCCCATGATTGTAGATCAGCGCTGTAGGCATCAATGTTACTGGCATCTAGCTGTGTTGCACCAAGCTGTAAACTACCGTCCGAGCCGTGAGAAATGACCTGAATACTGGCCACTTCATCATGCCAGCTCAGCTCTTGCGTAATCTGCTGAACACCATCTAACTCTGGGTCAAGCACAACCACTTGAGCAGAAGGATCAAGGCCAGCAATCACGCTTTCAAAATCGGGAATATCTGAATCAACGAATACCAGATTCACTGCTTCAGACCCATTCTCTCCCCCACCAAAAGCCCCACTTTTAAGGCTATCCAAATTACCTGTGTTGTCATTCATAATTTTTCTTAGGACTGTGCTATTCGCCTGAATTGCGCATATGAAGCCTTGTTACACAAACTACACTAATCAAGCTCATTTTGTCATTGGTAGAATCAGCGTAAGTAGATCTGATTACGGATCAGCTCAAACTAGTAACAAATATGGCTTAATAAGACAAAAACGCGCTGTAAATACGCTATATATAGACCGAAAATGTTGCTTTACCTATTTGAATCATGAAAAATTCGGCATATTAATTTAGTGCCGATCGCTTATTAAAATTTTTATTGCAGCTTTAAATTTTTGCCCTGAACAATAATTGCTTTAACCAGCATAAAATCGTGCTGGCTGCCACCCCTGGTTGTAAGTACGCTGGAAATTGCGAGTGCCTAGATAAGTTAGCATTCATAGCAAGTTAGAACCTAAACCACTACCCAAATATGCATTGCTAGGCATATCAAAGTTCTGGCGTGAGTTGATTGAACGGCAATTGTCGATCGATCGCTATTTTTGGATCTGCCAGAATTGGCAAAAAAGTCCCAAAATCACTCACTTAAGTTAATTATTAGCATTAAAAGTGGTTTTGTACATATATAAACCAATACAGAAATTCAGTTATAAAGCAATACAGAAATCAGTCTAGTTCATACTCTATAGCATAAATTTTGCTCAAGCTAGATAAATCTAGACGATCGCATCTGCCGATGGTAGCTATGATGCTAAACCGGCGATCCAGATTTCAGGATGATCAGCTATGTTAAGAATTCTCCCAAATTCACATCGGACTACCGGAGTTTAATTAAAACTCAAATATAATAGGTGGGGCAATATTAAAGTTAGATTCCGCTACTATGACTAATACCATGAAGCGCTCTAAGTTAGAGTCGATCAAGGAAAGGAGTAACTTCCTGCGTGGCCCCATTGATGCCGAATTAAATAATGATGATCCATTCTTTAGTAAAGACGGGATTCAGATTCTTAAGTTTCATGGTTCGTATCAGCAAAAAGACCGAGACTTGCAAAAAGCTAAGGCCAAAGGTGAAGCACCTACCTACAGCATGATGCTGCGCACCCGCAGTCCAGGCGGCATTATTCCTTGGCAATTATATTTAACTCTCGATCAACTCTGCGATCGCTACGGCAACCATACCCTTCGTGCGACGACGCGGCAGGGTTTTCAGATGCATGGTATTCTCAAGCAGGACTTGAAAACCGTGATCGCCGATATTGTCAAAAATATGGGTTCTACGGTCGGTGCATGTGGCGATATCAATCGGAATGTGATGGCTCCGCCTGCCCCCTTCAAGGATCGCCCCGCCTATGTATATGCCCATGAATATGCCCATAAGTTGGCGGATTTGCTTGCGCCCCAGGCTGGTGCCTATTATGATGTGTGGCTCGATGGTGAAAAAGCCGTAACCGCCGAAGCGCCAGAAGTTACTGAGGCCAGAAACAAATCAGGACGCGGTAAGCGAGATACTAATATTGCCAATAGTGATGAGCCGATCTATGGCACCCACTACATGCCGCGCAAGTTTAAAATTGCGATCGCCACACCTGGAGATAACTCAGTCGATCTATTCACCAATGATCTGGGCTTGGTGGTGATTACTGACAAAAAGCATAAATTGCTGGGCTTCAATGCCTACGTGGGTGGTGGTTTAGGGCGTACCCACAATAATGAATCCACGATCGTGCGCATGGCTGATCCGATCGCCTTCGTGCCCCTGGCGCATGTCTATGAATTTACTAAAGCCGTGGTGGCAGTGCAAAGAGACAATGGCGATCGCTTCAATCGCCGTCATGCCCGCCTCAAATATTTGCTGAATGACTGGGGCGTAGAAAAATTCAAGCAGGTCTTGAGTGAATATTATCCAGAACGATTAGAACCACTCAAACCACTACCCAAATGGCAATACCTGGATTATTTGGGTTGGCATGAGCAGGGCGATGGCAATTATTTTGTCGGTATTTCGATCGAAAATGGCCGCATTCTCGATCGTGAGGGGCTCAAGCTCAAATCTGCATTGCAGGAAATTATTGGTGAATATCACCTGCCAATGCACCTCACGCCCAACCACAATGCTTTGCTCTGCGATATTAAACCAAAAGATCGAGAGGCAATTCAGGCAATTCTCGATCGCAATGGCATTCTCGCCCCAGAGCAAGTTGATCCCCTGGTGCGCTATTCAATGGCCTGCCCCGCATTTCCCACCTGTGGTCTGGCGATCACTGAGTCAGAGCGGATTTTACCCAGTGTGACCGATCGCTTACGCAAATTGATCGATCGGCTCGGTTTGGGCGAAGAAAAGTTCATTACCCGGATGACAGGCTGCCCCAATGGTTGTGCAAGGCCCTATATGGCGGAAATTGGTTTTGTTGGTTCTGGGGTTGATGCCTATCAGCTCTGGCTGGGTGGTAATTTCGATTCGACCCAACTGGCGGCACCATATCTAAAAAGTATGCCGCTGGCGGAACTAGAAACCACCCTGGAGCCATTGTTTGTTTACTTTAAACAAGCTCGCAAACCCAAAGAAGGATTTGGCAGTTTTTGTGCGCGGGTTGGGTTTGATGGTCTGCGTAGTTTTACGGCTAGTTATGTGCCCCAAAAAGCTAGCAAGGCTGGAAAATCCAAAGATCAGCGCCGCCGGGTTACGCTTTCGACTGATACCTACGATCGCCTCAAGCAAGCTGCTAGCAGTCGAGGACAATCAATGAAGCAAATTGTGGAAACAGCGATCGCTAAATACCTGGATAGCTAGTTGGGTAGTTTAGTATGTCGTGGCGTAAATTTCTCGCCGCCCTGTTGTTCTATACCAACCTGCCTTTACCAGCTACTATTGCTGCCGATCCAGCCAAATTAGACTTTTTGGGCATTGCTGCCTATGCCCCGATTATTGGGATTGGCTTGGGGGCAATCCTGAGTCTATTGGATGATGGCCTGGTCTGGGTGATAGCTTGGCGAGATTTGGGCGAGTCGATGTTACTGTTGCGATCGGCTGTGCTGATCCTGGCCTTACTTTGGCTGACTGGTGGTCTGCATCTGGATGGAGCGATGGATACTGCCGATGGCTTGGCAGTTACCGATCCACAACGGCGGCTAGAAGTGATGGCAGATAGTCATACTGGTGCTTTTGGGGTGATGGCGGCGATCGCTATTTTAATGCTGAAAACAATCGCCCTGGCGCAGATTAATCAATTGCGGGGTTGGGTTTTGATTGTTGTTTTGGCCTGGGCAAGATGGGGGCAACTGCGATCGATCGCTGCCTATGCATATCTAAAGCCGGCTGGCAAAGGCAAGTTTCACAAGGACTCGATCAAGCCCTGGCAGCCTTGGCTATTGTTTGCGTTACTTGGGGTTTTTTTTGCGATCGCGGCGGTTCTGACTCAGCAGTTTTGGCTGATTTTGCCAATTAATTTAATTAGTGTGGCGATCGCCTGGTTGGTGGGAGCATGGTTTAACCATCAACTCGGCGGGCATACTGGCGATACCTATGGCGCGGTGGTAGAGTGGAGCGAAGCCCTAATTCTAGTTTTAGTAGCGATTTGGATTAACTAGCGGCCAGAAATAATGGCTCACAACTTAACAAAACTTAATCATACCGAGTTCTTTACTTTTATTTACTATCTTAGTAATACAGCAACGTAAGAGCTGCTTCTAGTTCCAATCTAGTTAATCCAGTCATATTGCGAGGGCTATGCGTGGACTGGTTTTTCTAGGCTAGAACCTCTGCTAAATTAAGCGACCAGCCAATTTTGTAGAGTATTGTTCTTCAGTTTCAGGATATGGGAACTAACTGCAGTGTCTGCTTTTCTGTAATCACATGAATCCGTCTTCAAACTCTGTCACTATTTTGGTGAGCAGGGTTTTTTTATGACTAACAAGATTGGTATTACCTAATGGTTAAAAGACCAAAGATTAACCAATTTAGTTCCCATCCTTATCCTGTGGCATATATAAATGCTTATAACAATTTTACCTTGTCCATAGTGCATATAAGACTCCTGGTATTTATGATGTAGATAATCTTAACCTTTTAGACTGCAATGATTTACGGTTTGTATTCTTTGAACGCCAATCAGGATATTAGTTAGATTAGTTATTCATTAGTTTTGATTTTGTTGATACTACTAACTGAAAACCTTGCCTTTGCTAGATTATTAGACTATGCATTCACCTGATGTCATCTTCTTTTTACTTGGATGATGCATCCATGCTGCTAATTGGGCGAATCCATCTGCCCTTGATAATATAGGTTGAATTTGTGACGATCGCTCTTTTTTAGCATTAATACTCACAAGTTAAAGCTGCTCCAGCTCCCCTGTTAATACATTGACCACTGGCAGCCCCGCGATCGCCTCTAGTCGTTGCCCTGCCCGGAGGAAATTAAGCTGACCATTACGATCGCGGCTTTCCCTAAATTTAGATGTCACATATCCCTGTTCTAGTGACACTTCTGGTAAATTAGCCAGCTTATCCCGCCGCACAAAATAAGCATTGTTGCCAGCACTATTACAACCAATGAATGCATAGCCCTTGGCTTGAGCTAGATGGTGCAAAGCGGCCAGGGATGCACCAAAGTAGAGATTAGAATGATGGGCAGCATGGCGATCGAAATCGGGGGTATAGGGGATTGAGATTGCCCGATCGCTACCAAACACGCTGTTATATTCAATAATCGCCACAATCGGTTCAATTACTTCGATCGCCTGCCAAACCCAATAATCATTGCCATCAATGTCGATGTGGAGAATGCCCACCTGCCGATCGAAGCCAGACTCTTGCAGCAAATCATTGATATTGTCTCGATCGCAAAAGGCTGCTTTGGCTTGTAGATCGTATTGCCAGAAAAAATAAGCCCGTTGCAATTTTTGGATATTACGCACAGAGCCATCGATCACAAATCCCGACCAGTTGTCATGCATTAACAAAAATCGGGTGTTTGATTCGCGGTAATCTTCAATGCCAAATTCAATGAAGGTGTGGTTGGGAAAATCTAGTTGCTGAATTAAATATTGAATGATGCCATCGTCACCCCACTGCGAGAAAACTTTAAACTCAACTGCCGCCAGGGATGATCTGGCCTGTCTTTCGTGCCTGGGCGATCGCAATAATATTTCAGCCAGGAGCATTTTTTGCTGATCCTGGTTGCGCTCTTGCTTAATCAAATTTACGATCGCTCGACGCAGGGTAAAAATGCTCTGATTGAGTTGCTTGATCAAGAGTCTTTAATTGCTCTGGTGGATTGCTAGGGTTTTTTTGTGGGTAGCAGCTTGATATAACGATCAGTGATGGCAACCAGACGATCGCTATTCCAAGAGGCATCTTAAAACTTTACTAGCTTTTGATTGGTGAGCATAGGCAAATTGCCAGGATTAAAGCATGAGCCTTTAAGTCATGATCTACTCACAAATTTGGTTCTGCCGTCTTTATCTCTATGATCTATGATCACCTTCTAGTTAACACTCCCAGCCGATTCACTGTTAACAAGGTTGGCGATGCCTTCAAAGGAACAAACCGATCGAGAGCTGACCATCATTTCAATCACAAATCTGCCATCTAGACCGATTTTAATCGGGGTGCGATCGTAGGCAATCAGATTCCAATCTGTCCATTGCGAATAGTTACCCTGCCGATCGAGATCGAAGCTACTGCTAGCCTGGGTGATGACCCGATTTGGATCTAAAATGAGGCGATGTTGCATAGTTGGCTCACGCAAATAGATCTCGTAGCCCTGCCGGGACTTGGCGATCGTGGCCAGGATAATTTCATCATGCCGCTGGATCGAGCCATCAATGCTGCTACAACTCACTGAGCCAACGGATTGGGTGGCTGCGATCGCTTTACTACTAATGCTAATTCTCCTAGTACCAGTAGTACCAGGAACGCGGTTAAAAATATAAGGGATTGGCAAATACCCTACGGCGGCGATCAGGATTAATCGG
Source organism: Pseudanabaena sp. PCC 7367 (assembly GCF_000317065.1). Lineage (GTDB taxonomy): Bacteria > Cyanobacteriota > Cyanobacteriia > Pseudanabaenales > Pseudanabaenaceae > Thalassoporum > Thalassoporum mexicanum. The sequence goes on from NC_019701.1 coordinate 2,456,209, forward strand.
TTTAGTTTGCTCATTTTGGCCACACTTAACCATACTTAATCATGCTTGATTATAAAAAAATTCTCCCCATATTTGACGAGAACTAAAAGCTAATCATGCTTCAATTAATAACGTTACCAATAAGATTGTTAATTAGGGTTGACTATTACTGAAAATCAATATATAAGGAAAGCCACATTTCTACTCATGAGTTTGTACTCTTTTGCCCTGTTACCCCACAGGGCTATTTATTTTGCACAATAGTCGATCGGCTAAATTAAACTTTGCCTTGAATTAACTATGAATATGCAAATAAATATAAGCAAGCAAATAATTATTGCTAATCTGATTAACGTAATTTTAGCAATAAATAATCATGTATTGTCTCATTTAGTGCCAGTGCAATTTTTTTCAAGTTTGACCTAGCTGCCTATGGGCGCGATCGCCTAGCTGATTTACTAGATCTACGCGTAGTTTGGCGAGACTGGACTCGCTTAGGCATTTGGCTCCGCCGCAATGGATCAAACAGGTAACTTGAGGCCAGGGCAATCATACCCGCCATGCCCAGCGCGATCGCTGCTGCCACGTTAGCGATCGCAAACAGAAATCCCAAAATTATAAAAAACAGGGCAATCAGTTGCATCGCCTTTGCCATAACTGGTCACACAACCTATAAACTATCTGACTATTCCAACTTGGGTTGACTGGGCAAAATTACCGTGAAGGTTGAACCCTTGCCAATTTCGGTTTCAACCTGGATCTCACCGCCATGCATATCAACCGACTTCTTGACGATCGACATACCTAAGCCAGTGCCAGGTAAATCCCTCACATTTTGCGCCCGGTGGAAGGGCTCGAATAATCTGGGCAGATCTTTTCGCGGAATCCCCAACCCGCGATCGACCACCTTGAAGATTATATTTTGAGCTTGGTTACTAACTACAAAATCAATCTGACCCCGATCGGGAGAATACTTTACCGCATTGGAGAGCAAATTAACTAAAATATGCCGCAATAACCGCTCATCCAGCCAAATGCCATTGGCTAGATCGGGGTCAACCTGGTAATGGAGCTTAACCTGATTTTGATTACCCCCTTCTACTTCTTGACTAAGGCGGAAATCTTCTAATAAAACCCCACACCATTCCGCCAGGTTTAATTGCGCGGGATGAAATTCAAGCATTCCTGCCTCAGCCTTACCAAAGACCAGAATGTCATTGAGCAGCGTAGCCATATAGTTACAAGCAGCCTGGATCCGCTTGAGGCGAACGAGCTTTTTCTCTTCGGGGAGGCGATCGCCATAACGCTCTAATGCCTGAGCCGCAGCAGAAATAATTGCCAGGGGGTTGCGAAATTCATGGGAGGTAATGCTTACAAAACGGGATTTCAACTCGTTTAATTCACGCTCTTGTGCCAGTGCTGCCATAATTCTGGCTTCTGCTTCCTTGCGATCGTCAATATTCCGAATGATTGCTAAAACTTCATCGTCGCCACAGGCAATCACTCTGGCTTCTTCGTGGTGAAGCTTGCCATCAATTTCTAGGGCATATTCATGAAATTGGATCTCGCCAGTTTGCAAAGCCTTGTGCATCAGATGCATTCTCTGTGTAGCAAGCTCAAATGGCAAAATCTGGTGCAAATTTACTCCCACAAAAGTGTTATTTGGCTTATAGATTTGCACTCTTTCGCTGGGATAAATTTCTAAATAGGTGCCGTCACTACGCATTCTGATCAGCAGGTCGGGCAGAGCGCTAATCAAAGCATTGTTAGTAGCCTGGCTTTGTTGGAGCGAAGCCTCGGTGTTGCGCCGTTCTGTAATATCTTCGGTGATGCCCACATAGCGATAGACCTGTGCCAACGCATCAAATACAGGAAAGCAGCGATCGAGCAACCACCTTTCTTCACCATCAGCGCGTACAATTCGATATTCGATTGTATCTGGCTCTAGTAGTTCACCATCCATCAAACTAGCCAGAAACCTACCAACCCGATTGCGATCGAGGGGGTGAACCACCTGGTCTACATAGAAATTCATATCCCGACGAATTTTGGTTGGCGAATAACCAGTCAGGTTGGTATAGGAAGGACTGACATAAATTAGTTTTTGGGTGCTGATGTCGCGCATCCAGATAATATCGCGGATATTTTCGGTCAGTTGGCGAAATTTAGCTTCACTCTGGCGCAGTGCTTCCTCTGCCAGGACACGATCGGTAATGTCTCGGCCGACCGACTGGATCTCTACTAGCTCGCCTTGTTCATTGTAAATGCCACGATTATTCCATTGCTGCCAGCGCGTATTGCCATCGGGAGCAATCGATTCATATTCGATCGTTACCAGTGGTTGATGGTAAGTGATCTGGGCTAACTGCGATTTCACATAGTCTCGCTGTTGCAGCGGAATTAATTCAAGGAAGCGGCGGCCAATTAAATCTTGCTTGCTAGCCTGGTAATAGCGACAATAGGCATCATTAGCAAAGGTAAGAGTTGTATCAGCCAAAGCTCTACATACCATTTCGGTTTGGTCTTCCACCACGGCGCGATAGCGCTGCTCACTGGCGATCAATGCTATTTCTGCTTGCTTTTGTTCGGTAATATCTCTACCTACCGCTAAATATTCAACTATTTCCTGGCGATCGTTAAAGATGGCGCGATTAGTCCACTGTTGCCAGCGGATCCCACCATAGAAATCAACCACGCGATGCTCGTGGATAATGACAGGTAAATCCTTACTTAAGGCGGCAATATTTTGAGTGACCATCGCCATATCAGGGGCAGGAATCAAGGGTAAAAATTTCTGGCCGATTAATTCTTCAACCTCACGATGGAAATAACGGCAATAGGCTTCATTTACAAAAGTCAGCGTGCCATCCACCAGAAAACGGCAAATCAACTCGGTCTGGCCTTCAATAATAGCCCGGTAGCGAGATTCGTTATGGCGCAGGGCTGCTTCAATTTCCCGCTTTCGAATTATTTCCTGCTGCAAGCGGGCATTGGTATGCAGTAGCTCAGCGGTGCGCTCTTGCACTCTTTCTTCCAGTTGAAGCCGAGCTTGCTCTAATTCTTGTTCTGTTTGCTTGGCCTGGGTAAAGTCGGCTACCAGCGATAAAATGGACTTGATTTTGCCATTCTCATCCCGCAGAATCGAGTTATACCAACCACAATGGACGATCGCGCCGCTCTTGGTGTAGTTGCGATTGTGGCTAATCACGCGCTCATCTGAACCATTCAGCATTGGCTTGATCGCCTTAGTTACGGCATTGAGATCATCCTCATGCACAAATTGCCACTCACTTAAAAGCCGGCCAATGGTTTCCGTGGCCTGCCACCCAAATATTTCTTCAGCCCGTTTTGACCATCTAGTGATCCGTAAATCTGCATCCCATTCGATCACCGCCAGGGGGGAGTTGCTGACATGAAAGTCTAGGCGCTGGTAAGCTTCGTGTAGCAGGGCTTCGGTCTGTCTGCGATGCAAAGCGGTTGTAAAAATATCGCTAATAGCCTGGAGCAAACTCAGCTCGTTTTTAGTCCAGTTGATGGTTACCCTGGAATTGGCAAGGGCAACCCAGCCGATCGCCTTGTCGTAATTAATCAGCGGTACACAGAGAATTGCTTTGATACCAAATTCTTGCCAAATTTGGCGATCGTTGGCAGCTTCAATTGGCAACTGAGCAATGTCGTCAATTTGCAGCGCTTCACCACGCTCCATGCTCTGATTCATCCAGGGCACGACGCTACGTGCTAGATGCTGAACTTTGGCAATTAAAGGCTCAACGCCCACCGCAACCCATTCATAGGTCATACTAAAATGGTTGCGATCTGGTTCCAACTGAAAAACTCTACAGGCATCTACGCCAAAGAAACTACCCACTTCCTGAATTGCTGGCAGCAGTGCTTGATCAATTTCGGTACTGGGGGTGTCAATAAATCGCGTTGAAATTTTGGCTAAAAGATGATTGAACTCGGTGAGGATGAGGCGATCGTTGTGATTGTCATGGTTACTCAACCCAGGGCTATTCACACTATTCTTTTGACTGTTTTGACTACTTTGACTGGGGCTTGTCGCCTCATAACTATTTACATTATTTACATCATCATTTACATCATCGGTATCATGCCCCTGTAGATTGATTGCCCTTTTCAGGGATGGAGCCAAACGAGCTAGACGTGGCTTGAGAATAAAATCAGTTGCGCCTGCTTCAATCAATTTGGCTTCTACTGCCAAGTCTTGATTATGCGTAACCACAAAAAAAGGGAGATTGCCGCATTGCGATCGCACCTGCTGCAGTGCAGTAATGCAATCGCCATCTGGCAGGTCATACTCACATAAAACTACATCAAAAGCGCAGTGATCAATTAGCGCCCGAAAATTGGGGTCAGGGTCTAGGTATTGATAGGTACAGTTGAGCCCTGCATCATGCAGTTCCTGTTGAATGGCCTGCACATCCTGTAAGTTGTGATCCCAGATAAGAACTCGAAGTGCTTCCATGTGTTTTGTAACGGAAAGCCACCCGTAATTGATGGCTTGACTGAAACGGTAAAAAACGTGAGATAGAACCTAAGCAGGCTGAGATGAGGGCGAAAAATACGGGACAGCATCCACCATCTTACTCAATTATCTGGCGCAAATAAGTTAGGTTCTTTGCAATAAATCTCTGCAACAAATAATAGTTAGGATGCTCTCCCCGTAGATCTATATGGGAGCTAAATAAATAATGATTATCAAAGTATATTAATTACATTAGTTTAAGAAAAATGTAAAAGAACGGACAGCATATCTTTCGCTGTAATGGCAATGGGTCTCTTCTCTGCATAGTTCAACCCTTTTGATCATTGGTTTTAATCATTGTTAATAATGTTTTTAACCTATTGATCCTAGCTTTAGGAAGCTGGCTGCTACAATATCTCCACCGAAATATCTAAAATATCTACAAAACTAAACAACGATCTAAAACGATCTAATTGGTTTAGCGATCGCTGAAATGTCATTATCCTATGGACTGTCATTAATTTTATTTAAATAAACTAGATCTACCCCCAGGTATAATAATCCCAAATAAATCGCCAATGGGGAGGTAAACAGCCCTCACCCATGCGGTTCTCATCACTTTGAACCAGGTCAAGGGGCAGGTTATGATTAAGCCAAGCATAAGCTGAGGTTAGCAGCACGAACAATGAAATTTTATAGATTTGGCAATTCTGGTTCCAATCCCTACGGCAATGGCTTCGGTGGGCTGAGATTTTTGATTACTGCTTTTTTGGTGATCTGGGGGCTGAGTGCGATCGGTTTGGGCTGGCTGGTTAATTCTATCTTTATTTTAATCGGCATTATCACAATCGCACCGATCATTGCCCTGGTCGGGTTCCAGTGGTGGTTAAAGCGCAGCCTGGTCACAGCCGATTGTCCGGTTTGTCAGTTTAGGGCAACTGCGGCCAAGGGCAGCGAGTTTAACTGCCCTAGTTGTGGTGAGCCCTTGGAGGCTAAAGACCAACAATTTGTGCGGCTCACGCCCCCAGGTACGATCGATGTGGAAGTGCAGGCGATCGACTGAAACCAGGCTCTAGGTTGTTTTGAGTTGGCAAGGCTCTATGGGCTCCGGTTGTCCTGGCTGGTTCAATAAAGTTACTAGTTAAACCAAGTTAATTAAATTAGCTGGTGCTTAATAATATCTATTCAGGCTAATTAACAGCACCACTTGCGTAATTATGTGCCGATCGTTAAATTTTGCACATGCGATCGTGAATATGCCTGCTATATTTACACTGCAACTTTGGGTTTGTTACTAGCAATCTAACTAATGCTTAATCAACTACGGATCAGAATCTACTAATATTGCTGCGGCTAACATTACCATTGCCCCAAAGAGCTACCCTAATCAATGGACAGTCGATAGGGTCTACCGATCGATAAAATCCATCTATTCGGTTTGGTTAGATTTCGATCGGACTGCATACTTATATGATATTAGTGGCAACCAAGATTTTAGAAACATTCAAATTTAAGGGTTTGTAATGGACACGTATTGCACCCGCCCCAATTGCTCACGCCCCCAAAATTCCTTTCCTGATCTTGATCACAGCAAAACCATCAAGACCATAAATCAAAAATTTTGCACCAATTGTGGCATGCCCCAGATCTTGGCAGGTCGCTACATTGTAACTAAGCCCCTGGCGCGGGGTGGATTTGGTGCTACCTTTGTAGCCCGCGATCGCTACACCCCAGGGATGCGCGATTGTGTGATTAAGCAGCTCTTGCCCACCGGCTTGAATCCTCAGCAAATGGAGATCGCCAAGCAAATGTTTGAGCGTGAAGGGGTGGTGCTCGAAGACTTGGGCAGGCATCCCCAGATCCCCGATCTGCTGGCCTATTTTGAATTAGAAATACCGGGCTTGCAAGCTGGCACTGCCGATGAATTTTTCTATTTAGCCCAGGAGTTCATTGATGGGTTTACCCTGGAGCAACTGGTAGAAAAAACTGGTGCCATGTCCGAGCAGGAAGTCAGCAGTATTTTAACCAGCCTGCTGCCAGTGTTGCAGTTTGTGCATGATCGCGGCTCGATCCATCGGGATATCAAGCCTTCTAATATTATGGCGCGTAAAACCGATGGCCAGTTTTATTTACTAGATTTTGGCGCAGTAAAGCAAATTACCACCACTACCCCAGGGCAAAAAGCTCGCTCCACTGGTATTTTTACGCCTGGATATGGTGCACCTGAACAAATGCGTGGCGATCATGTTTTGCCTGCGTCTGATCTATATGCCTTTGGCGTTACTTGTATTTGTTTGCTAACGGCGAAGCAACCGGAGGAGTTGTTTGATGTCAGTGCCAATCGTTTTGATCCTAGTTGGCAATTGCTGGTTCCTGCTGGGGTGAGCGATCGATTAGTTCAGGTGTTGGCAATGATGATCAAAAATGCCCCTAACGATCGTTATCAATCGGCGAGCGCGGTGTATGAAGCCCTGGCTGGTAAACCAATGCCCACTGGCATGACTACGGCGTTTAATGCTGCCCCAAATCCGCGCTTTACTCAACCACCTCAGCCTTCCCAAGCATCATCATCCACGCCAGTTCCAAATCAACCTGTTCAGTATCAGCAGCAGCCGATCGCTCCACCCCCTGCGGCTGCCCCAATTTCGCCTCCTAGGTCAGCTCAACCAGCTCAGCCAATGCGACCACAAGCATCATCGCAACCATTACCAGCTCAAGCACCCCAAAATCCTGTACCTGCCAATCCCATTAACCCTCCACCAGTAAAGCAAAAGCAGCGCACCCCATTTGTGTTAGCTGCACCGATCGCCAAGCAACTTTTTGCTGCCTTCCTCGTTGGATTTGAGGCATCTTTAGCAGGGATTGTTGGTTTAGCTTTCTTCGGAGCAATAGAGCTTGGACTCTTGGCTACGGCCGCGATCGGCATTTTTTTAGTTATTCTGCGTGCTACTAGCCTGCTGGATAACAAAGATATGCTGGTGATTGCTTTGCTGATGGTGGGTGGGTTTTGGGCGGCGGTTTTCTTTGGTCTGCTTAATATTACTGGCTTAGTAATTTTAATTAGTATTACCTCACCGGTAATCGCCCTGTTGATCGCGGCAATGGCAGGTTTGGGTGCAATGGCGTTTATGACCCTATTTCGCCTAATTTTTGGAATTTTATATGCTTTGCTGTGATTGTTAGCTGGGGATAAAAAAATTAAAATTTAATCACTATAGGGTCTAATTCCCCGCCGCTTGCGGCGTAATATACTTTTGTGAGCCAGTACATTCATAAAAGTCATAATGTAAGCGTCTTGTTATATCACTTAGTATTTCCAGCTAAGTATAGAAGGGCAGTGTTTAGCCCGGAAGTAGACCAGGTTTTAAAAGAGGTTTGCCTGGAGATAGAAAAGCGATATCAAATCAATTTTCTAGAGATAGGAACAGATGGCGATCACGTGCATCTGCTGGTGCAATCAGTGCCGACATACAGTGTTACCAAAATTGTGAGAGTGATCAAGAGTATAAGTGCTAGAGAAATATTTAGTAGATGTCCAGAAGTGAAGCGTCAGTTATGGGGCGGTGAATTTTGGAGTGATGGATATTTTGCCAGTACGGTAGGCAAACATGGCGATGAGAATATGATTACAAATTATGTTAAAGAGCAAGGTAAAGGGTATCAAAAGTTGCATGAGAACAGACAACTAGAGATATTCCCAATACAATAAATTGAATACCCCGCTGCTTGCGGCGGGGTTTTTTATTGATCAAGCCAGGGTTGTCTTAGGTTTGACAACCAAAAAATCACGATCTTAGTTATGTAAGATCAAACCCGATCGATCGCCCATCGTAATCGCCCATCGTAATCACCCATCGTAAAAACATGGCGATCGCTATAATTCAATTACTTAAATTAGTTGAAATTAGTTGCTTAATAACCAGGATCAGAAAAGTTGAAAATACTAGTCTTGCATGGCCCCAACCTGAATATGCTGGGTTTGCGGGAACCCGAAATCTATGGCAGTTTCAGCTTGGCCGATATTAATCAAATCTTGATTGCAGATGCCGAAAAACTTGGGGCTAGCTTAGAATTTTTGCAATCAAACCATGAAGGGGCGCTGGTCGATGCGATCCATGCTGCTTTTAATCAAAAAGCTGGGATTTTGATCAATCCAGGTGCATATACCCATACTAGTGTGGCGATTCGGGATGCGATCGCAGCAGTGCATCTACCCACTGTCGAGGTGCATCTTAGCAATGTCTATAAGCGGGAGGAATTTCGCCACCATTCCTATATTGCGCCGGTGGCAGTTGGCCAAATCAGCGGCTTTGGGGTGAATAGCTATCGACTTGGTCTACAAGCCTTAGTACAACATCTAACTGGCTAACTGGTGCTTAACGCCGTTAGACATATTAATCTTAATCATATTAGACATAGCAAATGCTAGAAATATCAGGAATATTAGAAATATTTAAAACCCAGAGCAAGCAGCATTTTCTTTAATAAATTATTAATAGCAAATTATTAAAAGTCCAGGCTTTGTCCTCATTAATCTTTTGAGCGATCGACTGGAAAAGCAGTAGCCAAGCTAACCAGTATTTCCATAATTAGTAATCACACATATTTAATTCGGCAAGCGCATATATTAATAATATTCACCCGTGGGGTTGAGATCGCCCCGATCGTTATTCGCTAAAAATCCTTTATACTACTAACCCATAATTACCACTAACCCATAATTTCGATCGGTTAGGTAAATAGCTAAGCAGCCAGCCTAGCTTAAGGCTGTGACCATGATCTGTTCGGTTAAACTCTGACCCAGCCCAATTTGCCTGGTGCCGATCGTAATGATCACCGAACCACTAGACTTATGGCTGATCACTTGAAACTCCGTGCCCGGTAGCAATCCCATTTCCAGAAAACTTCTTTTGCGGCCACCCCTGAACCAAGCGATCCGCCCGATTTGCCCCACAGAAGCGATCGCAATCGGGAATGATTGGCTATTGCCCAATACCTGGATCTCTCCATCCGCACTAACAGCTATGCTCTGAGTTTTAGGCTGATCTGAGTTTTCAGGATTTATGTCCTGATTCGCAATGCTGAGAGGATCTGCATCCAGACCTCGCTCACTGTAGAAAGTAAAACCGCGCTGGCGAAATGATTTTGCCTCAAGGCCAGACAGAGCTTGTTTGGCTCGATCGGGTAAATTGGGGTTTTGCAACTGTTGCATAAGATTATTAATTAGTTTGCTGGGTGAGTCAAAATATAATTTGAGTTTGATTAGCGATCGCGTTTGGGTAATTGCTTGGCTTGGTGGTAGATTTGCTTGGCATTAAACTTGTCAGCAGTTTAGTTAAGCAAACCAAAAACCTCGTCATTATGGCTAAATTAGCCCTTAAAGTGTTTTTCTGTTTGTTTTTATAAACTTCAGTAGCCTGATTTAGGTTTAGCGATCTTGTGATTGTGACTAAGTTGTAACAATTCTTTTGCCATAACCTCTTGCACCTATTGAAAATAATTTTTATATTTAGTGCAAATGATTCGCAATAAGTTTAAAATAAAAGCACATTGAAATGCAATAGCTTGGCTAGCGATCGCTAGAGATTTTGTTGCCATACTTAACAATTTTGCCGCCAGGACAGCCGAACTTAGTTTTGGGAACTGGTGATTACTGGTGATTACCTCTGGTGGGGCATGAGCTGGGGATGGTTAATCAGGTGATTATCAACCCTACTGCTTAGTCCCTTTGGAGTAAGTAAGTGCCTTTGGAGTAAGTAATCAGAATGATTGGCATAATTGGCTCGATTGCAGCGGTTCATTGGGTGATGCCGATTGCTGTAGTTGAGGCTGAATTGTTGAGATAGATGGGATTAAGGCTCCGATCGTGAGGCTAGTTCAAGTAGTTGATTAGATATTTGTTTATTTAGGAAATTCAGGTAGTTAGGACGTTTGGAGTTATGAGTAAAGTTTCACGAAGAACATTATTAGGGGCTGGGACGGCAGCCTTGGCGATCGCCGCCGGCAAATTGGCCAACCCTGGCTCAGTTGGTGCCCAATCAAAACAGCTAAACCTTTATTCATCAAGGCATTACAACACCGATAGTGAACTGTATGACGGTTTTACCAGGCGCACTGGGATCAAGGTGAACTTGATTGAAGGCAAAGGGGACGCACTGATCGAGCGGATTGTGAGTGAGGGACGGAATAGCCCAGCGGATATTTTTCTCACCGTTGATGCTGGTAGGCTCTGGAAGGCAGAGCAGCGCGGTATTTTTGCGCCAGTCGATTCAAATGTGCTGAAGAGTAAAATCCCTGCCAGCTTCAGGCATCCCAATAACCTCTGGTTTGGCTTTTCCAAGCGAGCCCGTGTAGTGATGTATAACCGCGATACGGTTAATCCAGCTCGGTTGTCTACCTATGAAGATTTGGCTACCCCTAAGTGGCGGGGCAAGATTTTGATTCGCTCGTCCAGCAATGTTTATAACCAATCGCTGGTGGCCTGGTTGATCGCAAATCTGGGAGCGCAGGCAACGGAAGCTTGGGCAAGGGGTGTGGTGGCTAACTTTGCCAGAGAGCCCCAGGGTAATGATCGGGCTCAGATTGAAGGTGCAGCGTCGGGGATTGGTAGTTTAGCGATCGCTAATACCTACTATCTGCCACGCTATAACGAGCCGAAAGATAAGGCCAAGATGGATGTGTTCAAGAAGATTGGCGTATATTTCCCCAAGCTGGCTAACGGTGGTACGCACGTTAATATCAGTGGTGGTGGGATGCTTAAAAATGCCCCTAACAAGGATGCTGCTGTGCAGTTTTTAGAATATTTAGTTAGTTCTTCAGCACAGGTGTTTTTTGCCCAGGGTAATAGCGAATATCCGATTGTGAGCGGGGTTGCGATCGATCCAGTCGTGGCTAGCTTTGGTCGATTCAATGATGATGATACGAATGTATCGGTGTATGGCAGAAATGCTGCGGAAGCAGTCAGGATTATGGATCGGGTTGGCTGGAAGTAACTCTATTTGCTTTTAATCCAATTATTCCAATTATTCCAAGCGATGAAATAAATCATCACCTGGATCATATTGCCACACTTCGCCCCGGGGTTGCTGTTTGGGTTGTTTTCGACACCATCCGGCAAAGCCGGGGTTTAACTTATAACGATTGAGGGTGTGGTTGCTGACTTCTAGTCTCTGGGCAAGTTCAACCTGGGTGAGGCGATCGGGAATTGTTTCTGTTTCAGTTGCGGTGGTGGCCAGATTAATTAAATTATCCAAAAAAGATAAATCTTGCCGATCGCGGTTAGGCTTGACTGCATCCGTAAAAATTTCCACCTTTGGTTCACTCTGGTGCATGGGATCTGGGGGTGATTCAATTTCTGCGGTGGGATTTAAATTGTTTGCCGCAGCGGGATCGGTATTTTTTTGATCCCCTAATTGAGTATTTTGCGCATCGGGGCGATCGCTTTGCTTAGTTGTACTTGCTGTATCTGCATCTATATCTGCATCATTATTTTCTTGACTGGCTGATGCTTGGGGATTTCCTGCTGAATCCCGATCGCTTGATGTGGCTACTGGTTCCGGTGCGAAAATTACTTCCACATCGATCGCATCATTATTTTCGTGATCCGCTCTGGCCGCATCTGAGTCAGATGGAGTTCTTGGCTCAGCGCGATCGTCACTACTGATTTCTGGATCAGAAGCATCAGAAGCATCATTGGGATCAGTGGGATCAGGGTCGGGCGCAAAAATTGGCCGAATCTCATAATGCACCTTCAAGCCTGCCTTGCGTTCCCGCTCCGCTTGCTCTAAAAATCGATTTGCCTGCCATTCGCTATCGAAGGTGTCCACCTGGCGTAGCGTATCTTTACGCCGCCGTTCTAGATATGCCCACACCTCCCAGGCGATCGGTTCTGGCTCATGATCTGGTTGCTCCGTTGATTCCTCTGATTTTGTCGCTTGTTCATGTGCGGGGGATTGATCGGCAGCTGTCGCTGGAGCAGGTTGATTAATGGCAGGATCGCTGGGAAATGGTGGCTCTGGAATGGGGGGATTGAATCCAGCGGGGCTGAAATTAGAAAATTGAAAATTGGCAGCCTGCTGACTGAAGGTTGTACCAGGATTGGTTGGTGTTGTTTGATTAGTTGAGCCCTGGATGTCTTTGTTTGGAGCGGTAGGTGGACTAGAAGCGGCTCCAGTTTGATTGGGATGCTCAGGTAGATCGCTGAGATCGATCGCGCTTAGGGTATTGTCCAGGCTGTCAAGACGATTGCTCAAGTAATCTATGCGCTGCGCCAACTCACCCACCGCATTGAGCAGGCTAGGATCTGGCGATCGCGGTTGCTGATCTAGCTGGCTTGACTGCGATCGATTAGCCTGCGCCGAGCCCTCAGTGCCAGAGATCAAGAACTGCACCAACACCGCAATCAGCGCTTCTGAGTCCGAGGTATATTTGTGTTGCTGTTTCCAACCACAAAACAGCTCATATAGCTTGGGGGGTAAATGGCAAGATAAGTGGGGATAATCTTCCGACATGGCTAAGTTTGGCCTCAAACAAACATGGTGGACATCACGCCTAAACACATAATGCCCACCCTACCTGATTTATTTATTGAGCACATTTAAGCTTACTGGCTTAATACTTACTCACTTTTACTGACTAATTTATTGACTAATTTGTTGACTATTAGTGCAGTATGTCGATTGTAGATCAAACCGTTAAACAACTATACGATCGCCGTTAGCAAATTAATTAACTCTAGTCACTCTGGTAACTCTAGTAATTAGCAATAATCAGCGATCGAAAGTATAAAAACTGAGCAAGATCTAGTAAGTTTCCACATGCCAGCGATCTTCTTTCTTCATCTGGCGCTCATATTCCGACCATTCAACGCCGCTCTTGGCTGCTGTTTCGGTCATGAATTCAGCGATCCCGCCTTCCATGCCCCGCAGTCCACAAATATAAGTGTGGGTGGTGGGCTTTTGGATCAGGTTCCACAACTTATCAGCATATTCAGCCATACGATGCTGGATATACATTTTGCCGCCATCCCGATTTTTTTGCTCACGGCTGAGGGCATAATCGAGACGGAAGTTTTGAGGATTTTTGTATTGCAACCACTCCAACTCTGGTTTATACAAAGCTGAGGCTGAATTAGGCACCCCAAAGAAGAGCCAGGCCAGGCCATTAAACTTATAATCTTCATGCTTTTCCTTGAACATGCGCCAGAGGAAAGCCCGGAACGGAGCGATCCCAGTACCGGTGGCAATCATAATAATTGTGGCATTGGGATCATCAGGCAGCAGCATTTCTTTGCCAACTGGGCCAGTAATGGTGACATCATCGCCAGGTTTGAGATCGCAAATATGGCTGGAGCATACCCCTTCAACAGTTTCACCAGTTTCCGGGTGTTGATAGACCAATCGCCGCACACTCAATGAAACGGTTTTATCATCGCCGTCGTCGCCATGCCGGGTCGAAGCGATCGAATAGAGTCTGAGTTTGTGAGGCTTGCCCCTGTCATCGGTGCCAGGAGGAATGATGCCAATACTTTGCCCCTCCAGATAGCGCAGATCGCCACTGGAAATATCCATCTTGACATGTTGAGTTTGTCCGCCTGCGCCAGCTCGCAATAGCGGATCATTAGAAATGCATTTGCCCACATAAGGATTCTTGGGGCGATAAATATTAATCGGTATATCTTGCTTTTCGGATTTTGTCTGAGTCATGAACTTTAATTAACCAACGTTGTAATTCATAGCTTGAGCTTATTCGCCAGCGCCAGAGCTATTAGATCATAACCTTAATCTGAACCTTAATTTGGGCTATGCCAACCTGACGGCGATCGAACCTGATCTAATAATTTTTTTTAGTGTAATTGAGGCAGTTACTATGGACGACTGAGAATTGATGCTGACAGCTACACAATTGCAGCTACACAATTGTGGGATCAAGCGTTCTCAACCGTGCCAATTAGATTATTTAAGCTCAACTACTTTGCTTTACTATTCTTTACGCTACTTACTTTGTAATCTAACCATAAACAAGTGTCGGTAACTAAAAGAACATCGCTAAACATAACTACAACAATTGCAAAGAAATGTTAACAATATTGATTTGAGTTAGCGATCGCTACACCAGACGCTTTGATCACAAACCTTTGTGTGTGAAGGGCTCTAAGTTGCCTGGGATCGGCGATTGGCCTCGCTTGGTCATGTTAGGATACGAGTTGAACCGATTACGGTCATCGTGGTGTTGCTACCTTAATGCTTAATGCGGATTGAAATGTAGATGGATAGAATAAAAAGTAGATAGATAGTTCTATCTGTTTCTACCTCCACAGAGTGTAGATATCCTAAAATAATTAAATCTTTGCTCATTCACTACTTAATCACTACTTAAACTGAAGGTCACTCAAGTCAGGTTTGGGTGATTTAAGGTGGAAGCGATCGAATATCTATGGCGATTTATATGTTCACCTAGAAATTGGTGGAACAGCTTGGTGAACACCAAGGCAATTGATTAATGCATTGATTAATACATTGATAGATCGAAGTTCATCGCACCTTTAAACTTTGTTATCGTATTTCTAATTAAGTATTTTTTCTAATTTAAGTATTTGTACAGGCTAAGGGATCTTTCGAGGATTACTAGGAGGCAGATTTGCAGACAACTGGTGCTTTTGCGCTTGTAGACAGTTTAGTTAAGCAAGGTGTTGAACACATCTTTGGCTATCCAGGCGGCGCGATTCTGCCTGTTTATGACGAAATTTACAAGGCAGAAGAAAGGGACGAAATCACCCATATTCTGGTGCGTCACGAACAGGGTGCTGTCCATGCTGCCGATGGTTATGCCAGAGCCACAGGCAAAGTGGGTGTTTGTGTGGCAACTTCTGGGCCAGGAGCAACTAATCTGGTGACAGGGATCGCTACGGCACAAATGGACTCAGTGCCAATGGTGGTGATCACTGGCCAGGTGCCTTCCTATGCGATCGGCTCAGATGCCTTCCAAGAGACCGACATTTTTGGGATCACCCTGCCGATTGTGAAGCATTCCTATGTGGTACGGGCACCAGAAGATGTGGCCAGAATTGTGGCTGAAGCGTTTCACATTGCTGGTACTGGTCGCCCTGGCCCTGTGCTAATTGATATTCCCAAAGACATTGGCCTTGCTGCCTGTAATTATCAGCCCAATGCAGGAATCAGCCTGCGCGGTTATAAGCCCACCTTTAAGGGGCATCCTAACCAGATTGTGGCGGCTGTTGATCTGATTCGCCAGGCAGAGCGACCTTTGCTCTATGTGGGTGGTGGTGCAGTTATTTCCGGTGCCCATGCGGAAATTCAACAATTGGCCGATCGATTCCAAATCCCAGTTACCACTACGCTGATGGGGAAAGGAGCCTTTGATGAAAACAGCTCGCTGTCGGTAGGGATGCTGGGAATGCATGGTTCTGCCTATGCCAACTATGCGGTTCAAGGTTGCGATCTTTTAATCGCAGTTGGGGCCAGGTTTGACGATCGCGTGACCGGCAAGCTTGACCTGTTTGCGCCAACAGCCAAAGTAATTCACATTGACATTGATCCGGCCGAGTTGGGCAAGAACCGCAAACCCCAGGTGCCGATCGTGGGCGATGTAAAGCATGTGATCGCGGCGATTCTTGGTTCGACCACCTACGAAGAGGAAGTACGCACCGCTGACTGGTTAAGGCAAATTCAGGCATGGAAGGATGATTATCCTTTGGTCGTGCCCCAATACCCCAATTGCATTTCGCCCCAGGAAGTGATTTTTGAGTTTGGCAAGCAAGCCCCCAATGCTTTCTTTACCACCGATGTGGGACAGCATCAAATGTGGGCAGCTCAGTTCCTCAAATGTGGCCCCAGGCGTTGGATTTCCAGTGCTGGTCTGGGCACGATGGGCTATGGGATGCCGGCGGCGCTGGGCGCAAAAGTGGCTCTGCCCCAAGAACAGGTGATTTGCATTAGTGGTGATGCCAGTTTCCAGATGAACCTGCAAGAGCTAGCAGTATTGTCTCAGTACGGCATTAATGTGAAAACAGCGATCATTAATAATGGCTGGCAGGGGATGGTGCGCCAATGGCAGGAAAGCTTCTATGGCGAGCGGTATTCTTCCTCGAATATGGAGGTAGGGATGCCTGACTTTGTGAAGCTAGCTGATGCCTTTGGCCTTAAGGGCATGGTGATTCAGCATGGTGATGATATTGCCGCAGCAGTGGCTGAGATTATTGCCCATGATGGCCCTGTGTTAGCTGATTTCCATGTTAAGCGCAATGAAAATTGCTATCCGATGGTGGCACCGGGCAAGAGCAACTCAGACATGGTGGGGCTGACCGATCCGCGCCAGAAACATGCCACGCCGATCGTGGGGCTAAATGGGATTGTGCAGCGATCGCATCCAGCGGTGGCTCCCACGGAAACGGTCTAGCTTTAGATTGATTCAATAGTTAATTAGTTAGTTAAGTAATTTAATAATATTGAATATTGGTAATTAGTCAGCCTGACTGTTAGCATCATGCTTCATCGGGCTGGCTATACTATTTAGAGCAATAATAGTTAAATTTCCCCCTGCTAACTATTGCTGAAATACCCAAACAAGCCCTAAATTTAACAGGGGCTAATAAGCAATCTTGCTCAAGAATGCGCTTATACAATGCTTGAGAGTGCCTAATGGTGCTTAAACGTCAGTTCAATAAATTAATAAATTTCGATAAATCAATCGCAAACGAAGGAATAGGGGCTTCCGGCGATCTCCAGCAATAATGAGTTAAGGGTTGTTTGTAAATATCTGTCAAACTCAGGTTGCTAAAAAATCAAGGCACTTAATTGAATTTATGGCAAAGGATCAAACCTACTATCAAATTCTAGAACTGGCCAGCAGTGCTAGTGCCGAGCAAATTAAATCTGCCTATCGACGGCTAGCCCGTAAATATCATCCTGATTTAAATGGCGATGATCAGGTAGCCCGCGATCGATTTGAGCAAGTGACCCAAGCCTATCGAATCTTAGCTGAGCCCGCTTCCCGCTCGGATTATGATCGGCATCTCAATTCTGGCAACTCTCAGTTTGATCCCAGGCGATCGCCCAGCTCGCAGCATACTCGCCTCTATGAACAGGGTTTGCTTAGCCTCCAGGATGGCAATTACAACCAGGCGATCGTATTGTTCAGCCGTGCCCTGGATTACTTTAGTAATTTTGCAGAAGCCTATCTCAAGCGGGCGGTGGCTCATTATCGCAATGGTAACGCAGCGGCAGCGGTGACTGATTTAAACCGGGCGATCGAACTAAAGCCCCAACTCAACGAAGCTTATTATCAGCGTGGCTTGGCTCGCTCCCGCTTAGGTTATGACCAAAGTGCGATCGAAGACTATGATCAGGCGATCGAATTAAACCCCAATTATGGCCAAGCTTTTTATCGCCGTGGGCTATTGCAGCGTGATCTGGGGAATGAAACTGCGGCTCAGCAAGATCTCCAGGCGGCAGTGAATGTATTTATAAAAATCAATGATCCCTCCGGTCGCCAACTAGCCCAAGATGCCCTGGCCGCTGGTGGTAACAAATCGATCTCCCTTGATTTGCCTAATCTTCAGCTTAAGCTACCGATATCTGGCTTTTCTGGCCTATTCCAGCCACTTCAAAGCACTGGATTAGCCCTGCGCCTATTTGCGATCAATCCTCTGGGGGGCTTGCTGCCAGCTTATGTCAAGGTTGGCGATCGGGCAGTTTATGTGGCACTTGTGTTAACCGCCCTATTTGAAGTTTGCCTGGTTGGTGGGGTGTATTTTTTGTGGTGGCAACATTTTGGTTATGCCACTGCACCGAGCGGCAGAATTGCCCTGGCCGGGCTGGTCTTATTCTTGTCCCTGGCGGTGATTAGCTTCTTCTTGCGATCGATCCTGCGCGGCAAAGGCAGCTTTACTGGTGATTTATTTATGGCGGCGGCGACGCTTGTGCCCCTGGGCATGGTGGCGATCGCGGCTGGGCTCTATACCCTTGAGCGGTCGATTTTGTTGCTGTGCATCGCGCTCATTTGTGGTTGCTATAGCATTCTGACGGTTTATAGTGGATTTAGTCAGCTTGCAAATTTAAATGAAACCAGGTCAACCCTGGCCACGGCATTATTAGTAGCGATCGCTGGGCTGATCATTCAGGCTGGTATAGCTTGGCTGATGCCCGATGCAATTCCTTCTGAAGGGATTGTTTAACGTTTAACGTTTAATATTTAATTAGGGTATAGCTTCAAAGCCCACTGATCGCCCCACTAGCCCTGTGACTTTTTAATGATTCAGGCTAATGGATGGCGATAAGAGTGGCTAAAACCAAAGCCTAGACTTAATCTTCGTGGTCTTCAAATGGATCGGCTAGCTCCTTGTTAGGAGGCCCAAAGGAAGTATAGATCGCTAAAGCCGTGATACAAACCACGATTGTCGCTATAGTTAGAATAAGTGAGGTTGCATTTTCCATTTGATTTATAAACTAGATTTATTAACTAGTATTAATTAGATGTTTAATTAGACCTTGCGGCCTGATTCACTGATACAATCAATTATAATATTAAGTTAAGTAATAATAACTTTTTTGAAAAACTAAGTAGATACAGACTAAGTAAAAGAGTTAAGTATGGCACAACGCACTCGGCTTGGTGAATTACTCAGACCGTTAAACTCTGAGTATGGTAAGGTTGCCCGTGGCTGGGGCACCACTCCTTTGATGGGAGTCTTTATGGCTTTGTTCTTGGTGTTTTTAATCATCATTCTGCAAATTTATAATTCCTCACTGCTTCTCAATGGCGTGGATGTAAACTGGGGCGGTTAATTAAGTCAATTAATTAATTGCTGCTGTTATGGTTTGCTTGGGCTGGGCGATCGTCTTTATGTTTAATATTTATATTGATATTGGCAAGTCTAGTTTGAGATACCTGGTTTAAATCCCCACTGAGATTAGTTTTAGGTTTGAAGTTTGGTAACTGCGCCGACTTTAAACATAGCCAAAACTGAACCTACTTCGCTCAGGTAGCGGGGTAGGTTTATGTTAGAAAGGTAATGCAAATAGTAATGCAAATAGCAACGTAAAAGCACTAGAGCGAGGTAAGTGTAACCATGAATATTTTTGGGATTGGGCTGCCGGAAATGGTGGTGATTATGGTAGTGGCGCTATTGATTTTTGGTCCCAAAAAATTACCAGAAATTGGACGTAGTATGGGTAAGGCGATCAAAAGTTTTCAGGATGCTTCGAGGGAGTTCCAAGATGAAATTAACAACAGCGTAGAGGCGGTCAAGAATTCCAGCCCAAGCTCGCCCAATCAATCGCCAAGTATTGCCCCAGCCAAGTCTGAGCCCGTAGCGATCGAATCATCCGAATCATCTGAGTCCTCTGAATCCACTGCGCCTGCTGAGCCTGCTACACCAGAGGTGGTCGCCGTAGATGTTGCTACCACACCCGCAGCGCAATCCGAAGCAACCGCAACCAGTGCAGCACAAGAGCAACCGGCCGAGGCTTAGTTGCTGATCCTTAGGGTAGCTGCCCAGATTTGAAGTAATGGAGTCAAGCCAAATCATCCGGCTAATTGTGGGATTGGGAAATCCTGGTGCTAAATATGAAGGCACTCGCCATAACATTGGGTTTATGGCGATCGATCAACTTGCCCGCTATTGGGGTGCTAGCCTGACTGAAGCAAAAAAATTTCATGGTATCAGTGCTGAATATCGTCAGCCTGGGCGCGATCGCTTAATTCTGCTCAAGCCCACCACCTATATGAATGATTCTGGGCGATCGGCAAGAGCAGTCCTGGATTGGTATAAGCTGGAGCCCCAATCGGTGTTGGTAATTTATGACGACATGGACTTACCCCTTGGTAAAATTCGCCTGCGGCATTCTGGCTCGGCAGGGGGGCACAATGGCATGAAGTCAATGATCGCCCATCTGGGGACTCAGGATTTTCCCCGGTTGCGATTGGGCATTGGTAAGCAAAAGAACGATCGGCAAGACACGATTAGCCATGTGCTAGGTGGGTTTATGCCAGCAGAACAAAAAATCCTGCCTCAGGTACTAGATCTAGCCCAAGACACTATTATATCTATAGGTAAGCAAGGTATAGACAAAACCATGAGCCTGTACAACAGTCGATCGGTGCCAATGCCCTTGCCGCAGGTGGCTACCGATAGCTAACTGTTAATGAACTGTTAGTTAACAATGGTTAGAGGTAGACGTTAATCAACACAAAAATCTTTATGAGCGATAGCGCGGTTTTATTAGAAAACGTCTACAAATACTACAACAAAACTCCCGTTGTGAATGCGCTTTCCTTCCAAGTGCAAAAGGGAGAGATGTTTGGCCTGTTGGGGCCAAATGGGGCGGGTAAATCAACCACAATTCGGATGTTAACCACCCTGACTATTCCCAGTGAGGGCAAAATTGAGGTGTCTGGCTTTGATGTGGGGCGGCAATCGCAACAGGTGAAGCGATCGATCGGGGTGGTTTTGCAACAAACCAGCGTCGATGGCGATCTGACAGTGTGGGAGAATATGGAATATCATGCCCGCCTCCACCAAATGCCCGCAGCAATTCAACGGCAGGCGATCGGGCAATATCTGGAATATGTGGAACTGACCGATCGCGCAGATGCAATGGTGAAAACCTTATCCGGTGGGATGAAGCGCCGTTTGCAGATCGCTCGTGCATTGCTGCATCAACCAGAAGTGTTATTTTTGGATGAGCCAACTGTAGGACTCGATCCACAAACCAGACGACGCTTATGGGAGATTATTCAGCAACTTAAAGATCGAGGGATGACCATCTTGCTTACCACCCACTATATGGAAGAAGCTGAGTTCCTTTGCGATCGGATTGGCATTAT
Organism: Pseudanabaena sp. PCC 7367; assembly: GCF_000317065.1. Taxonomy (GTDB): domain Bacteria; phylum Cyanobacteriota; class Cyanobacteriia; order Pseudanabaenales; family Pseudanabaenaceae; genus Thalassoporum; species Thalassoporum mexicanum. The sequence goes on from NC_019701.1 coordinate 2,477,519, forward strand.
GGATGCAGGTAAATTAATTGAACAGGGGACACCTGATCAACTGCGCCGTAAGCATGGTGAAGCAGTTGTAATCACCCAGCAAGAGCAAGATGGCAAGTTGGATTTTCAATTCTTTCCAGATCTAGACCAAGCTAATGCCCATGTCGATCAACACCGCGATCGCACTGGCATGATGGTGCGGGCTTCTAATCTGGAAGATATCTTCGTAGAGTTAACTGGACGTAAGTTAGATTGAGGAATAAGTAACTATGAAAGCCATGATTCTGGCAGCCGGTAAGGGTACACGTGTGCGCCCAATCACCTATATTATGCCAAAACCAATGATTCCGATCATGCAAAAACCAGTAATGGAATTTCTGGTGGAGCTGCTACGGGAACATGGGTTCGACGAAATTATGGTAAACGTAAGCCATTTGTCTGAGGAGATTGAAAACTATTTCCGTGATGGCCAGAAATTTGGGGTTCAGATGGCCTACTCCTTTGAGGGCAGCATCGTGGAAGGCCAGTTGGTAGGCAGTGCCCTGGGTTCTGCCGGTGGCTTAAAAAAAATCCAGGATTTCTCGCCGTTCTTCGATAGTACCTTTGTGGTGCTGTGCGGAGATGCGTTGATTGATTTAAACCTGTCGGAGGTGGTGAAGTGGCATCGCAAAAAGCAATCTCTGGCAACTGTGGTAACCAAGTCGGTGCCTAAAAGTGAAGTGTCTAGTTATGGTGTGGTGGTAACTGATGATGAAAATCGCATCTTAACTTTCCAGGAAAAGCCGAGTGTAGAAGAAGCCCGTAGTAATGAAATTAACACTGGGATTTATATTTTTGAACCAGAGGTCTTAGATTATGTACCCTCTGGAGAAGAATATGACATCGGTGGCGATCTTTTTCCCCAACTAGTGGCCGAAGGAGCACCCTTCTATGCCAAGTCAATGGACTTTGAATGGGTGGATATTGGAAAGGTGCCCGATTACTGGCAGGCGATCCAAGATGTGCTGGCAGGCAAGATCCGCAATGTGCAAATTCCAGGGATTCAAGTAAAACCAGGGGTATTCACTGGTTTGAATGTGTCGGTGAACTGGGACAAAGTAGACATTACTGGGCCAGTTTATATTGGCGGCATGACCAAGATTGAGGATGGGGCCAAGATTGTCGGGCCAGCGATGATTGGACCCAATTGCCATGTTTGCAGTGGTGCTACGGTGGAGCGCAGTGTAATTTTTGAATATTCGCGCCTGGCCGATGTGCGACTAGTGGATAAGCTGGTGTGTGGCCGCTATTGTGTTGACCATACCGGTGCTTCGATCGACCTGCAGGCTTCTGCCCTGGATTGGTTGATTACTGATGCTCGCCATGAGATTCCGATGGAAGTCCCAGAATTAGTTCTGCCGGAAGCGTAGATGGAAATATTTACCAACTATCAATCCCACTGGATCATGGCGGGATTGTTGCTTACTTTTGCGATCGCCCACAGTGGCCTAGCAGCGCTGCGATCGCGGATGGAAGAATTAATCGGCGCACGGGCTTATCGGGTTTTATTTGCCCTGGTGAGCCTGACCCTGGCGGTGGTGATGATTATTTACTTTTTTAATCATCGTTATGATGGGGTGCAGCTCTGGCAGGTACAAGCGGTGCCGGGGATCAAAATTGTGGTTTCGGCTCTGTCGGTAATCTCATTTGTTTTTCTCTATCCAGCCACGTTTAATTTGCTGGAGGTGGCAGCGATCGCCAAACCCCAAGTCCATCTGTTTGAAACAGGCATCATTCGGATTGCGCGGCATCCGCAGATGGTGGGGCAAATTATCTGGTGCATTGCCCACACGCTCTGGATTGGCAGTAGTTTTATGGTGGTGACTTCGTTGGGCTTGATTTTGCACCATTTATTTGGGGTGTGGCATGGCGATCGGCGTTTGGCCAAGCGCTACGGTGATGCATTTGCAAAGGTAAAAGAGCGCACCTCGATTATCCCGTTCAAGGCGATCTGGGAGGGCAGGCAAGAGCTTAAGCTAGAAGAATTTTTAACCCCTGCCTATTTGGGGGTGGCGTTCACGATCGTTGGTTTTAGGATGCTGCACCCATTGATGTTTGAGGCGGCAGCGAAGGTGCCCTGGTAGCTACATATTTTTTACTAATTCATAGGTCGATTGAACAAAACCAAAATCATAGGCTTTGGTCTTAATATGCTTTAGCAAAATATCTTGCTCTAACTCACCAAACAAAGATTTCCCCTGACCGATCAGCATCGGGATCACCGTGATCGTGATGTCGTCGATCAGTCCTGCTGCCAGAAACCGCTGAATTGTGATCCCGCCATCAATATATATATGCTTAAATCCTTGATTTGCTAACCGCTGATGCAATGCTGCGGGAGTTTCGGCTGAATGTACCACGTTGCTACTTAGGTCGTTAGGTATTTCAAGGGCACGGCTACTCAAAACGATCACTTGCTTATCTTGATATGGCCATGCACCAAAGGATAAAACCTTTTCATAGGAGTTGCGACCCATCACTAATACATCCACTGAATCCATAAACGAGGCATAACCACAATCTTCGCCCTCTGGCACTACGGCATTGGCAACATTTAGCCAGTCGATCGAGCCATCTTCCCTGGCGATGAAACCATCCAGGCTGGTGGCGATAAATACTGATGCTTTTAAACTCAAGCGCTACTCCATCTATTAATCTTGCTTAAACTGAGCCAACATCTTGGCCGTAACTGCCTGGGGATCAGCCGCCTGCATGATCGCCCTGACTACCGCCGTGCCCTTTGCCCCCGCTGTGATCACCTCAGCCAGGTTATTTGCATCAATCCCACCGATCGCAAACCAGGGCATAGTTAACTTTTGGGCAGCATAACTCACATATTCAAATCCGGCCGCCGCTTTTCCTGGCTTGGTTGGAGTGGCAAACACAGGCCCCACCCCCACATAATCAACCCCAGCCTGGAGCGAAATTTCCAACTCCGCAGGGCTAGTGGTCGATTGGCCAATAATATAATCTGTGCCTAAGATTTTTCGCGCTACGTCCGGTGGTAAATCCTGTTGCCCCACATGCACCCCATCCGCGCCCACGGCCAGGACAATATCAACCCGATCGTTGATTAAAAAAATGGCATCGTAACGATGACAGAGATCGCACAACTGAGCGGCAATTTCTAAGCGAGCCCGATCGTTGGCATCCTTATCCCGATATTGCACCAGACTAAGGCCACCTTTGAGTGCTGCTTCGACTACTTCTAAAATTTGCTGATGGGGGGAAGTAACTAGATATAATCTTGCTTGGCTGATTTTGGCTAGGCGGGTTTGGTGGAGATTGCTGGTTGCTTGACTCATAGAGATAGAAATTGTTTGCTAATGGATGGGGGCTTGATCGGGGCGATCGTGCTTGATCGAATATCTTTATTTTTATTTGTGCATAACTACCTTAATCAAACTGAGTTGGGTAGGTATTTTCAGATCCCTATTTGCTGTTATTGGCGATCGAATAAGCAACTTGTTGTGGTCTTAGCAACTTTTTTCATTAAACTGAATTTTATTAATTAGCTCAATTAGCTCAATTAGGAGGTGCATGATTAAACTGGCTCACCTGGTTAATTTGAGTCTCCAGCGTATAAGCGCGGTAGCGAGTTTGCTTGAAAGACTTAGCCATCTGCGGATCGATCAGCTTGCTATATTCTTCCAATACCCGCAGCGCTTCCTGGATGCGGGAACAATTAGCACTCAGTACCGACTCTATATTAAGCCGCCTTTCTTCCTGGGCATGGCTCTGGTTTGTGCCAGGATCCTCTGGGGTATTGCGAGCCGCCTTGATCTCGGCGCTATGCCATTGGGCGAGTTGCTGGCGTAAATCTTTACATTCCGCCGAAAGTTGGCGATCTTCCAGGCCAAAGCGACACCATTCTTCAATTACGCGCAATCCCTCCCGCGCTCGATCTAAATTGGCATCCAAAATGCGATATATGGTCTGGGTTTGTGGCGATCGCCCTGTATCTTGATCGCTAGTCTGATTTTGAGCCTGTGTTTTCGCCTGTGTTTTCGCCTGAATTTGGGCTTGACTTTGGTTTTGATTATCAATTTGGTTCACAGCTTTAGGAAATACCCCTTGCCTATCGACGGCTTTAATGTTTAATTATCCACAGATCATGCTTATTATGATGCAGAGTTCAATGAAGTTGCCGTCAAAGAATATGGGTGCAAACAAATTTGGTTTAGCGATCGCCTTGGTGGCAATCGGTAGCACCGCTATGGGTGGATATGGTTTGAATAGTTCTGGGGCGATCGCCGCTGAGCTTCAGGAGCAATCGTCGCACTTGCAATATTTCAGCTTAACCAGCCCAACTATTGAACTGGCGCAGGTGCCAACCAATGGTCAAACCCAAATTTTATTGTATGTAAATCCTAATGCTGGTAGCGATCGCAATGGTAATGGTAGCCCCCAAGCGCCCTTCAAAACCATCACCAGAGCCATGAGTTTACTCCAGGATGGCAAATCGGCGGTAATTCAACTTGCGCCTGGCACCTATAGCGAGGACAGTGGCGAAAAATTTCCGCTCCAACTGCGAACTGGCACGATCATTTCTGGTAATGAAACCAAAAAAGGTGGTGGGATTAAGATCCTGGGCGGTGGCAATTATCGATCGCCCGCCGCTGGAAAACAAAATGTGGCGATCGTGGTGGCCAATCAAGCCCAGATTCGCGGGGTGACCGTGACCAATCGCCATGAAAATGGTTATGGCCTCTGGATCGAATCGATTGCCAGTGCGGCGATCGCCAGTAATACCATCAGCGGTAATGGCAAGGATGGCATTTATGTTGGTGGTAATGCTACGCCAAGCCTAATCAAAAATGTGCTGGTCACCAATAAAGCTAGTGGTATTCACATTACCGATACGGCTCAGCCAGAAATCAAAGATAATCTGGTGCAGAGCAATGCGGTGGGCATCACCGTCAATAAAAAAGCCGCACCGCAATTAATTAATAATCGTATTTCCG